>JBOEHG010000010.1:0-17530 GCA_050633825.1 Cellvibrionaceae bacterium | reverse complement strand
ATTGTTATAGGCTGGTCCCTCTTCTTTGATTTATTCTGAGTTTTGTATTTCAGTGCCTTACAGTAAGTGATTTTTACTTATCTTATTTATATGACGGCATTTATTGATTCCAATAATACACTTATGGAGAGGACGCTATATTTTGTTCAGTACTTTGGTGTATGGGCAGTGCTATCTGGAAGCAAGTACCTTTTCCAAGTTCGCTATGTGCGGAGATATCGCCACTGTGTTTTTGTATAATACTATAAGATAAGGATAAGCCTAATCCAGTGCCTTCACCAACAGGCTTTGTGGTAAAGAAAGGGTCGAATATTTTAGTTAAATTTTCCTGTTTTATACCTTTTCCGTTGTCTTTTATAGTGATGTGCACCTTATCGTCTTTTTTGTTTGTTGCTATTGATATTTTTCCATTTTTGCTATCTTTCTCTATGGCTTGTCCTGCATTGACCAAGAGGTTCATTAAGACCTGATTGATTTGCATTGGCAAACATTCTATTTCCGGCAATTCGTTAAAGTCTTTTTCTATTTCAGCAATATATTTTAACTCGTGTGCGACCACTTTTAAGGTGCTTTCAATGCCTAAGTTAATATTGGCTTTTTCCCATTCATTAGTATCTGCTCTGGAGAAGTGTTTTAACGATTTAACGATCTCTTCTATACGGTTAATGCCATCGAAGGATTCGGTTAATAAATTTTCAATATCTTCTGTTATAAATTCAATATCGTAATCGTCATTTAATTTTTGCGTAAACTCTTTGGTTGTGTCATTGCCTATGCTGTCTAGTTTTTCTTGATATAGGTTGATAACGGTATTAAGTTCTTTTGCGTAATGCTTTAATGAATTGAAGTTGGATTTTATAAAGCCAACGGGGTTGTTGATCTCATGGGCTACCCCGGCAGATAATTGCCCAATAGAAGCCATTTTTTCTGACTGCAACAACTGGTTTTTGGTTTCTTCCAATTTTGCTATTAAGGCCTGTTGAGCTTCTTTTTCTTGCGATAAGCGTTTTGATGTTTTCTTTAGTTTTGATTGGGTTAATGCAGTGGCAGTTGCATCATTAATGGTTATGCAAACGTGCGTCACTTGATTCTCTTCATCTAGAATAGGGAAAAGCGAGCAGTTTTGAATCATTTTAGCATTGGTGCCGGTGATTGGGCGACTGCTGGGTAAATTAAATAATGAAGGTCGTTGTTCCCAGCTGATAAAGCTTGAGTTTTTCAGTAAAAATATACTGCTTATTTTACGTTGCAGCCATTGCTTAGGTAGGTCACTGTATAATTCAAATAAATTTTTACCTATGATCTCGTTGCTGTTTTTTCTATTGATATCTGCAAATAAGTGATTACACAGGGTTATATTGTAATCTTTATCAATCACAAGAATACCAATGTTAACCTGTAAAAAAGTTTGCTCGAGTAAACTTTTCATTTTTGTTCCAGCTGCTCATCAATAATATGATAAAGCGCTTGAGAATCTTCTTCTATCATGCACATTATTAAGTGTGTTTTCATTGAGATGCTACTCACCGTATAACCAACATCCATAAATAATGCATCTGTCCATAATAGGTCTTTACCGGATAATATATTATCTACAGAGGCACCATTACTGAGTAGCGATGGTGCGCCAAAACTGAGTTTGACGTTTAATTCCTCTGATAAGCCACTAATACATGCGCCGGATAATATGTTAGCAAGCTCCAGGGTTAATTCTTGAATATTGAGTGCGGTCATCTTTTCTTCATAACCCATAACCTTACCCAATTGGTAGTGTTTTGCGCCATGCTCAATAAGAATAATAATCTCGCCTCGTAATTGCCCCCGAAATGACTGCCTCATTACGATGGATTTTTCCGGAAGGTTAATACTCGATAATGTTGCTCTTAAATTATTTTTATTGACCCAGTGAGTGCTTGGGTTGGCAGAAGTGACAGCGCTATCAATAACCGCTTCGAGTGAGCGTGCCGCACTACCCATCGCACTGTTTAATACGAGTTGAATAGCTTCTTGGCGTTCACTGTCGTGATCTTCATCTATAAACATGCTTTTTCCCAAGCAAAGTTAGTGCTGTTAACAATTTAACTATAGACAATTTTTCCGTTGATGCTTTTTGATAAGCTTTACATTCAAGTAATAGCGTTCTAGAGATCAAATCAATGAATTGAAAGCGACACTAAAATTGAATTTGTGTTTGAAAGGTAAAAACCGTGTCTTCACCGTAAGGTACATAGCCAATGGTTGACCTCAGGGTTTTGTGGCCAATAGTAATAGTGGGGTAAACGATAGGCGCCAATGCAGGGGCATCAATAGGGGTGTCGTGGTAGCCTGTTGTAAACATAAGGCCAACCCCGGGTGAAACTACAATATCATTAAAGATATAATAATCTTTATTGAATACGGCTCCTCCATAAACTGAGCTTTTATTATAACTGTTATCAAAAAAACCAATTTTGATATCAATCATATCAGAATAACCAAAGGTCATTCCGAAGCCGTTATTTTCTTCATTGTAGTATTTGTTTTTACCGTAGGTTTCACTACTGTGTTTTGAGCCTGTATTAATATCCAATGTCCATTCATTGGCATCTAAAGCGAACAATTGACTTGAACACATCCATATAACGATAAATACACAATATCGAAACATTTTAAAACCTCTACTTCTACATCTATTACAATTACAACGATATCAATCATGCCGATCAATAAATCAGCAATCCTTTACTTAAGTAATAGCGTAGAAATAAGTATTTGTCAGGGTAAAGAGTTATGAAAAGGCCTGTTTTACTAGTCTTAATAATTATGTTTTCTGCTGTTCTTATAGCGTGTTCATCAACCACTGTGGATGACTATAAAGGCCGTACCCCGGAGTTTGACTTGCCAAGCTTCTTTTCTGGGGATCTTGTTGCTTATGGTATTGTTCGTAATCGTTCTGGAAAGGTCATTCGTTATTTCACTGCGGCATTAAAAGGTGAGTGGAAGGAGGGCGTGGGAACACTTGATGAGGTTTTTTGGTTTGATGATGGTGAACGGCAAACCCGGCTGTGGACGATGACTCCGAATGGTAAGGGAGACTATATTGGTACAGCGGGTGATGTTGATGGGGAAGCTTTAATCCAAGCCCGTGGTAATGCAGTTCGCCTGTCCTATAAATTACGTATACCCTATAAGCAAGATGAGATTACGGTCTCTATGGATGATTGGATGTACCAAGTAGCCCCGGGAGTTGTTATTAACGAAACCGTGATGAGTAAGTGGGGTTTTGAGGTGGGCAAGGTAACACTGGCGATTATGAAGTCGGAAATTGTTAACGACATCCCAGACTTAGTGGAGCGCTTCAATCAATAATGGCTTAGCTATCGATGTATAAAAATATCAATATGGAAAATTACTAGATGAAATCACGTTACTTTTTGGCCATATTTTCACTGGCACTTAGTTTGATATTCTCCGCCCCTTCTTTTGCTTTAGGCCCGGTCTGGAAAGTAACAAGTGGGGATAATAGTGGCCACTACTTATTTATTGGTGGCACTATACATTTACTTGAGCAACAAGATTATCCCTTGCCCCGTGTTTTTGAGCGTGGTTATAACAAAGCCCATACATTGGTATTTGAGATAGATCCCGATATTGTAAAGTCTCCAAAGGCGCAGCAGTTGTTTGCACAGTATTCGACTTATCGTAATGGTCAAACTTTAGATAATGTACTTGATAAAGAAACCTATATCGACCTCAATAATTTTCTTGCTGTTCGCGGTATTCCTATAGAATCATTTCGCTCCATAAAGCCGAGTATGCTATCGGTTATGTTGACAATTATTGAGTTACAGCGTTTAGGCTTGGCAGGTATGGGAGTTGATGAGTTTTACAATCAAAAAGCCAAGCGAGATGATAAGCCGCGCTATTCTTTAGAGACACTAGAAGATCAGTTCAACGCCATGCTTGCTATGGGTAAAGGCCAAGAGAACCAAATTATACGACACACACTTAAAGAATTAGAACGTTTGTCTGCGGTGATGGAGAAAACAAAAGCGGCATGGCGGAAGGGAGATAATAAAGCACTGATTGATGTTGCGCTGACCCCTTGGGCGGAACAGTTTCCATCACTGTATACGGCTTTACTGGTAGAAAGGAATCAACGGTGGTTACCAAAAATTGAAGATTTTATACGTAGCCCTGAAGTTGAGTATATTTTAGTCGGCGCTTTACATTTAGCAGGCCCTGATAGCGTTTTAGCGATGTTGAAAGCCAAAGGTTATCGTGTGCAACAATTAACTGAAGCTTCGCCCCCTTGAAGTTTCATTAAAATACCTTTCTATTTTAAAAAGCCCTGAAAATACTTCCTAATGCTGGCATAATTGCTCGCTGTTTTTTTCGTCGAATAATGAGGACATCTATGTCTGCTGCACAACCGAATATCAAACCTGCTAACCCTAATTTTTCTTCTGGCCCTTGTAGTAAGCGCCCTGGGTATGACGTTACTCAGTTAGATCTCAGTACCTTAGGTCGTTCACATAGAGCTGCTGTGGGTAAAACAGCCCTTAAGCGAGCTTGTGATCAAACTGCTGAGCTATTGGGTTTGCCTGAAGGTTACCGTGTCGGTGTTGTTCCGGCATCTGATACGGGTGCAGTGGAGATGGCCTTATGGTCATTGCTCGGTGCTCGTGGCGTTGACGTGCTTGCTTGGGAATCGTTCGGCAGTGGTTGGCTGACCGATATCACTAAGCAGTTGAAATTAGACAATGTACGTACTTTGGAAGCTGACTATGGTCAGTTGCCCAATTTGGCTGAGGTTAATTTTGATAATGATGTTGTCTTTACGTGGAATGGAACGACATCGGGTGTCAAAGTGCCTAATGGCGATTGGATTGATGATAATCGTACGGGTTTAACCATTTGTGATGCGACCTCAGCCGTGTTTGCTATGGCTTTGCCATGGGAAAAATTGGATGTGATCACCTACTCATGGCAGAAAGTGCTGGGTGGTGAAGGCGCTCATGGTATGTTGATATTGAGCCCGCGTGCCGTTGAGCGTTTAGAAAGCTACACCCCATCTTGGCCTTTACCGAAAATATTTCGTATGACTAAAGGCGGTAAGTTAATTGAAGGCATTTTTCAGGGGGCGACGATCAATACGCCTTCTATGCTTTGTGTTGCTGATTATTTGGATGCATTGGATTGGGTAGAAAGTTTGGGTGGTGTTGCAAAAGCAGTTGAAAAATCTGCTAATAACTTAGCTGCCATCAGTCAATTTGTTGCGGAAAATGATTGGATTGATTTCCTTGCTCAAGGTCCTGATACCATTTCTAATACCAGTGTTTGCTTGACCTTGAAAGCTGACGCTGATCAGGTGAAAGCAATGGTTAAATTGTTAGCTGATGAGAAGGTCGCTTATGATATTGGTGCTTACCGCGATGCACCATCAGGTTTACGTATTTGGTGTGGTGCAACAGTTGAAAAGTCTGACCTTGATGCGCTCATGCCATGGGTTAAATGGGCTTATGAGTCCGTTATTAACAGGTAGTCATTTATAAATAGTTATTAGTAAATAGTTTTAAATAAAATCAACAAAAGGCATCTGCACTGAAATCATTGTCGATATTAACCATTGGAAAAGTTAAATGTATAAAGTTAAAACCTATAACAAAATTTCTATCAAAGGCTTAGAACGATTTTCTCGTGACCAATATGAATTATCGAGCGATATTGGTCATCCCGATGCTTATATATTGCGTAGCCATAAATTGCATGACGAGGCTTTGCCTGAAACAGTAAAAGCGATTGCTCGTGCTGGTGCTGGTGTGAATAATATTCCTGTAGAAAAATGTACAGAAAATGGTGTTGTAGTATTTAATACTCCCGGTGCGAATGCGAATGCTGTTAAAGAGCTGGTGTTAGCGGGTATGTTGCTGAGTTCACGCGGTATCGTGAATGGAATGGCTTACGCACAAAGTTTGCAGACGATGACCGATGCTGGTGAAATGCATAAACAGCTTGAAGCAGAGAAAAAGCGTTTTGCAGGCTCTGAATTATCAGGTAAAACCTTGGGCGTTGTTGGCCTTGGTGCTATCGGCTCTTTAGTGGCTGAAATGGCATTATCTTTGGGAATGAATGTACTGGGTTATGACCCAGCATTATCAGTAGAAGCTGCATGGCGTTTGCCTAGCCAAGTTGAAAAAATGGAGAATCTCCAAGCGCTATTAGCCAAAGCAGATTATATTACTTTGCATGTGCCGGCGATTGAGCCCACTTATCACTTGATCAATGGCGATGCCTTGAAAAGCGTTAAGCAAGGTGCGGTACTCCTGAATTTTGCCCGTGAAACGATCGTTGACCCAGAGGCGGTTGTTGCTAGTTTGTCGGCCAACCAATTAGGGCAATATATTTGTGATTTTCCTGAACCTTGTCTGCTAGGTAATGATAAAGTGGTTGCGATGCCGCATATTGGCGCGAGTACAGCTGAAGCCGAAGAAAATTGTGCCATTATGGCTGCGGACCAGTTAATGGATTATTTGGAAAATGGCAATGTGAAAAACTCGGTTAATTTTCCTGCGGTTGCGATGGGACGTGCGGGTGATTCCCGAATCACTTTTGCAAACCATAATGTCGCGGGTGTTTTGGGTGATGTTTTATCTGTGTTTACACGTCATCAGGTCAATGTTATTGATATGGTCAATAAAAGTCGCGGTGATGTTGCTTACAACATTATTGATATTGAAGGTGAATTAAACGATTCTGTTTTGCAAGAGATACAAGCTTTAGAGCATGTTATCGGTTTGCGCATCCTTAACTAATTCTCATCCCAAGGGCATTTTATGTCGCGTTCTCAACAGGGTGGCCTACTGGCCATAGCGGCATTTGTTTTTTGGGGTGCATTTCCTTTTTATTTTAAGCTTGTTTCCCATATTAACCCTTTAGAAGTTCTAGCCAATAGGGTGATATGGGCTGCTTTTTTTCTTTGTTTTCTTTTGGTTGTCTTACGTTCTTGGCGAAAGGTGGTAAATGCTTTTCGCGATGGCAAACAGTGTTTATTCCTTTTATTGGCGACAGTACTGATAGCGCTTAACTGGGGCACTTATATTTGGTCAGTGACCAATGATCGTCTTTTTGAAGCCAGCTTAGGCTATTATATTAATCCGCTATTGAATGTTTTTTTAGGTTTCGTTTTATTAAATGAAAAACTGCGTTTTATTCAGTGGCTAGCTGTACTGCTTGCGGTTATTGGTGTTTCCATTGAGATTATCGCTTTAGGAAAAGTGCCTTGGGTGGCTTTGATATTGGCTTTCAGTTTTGGTTTTTATGGTTTTATCCATAAAAATATCAGTGTTGATTCAATATCAGGGTTATTTGTTGAGACTTTACTATTATTACCGCTAGCATTTATTTATTTAGCTGTTTTGAGTATAGAGAATAATGGTCCTGTAGTATGGAGTACGCAGGACTGGTTACTGTTGGTTGTCGCTGGTCCGGTGACGATTATTCCGTTGTTATTATTTACCTCAGCCGCGAAGCGAATTACCTATTCTTCCTTAGGGTTCTTTCAATATATAACGCCTAGTATATTATTTTTATTGGCCACATTTTACTACAATGAACCCTTTTCTTTACTTAAGTTAGTTACTTTTGGGTTTATTTGGCTTGCACTTATCTTGTTGAGTATTGATATTGTTAAACAGCAGTCTCGTAGCCGAATGGGTAGAGGAGAGTGATAAATGTATAAATTAGTTTTTTATGTGCCGACGACCCATCTTGAACAAGTTAAAGAAGCGGTTTTTTCTACTGGTGCAGGGAAGATTGGGAATTACGACCAATGTTGTTGGCAAGTAATAGGGCAGGGTCAATATCGCCCTTTACCCGGTAGCACTCCCTTTTTGGGAAAAGAGAATAAGGTAGAATCTGTTGATGAGTACCGTGTTGAGCTGGTGTGTAGTGATGCATTGATACACCAATCAATAGCGGCACTTAAACAAACTCACCCTTATGAAGAACCCGCTTACGATGTATGGCAGCTTGCAGACTTATAATATTTTTTGTGAAGGTTTAATGACCTGAGACCGAAATGGAAAGTGCTTAGCTTTACGGTCTTCAAAATAAAGTTTAAGGGTTCTTTCGATGACTGGGAACGCTAAGTGCTCCCAAGGAATATCCTCTTCATTAAACAGTTCGACTTCTAGAGACTCTTCTCCCGGTCCGAAATCAGTATCGCTTAGGCTTGCCTTAAAGAAAAAATAAACCTGATTAATATGGGGTAAGTCAAAAAGAGTATAGAGTTGTTCGATTTCTAAATTAGCCTTTGCTTCCTCCCATGACTCTCTCTTTGCGCCTTGTTCGGTGCTTTCGCCATTCTCTAAAAAGCCGGCAGGTAATGTCCACAAACCATAGCGAGGCTCAATGGCTCGTTTACATAGGAGTACTTGATTTTGATACGTCGGAAGGCAACCTGTAATAATACGTGGATTTTGGTAGTGTATTGTGCCGCATTCGGGGTCAACACAGACAAATCGTTCTCGGTTATCGCCGGAAGGAATGGTTAAGTTGACATGGGTGCCGCAAGTGCTACAGAACTTCATAATACTCTCTCGATATACGAAAGAGTATTATAGTGTGTTAGTGCTAGAGTAACAGGGGTAAGCCGAATGTATTTGGCTTAGGTCGGTCTTTAGCTTGCTGGGAAGGGTAAAACCTTGGCTGCTACTTTTTCTGAACCTGACGATTGGAAATCATTGATCTCGTTGCGTAAGGGATCATCAAGGCCAGTAATATCATTTAGCCACACACGCAATTCAGCGAAAGACTCATGCATCATTTGACTGATCTTCATACAGGCACCCATAGGTGAGTCTTCATGAAGTTGTCTTTGGGCATCAATTTGGAACTGAAGTCCTCGAAGCCTGCGCTGACTGTTAGCAGGCGCTTCATTAATCAACAGTTCAACCTGTTCCTGACGAAATTTTTCAAGTTCTTCAGGTTGCTCTTTTGCCAGCTTTAATAGCTGATCGAAATTTGGGAAATCCGACATTTCTACTGCTCCTAGTCTTTATCTATATGCTGAGGCCCCCACCTCGAATACCATATAAACATCAACGTTTTGGTCATGTTAATTGAACAATTCTTATACTACAAAAAAAACTTCGCTATGTAGATAGGGAAATTTAGAATAAATAGTTATTAAAAGCTATGATATTTTATCGGACTCCCCTCCGATCTAGCGTCAGTTACGTAAAATAGGGGGTAAAATCGATATTAGGGTGCTTATTAGGTGTATATTTTGTGATTTCAGCGTATGTTCCTTTTATAACCATTTTTACCACTTTTGCTAGTTCTCTATGACATGTCAGATTATTTTAAATTCGATACATCCCGCCTAGTCCCTCTTGTGGCCGATATTGAACAGGGGCAACGATCGGGCCATGCAGCAGTTTTGGTATCTTTGGTGGTTAATAATGGTGGTTTGTCGCTATTGCTAACACGTAGGGCCATCAATATGAGTCACCATGGTGGAGAAGTCGCTTTTCCTGGAGGTATGTGGGAGCCTGGCGATCATTTCCCCGTTAGTACCGCATTACGTGAGGCGGAGGAGGAAGTCTCTCTTCAGCCTCATAGCGTTGATGTTAAAGGCCTGTTGCCTGCGTTCTCAACCCGCCAAGGGACTCAGGTCACACCAGTTGTTGGCATGCTGGAAAGTATTCCCCAGCTGACTGCAAACTCAGCAGAGATTGATAGTATCTTCTTTGTGCCTATAAGTGAGTTGATGGCCGACCGCCGTATCCGAACTGACATTTTTCACCGAGAGAATTTGTCTTTGTGGTCTCCCGCATATGAGTATCAAGGCCATGAAATATGGGGGTTTACCGCTGGTGTGATAAAAATGCTATTGGCTTATTGTTTTGGTTTGAGCTTGCCCCGTAGCCATAGCGCACCCGAAAAATTTTGGTAAGAAGCCTTATAATTAGGCATTAGTATGTCCGTAATATTCTTTCTATATTCCGTTCTACTAAGAAAATTTGCTAAAATGATCAATTATGTATTTTATTTGTGGTAACCGTAATGCTTGATATAGATAAACCGATCCCGTCACCTTGTGTGTCTGTTTGTGCTCTGGATGAAAATGATATCTGTATTGGCTGTTACCGTAGTGCTGATGAAATCCGCCAGTGGAGTATTTTGGATAATGGACAAAAGAAAGGTGTGATTCAGTTGGCTCATGACAGGGAAAAGCGGGTTAATCCATTTCTTTAAAAATAGCGATTAACCGCTATTCTTCTTCTATCTTAATTAACTTAACTTTGGCGCTTTCTATCATCGTGCTAGATAGCTTTATGGTTTCGAAAACGTAGTCATCGATAATAAAACTGATATGTCCTTTGGGTATGTTCTCAAGGTATTCCATCATTAGTCCATTGAGTGTTTTGGGGCCATCTGTTGGTAATTGCCAGTCCAGATTACGATTGACATCTCTTATGGATGCGCCGCCATCAATGGTATACCAATCATTGTCTGCTTCTTGAATATCAGGCTCGCGGATATCGCTGAGGTTAGTGGTAAAGTCCCCCACAATCTCTTCTAATAAGTCAGCGAGAGTAATGAGTCCCTGTACTTCCCCGTACTCATCAACAACTAAAGCAATGCTATGCTTTTGTTCTTTGAATTGAATAAGTTGTTTGTGTAAGGGCGTGCTTTCTGGAACAAAATAGGGCGTACTAATATATTGCTTAATATCAGCATGAGTGACTGGCGATTTACTCTTCATAAAGCGGGGAGTAAAACGTAGGTGCAGGATACCGATCACATGATTAATATCACCTTCATAAACCGGTAGGCGAGTATATTCTGCTGATTCTAATTGGTTGATGATGTAATCAATGTCGTCCTCTAGATCAATACCTATTACCTCATTGCGAGGGATCATAATATCTTCGACAGACGCTTTTTCTAAATCCAAAATATTTAAGAGCATATCTTGGTGGTCATCAGGAATTAAGCCGCCAGCCTCGCCTACGACTGTTCTGAGCTCATCTGGATTAAGGTGTTCATGTGCATGTCCCTGTGCTGCGTTAACGCCAAAAAGTAGTGCTAAGGCATTCGATATATGGTTGATGACCCATACTACTGGGTAGAGCAGTATTAGCAATGGTCGGAGTAATACACTAAAAGGAAAGGCAATCTTTTCCGGGTGCAGGGCTGCAATGGTTTTTGGTGTGACTTCGGAAAAAATCAAAATGACGATAGTCAGTAATACACTGGCAAGCCAAACAGAGCCTTCCCCGTATAAGCGCAATGCAATTAATGTGGTTAATGCTGTCGCAAATGTGTTAACAAGATTATTCCCAATTAAAATTACACCGATTAGCCTGTCTGGGCGCTTGAGTAAAGCTGAAGCTCGTTTTGCACCGTGATGGCCTTTTTTTTCTAAATGGCGAAGGCGGTAGCGATTTAGAGACATCATTGCGGTTTCCGAACTCGAAAAGAATCCAGACAGCAAAATCAGTATACCGAGAAAGCCAAAGAGAAAACTCAGGGGAATATCGTTCAAAAAGGGTTTAACCTCGAATTATGGGGTTGTTAGATTGAGAGGAAAGGCTACATCTTAACGAGTTTGACCCTTTTGGCAATAGGGAGATGGTCTGTATCACAGGTCAAGATCTGAGATGAATCATTTTTTGAATACAGGCTTCAGCCATTGGCGATAAGTCAATAATACTACAGCCAGACCAATAGACGTGTTCATCGCTATCAGCTTGTTGACTCCACAGGCACTCGATACCAAGTTCGAACTGTGTTTGTTGGTTTACGCTATTAGGTAAAATTAAAGATATTTGATGAGATGAATGTATATTCAGAAAATGCCCCATCAAGAGCAAACCCTCTTGATGGATATTAACCAGCTGACCCATAGGGTGATGGCGTAAATGATCGATAACACAAATGTCAGCTGACAGTTGATGCCTTCGGCGACGACGTCTGTTGGCCAGCGCATTTTCTGACATAGTAGGGAGTAACGTTTACGTTAGAGACTTAGCTTCTTTATCAAGGCGATGGAATATACGTTCCAATGCTCTTTCAAACAATGGCTTGGTGCTGCCTGCTACAATCTTAGCTTCTTCGGACATGATTTTTCGTGCCAGTTCCAAGCGAGAAATCATAACCACTTTTTGGCTAGTGCTATCCACCAACATATATTTCATTAATTTTGAACTAAAGCCATTCACTTTTAAGCGTAAATTACCTTTGAATTCGAACCAAGTGCCGGGCTCAATTAATTTAAGATAATTGATTACTTTCGCTTCTTCTGATGAAGGTTCTTCCTCTTCCTGTTTTATAGGTTCGGGTTCTTTAACTTTTAAAGGCGTTACCTTTTGTTCAGGGGGAGCCGAATGGCTTGTATCAGTGGTTTCTGGGGCAGCTTGTGTTGCTGGTTTGGCATATTTTTTAACCGTAGCAATTTTAAGTGCAGTCAGGTCGACCAAAATCTTTTTAGATTTAGTTTGGTCATAGCTCATGGTATTAAAGCCAATTTTTATTGCTGTCAAGATACCATTGAACCTTGGCTCTAATTCAGATCGGTCAACATTTTCATTGCTAAAGTTGAAGAAGTATACGAGCTCATCTACTACCCGTAAGGCCTGTTTCCATAGCGCTTCATTATCACTGTCGCGGAGCTGCAAAAGTGTCAGATAAGTGAACCAAGGTTTCAATAGCTGAATAACAGCAGCAGGTAATTTGATCCCTTTAACACGTGACTCTAATTCTTTTTTAGCACGCTCTTTTGCGAGGCGCAAACGTTCTTGACCTTGAACGCGTTCAACATTGTTGCGTTCTTTCAACTGATGCTTATGATTCAGTTTGTTTTTGAGACGATTAAATTCAAATAAAATCTCTGCAAATAGACGAACATCATTTTTAAATTCATCCATAATACGCATAACGACTGCTTTGATTTCGTTATACATATCATATTGAGCGGTACCATCATTGTTAACCCAGTTGGCCCCAGCTTCAGCAAGGCTATCTAATAGCAAACGAGCAGGATGCTCGGGCTTTTCGAAAAACTGTGTGTCAATGAATGCTAGCTTTAGAAATGGCGTATGTAAGTGACTTAACAATGTTTTAACAGAATCGGGTAGGCTTTCATCTGTCAAAATATATTCAAATAAAATACCCACCAAGTCAATGGTATACATATCCTGCGGGTCGACAGTGCCATCAGGTGACTCTTTTGCGAGTTCTTGAGCAATTTGTTTGTTGGTGTCAATAATACTTTGAGGGTCAAGTTGCTTTGCTTCTTGAACGAGAACCGTTTTAGTTGATTGAACATTCTCAACCGCATCGATGATTTGCTGGTTAACAAATAGAATGGGAGGGTGTGATACTTTTTGATCCGGACTATGAAATTTTTCCGGAGCCACATCCGATACAACAGGTGGTTTTCCAGGGCCTTCATCTTCATAATGACGCGTTTGTTGCAGCAATGAACGAATGGCATAAACTAACTGAATCTGATCCCCATCTTTGATGGGCTGATCATTGTAAATATTGTCATCAGCTGCATCCTCAGATTCTGCTGATTCACTTTGTTCTAGATAAGGGTTTTGTTCGACATTTTTTTTAACATCGTAGGTGTTTTCAGTAACACCTTGATCATATCGAAGATTAGGCAATATGCCTTCTGAAATAAAATATTCGTTGGTGGTGGTATAGAGTGGTTCAAGGTATTTGTATATGAGGCTGGCAAATACTTTATACGCAATTAATTTTGATTCGGTATTAAGGGATGTCAGACCAAGGCTTGAGCGCAGAGATACACAAAACTGAAGAGGAGAAACAGGGTTGTTATGTTCATCAACAGCTTCGCCACCATTAATACTGCCAAAGCGTTTTTCCAATCGCCAAAGCTCATCTTGAAATTCTATATTACTTTCGTGAGCAATTGTCTTGATGGCGATTGTTTCTTCTAACTCGTCATTATCGATTAATGACCAGACCTTATCTTCTGGGTGTGGCTCTCTTAAGTAGGTCGATAATGCTTTTCGTTGAAAGAGGTCAAAGCCGTGATTAATTTGATCGCCAAAATTTAGCTTTAATCTATCGGTGTTGCTGCGAAATTCACGTAAATTATCCATGGCAAGTATATTGCCTTGGTTCGTTGTTGCTTTATCGATATTCTCGCTTAGCTTTTCATCAACGATTGAAATGAATTCGTCAAATAGGGTATCGGCTTGATTGACTGCGACCTCTTGGCAATGGTTGATCCAAGCAGAGACTTTGATATCATAAGATGTGACCTTACCTGCCGATATGGACCGGAGGTGGGGACGAGGTGTATCCAGAGGCTTTTCACTTTCAGTCATAACACTGCACCCTGACTTTGGGGTAATCCTTCAATCATATTATCTATTGTCCAACAATAACGCGAAATTGTATCGTATAGGGGCAGGCTTACCACAGCGGGTAAGTGCTTTGCCATCCATAAATGTGACCTACGTCACAAGTATAAAGTAAGTTCGAGGACTTTTCTTATAACAAATAAGAAATAAAAACCTATTTCTTATAAAACTCAGCCTTGGTTTAAGATAAGCTCCAAAACTACTTTGCTGCCAAAGTAGGCTAGCATAAGTAAACAAAACCCCGAAAGTAGCCATTTAACGGCAGTATTTCCTCTCCACCCCAGATTATGCCGCCCCCACAGTAGTGCGGCGAATACCATTAGGGCAAATAGGGATAATACGGTTTTATGCACTAATTGTTGGGCAAAAATATTATCCAGGTAAATAAAGCCAGCCATGATGCCCAGCGCTAGTAATATCACGCCAGCCCATAGCAGTTCAAAAATGAGCAATTCCATGGTTTGTAGTGGTGGGAGTAGTTTTACTGCACCGGTTAGTTGGTTCTTTTTAAGCTGATGGTTTTGCCAGCTCCAGAGAATAGCTTGCAGTGTCGCAATGGATAATACGCTATAGGCAATAATAGAAAGTAGTATGTGTGCAGCAACCCCGTGACTGACCTGCATTGAGTGAGAGTATTGCGGGAGTGTAGTGGATAAGGCAATACAAAGAATGGATAGGGGGAAGAAGAATATAAAAAGATTATGTAAGGGTTTGCGTAAACTACTGATAAGAATAAGTACATTAATCGCAAACACGATAAACGAGGCCATTTTAAATATGCCTAGATCGATGCCGGCTTCGAGGGCCATTAGTTGATAAACCCCTATACCATGCAAAATAATGGCGCCCAATGTTAGGGAAAAAGCAGCTTTTTGTTTAAAGCTTCGTTGCTGTTTAATCAACAGGAGTAAATATATGCTGGCTGCTAAATAGAGTAGAGATGCGGCCAGGTTGGTTGCTAATGGCAACATAGAATTATTCTTCTCTGATTATGTTTGCAATGAATAATGGATTTGCACAGAGCTTATCAGATAAGAAGGTAGAGGTGCTTGCTTAAATCTAAATAAATCGGTAGATCTCGTCGATTTATATGGGATTGAAAAGAAAATGCCCCGAATAATCGAGGCATTTACTATTTCTGGTGTCTAGTTAAAGCTTATAGCGCTTTAATTTGACCATTTAAGCGGCTTTTATGACGGGCGGCTTTGTTCTTGTGAAGGATGCCTTTGTCTGCCATACGGTCAATAACGGGTACTGCTGCTGCATAGGCTGCGGTTGCCGTTTCTTTATCTCCTGCATCTATTGCAGCAAGAACTTTTTTAATCTGAGTGCGAACCATAGAGCGCAAGCTGGCGTTGTGCTTGCGTGCTTTTTCGTTCTGGACAGCACGTTTTTTCGCTTGAGGTGAATTGGCCACCGTTGTGCTCCTGTATAAATAGGGTAAATTCTGTCAGTAAGTTGCCCTGATAACTTGGTATTGGCGAGTTTCAACGACCGTTTTTGATGTCGAATCGCTTAGGGCAAATTCAGGGGGCGCAATTATGCCAGTTGCTAGGGGATTGTCAACTGCTTCTATAGTGATTGGGGGTTATTTTGGTGTTAGCCCGACATTAGCGAATCCGCCTTGGCTAAATTGAGCGACGCGACGGCGCTTTTTGCGTTCATAATCGTAATCTGGCTCTGAATCAAAGGCACCAAATAAAGCAACATTCTCACACTCTATACAGCAGTCGGCACCCAGTTTTTGCAATATTCGACTATAGCGCTGTGCCTGTTCGTAATTCAGTCCACGTTTGAGAGTAATAATTTTTCCAGAAAATAGCTGCTGTATTGAAGCTTGGTCATTGAGTTTAAACGCTTCGGCGAAACGTTTAGCAACATCACTGGTTGAGTTGCCTTCTATCGTATTACCGGAGAAGACAACCTTGTAGGTTTGGTCATTGTCACTCATAAGATTCATCCTTAATGTGAGCAGGTACTTGTCGGTTAATCAGTTATGCCGACATATCTATAATTGCGTATCTGATTGGTCATGTTGTTTTGCGGGGCAGTGTACCTGTTTACACAGTTTTTACTGCTAATAATAAGAATTAAGTCTCACTGGCTAATAGCCACAGGACATAATTCAATCGCATTGTATGCATTTTATACAAAGTCAAGCAGAAAAGATAGGGATATGCGCCAAATCTAATTTTAGAGTGATAATTACTTGAAAGTGTGACTCAATTTACAATATGGGGGTTAAAAATTGCTTATCCACATTGTTTGGTAAGGCGCTATTGTGATCTCGTTGCTCATCCCATCGATCAGTGAACCACTGATCAAGTCATGCCAGTTATCGGTCACAATAAGATTGAGGCTAGATAAGGTGACTATTTGCGGTAGGTCACTCACATTGTTAAGGCAAAAAATACTTTGACGGCGATCATTACTCTGCCGCCAAAAAGCGAATACTTGTTCGTTAATATGTAATGTAAATTGAGTCGCATTTGGATGAAATGCCGGCTGTTGCTTCCGTAACTGAATAAGGATTTTCAGTTGTCTTAATACTTGGCTATGGTTACTTAAATCATCGCTGAGTTTGGCTTCAAGCTCAGCGGATTGCCATTGGTGTCTGTTAATAGCTCTGTTATGACCTTCTTGTTTGACTTTTTCTTGATCATTTTCGGTGGCGAGCAGGCTGTGGATATAAAATGCAGGTATACCCTCCAGTGCTAGCATAATGGCGTGGGCACAGATAAACCTCGATATTTGCCATTGGTCAGGCCCATTTGTTGTCCCCTTGAATGCATCAAACAAGGCAATATTAATTTCGTAAGGCTTATTAATGCCATTATCCAACGCGCGCCAGGAAATTTTTCCACCGAATGATTCCATCGTGTTTGTGAGTAGTAATAGTTCCTCATCGCTCATAAGTCCTTCTGCCGGGCGAAGTCCTATACCATCATGAGAAGCTACAAAGTTAAAATAGGTGGTACCATTTTGAGCCGGAGGCATACTCATCATCCAGCTTTTGAGATGACGACAATTACCGGTAATAAGTGAGTTTACTAATAACGGTGGTAGAGAAAAATTATAAATGCAGTGAGCTTCGTTACCATTGCCAAAGTAGGATAAATTTTCTCGGTTGGGTATATTGGTTTCGG
>JBOEHG010000009.1:0-120155 GCA_050633825.1 Cellvibrionaceae bacterium | reverse complement strand
TGAATGAGCAAATGAAAGCCATCCAAAAAGAGCTCGGCGATATCGGCGAAGGTGAGGTTAATGAATCTGAGCAGTTAGCAACTAAGGTGAAAGAGGCAGGAATGCCTAAAGAAGCCGAAGAGAAAGCAACAGCAGAGCTTAACAAGTTAAAAATGATGTCGCCTATGTCAGCAGAGGCGTCTGTATTAAGGGCGTATATTGATTGGATGATCAGTGTCCCTTGGAAGAAGCGTAGTCGCGTCTACAGCGATTTAGGGCGTGCTGAAAAGATTCTTGAGGCAGACCACTATGGTTTGGATGATGTCAAAGAGCGTATTCTTGAATATTTAGCCGTTCAGGCCCGTGTGAAGAAGGTAAAAGGCCCTGTTTTATGTTTGGTTGGCCCTCCCGGGGTAGGTAAAACATCACTAGGTGAATCCATTGCGCGTGCGACCAACCGTAAATTTGTCCGTATGGCATTAGGTGGCGTCCGTGATGAAGCAGAAATTCGTGGTCATCGAAGGACTTATATTGGTTCCATGCCAGGCAAATTAGTACAGAAAATGTCCAAAGCCGGTGTTAAAAACCCACTGTTTTTACTGGATGAAATCGACAAAATGGGGATGGACCACCGTGGTGACCCTGCCTCAGCATTGCTTGAAGTGCTTGATCCTGAGCAAAATAACACCTTCAATGATCATTATTTAGAAGTAGATTATGACTTATCTGAAGTCATGTTTGTCTGTACGTCGAACTCTATGAACATTCCGGGCCCATTGCTGGACCGTATGGAAGTGATTCGTATCCCGGGTTATACCGAAGATGAAAAGGTGAATATTGCTCAACGTTACCTTATCCCCAAGCAACAAAAAAATAGCGGCCTTAAAGAGGGTGAGCTGACTATCGATGATGCTTCTATTCGCGATATAGTTCGCTACTATACTCGTGAGGCAGGCGTTCGCGGCCTTGACCGTGAGATTGCAAAAATTTGTCGTAAAGTCGTGAAACGCTATATTGAAAATAAAGAATTAACTGAAGTCGCTGTAAATGCAGCTGCCCTTGAAGACTATTTGGGGGTTCGTAAATTTGATTATGGTGTTGCAGAACAAGAAAACCAAGTAGGGCAAGTCACTGGTTTGGCATGGACTCAGGTTGGTGGTGAGTTATTAACCGTTGAAGCGTCTGCAGTTCATGGTAAAGGCCGTATGGTTAAAACGGGTTCTCTGGGTGATGTAATGCAAGAGTCTATTCAAGCGGCTTTAACCGTCGTTCGGTCACGCTCACAAATCCTAGGTATTGCGCCTAACTATTCAGAGCAGTTTGATATCCATATTCACGTGCCTGAAGGGGCAACACCAAAAGATGGTCCGAGTGCTGGTATTGCGATGTGTACTGCATTGGTTTCAGTCTTGACCAATATTCCGGTTAGAGCCGATGTAGCTATGACTGGCGAAATTACCCTAAGAGGTGAAGTTTTACGTATTGGAGGGTTAAAGGAAAAACTGCTGGCAGCCCACAGAGGTGGTGTTAAAACGGTGATAATTCCTCTGGAAAACGAACGCGATCTTAAAGAGATTCCTGAGAATATCTTGCAAGATTTAACAATAAAGCCCGTCAAGTGGGTTGATCAGGTACTTGAGTACGCTTTGCAGTCCATACCTAAGCCACTATCCGATGCTGAATATCAGGCCCTGGAAGCGAAGGCAAGGCAGTCAGCAGAAGGCACTGGTGCCGTCAAGCACTAGTGAGCGTTTTCTGAGCAACATTGATTAAATTTGAGACGTTTTTAACAGACAAACGCAGTTTGTAGGCCTATTTCAACTTGTCAGCTTGACCCTGTAGTGGGCAATTGGTATAAAACGACTTCTCTCGAATAGTCGATTACAAGACATGTATTCAGGGGGGCCGCAGAGAGGCTATGGGGAGTAACCCCTGAAGTATGATTGTTGTGTTTAGTGTGCTTTTTTTCGGAAGAGCGTCATATAAACACATTAATAGTAAATAATAAGCCGTTAGCATTGCTAATTGCGATTAAAAAAATAAATGTGATACATCCAATAAAGACAGAATTCCTCTGTTGCAGTGGGTATACCACTATCAGAAAAACAAATACCAGATTAAGGGGTGAATTGTGAATAAAGCCGAACTAATTGATTCTATTGCTGCATCTGCAGATATTCCAAAGGCAGCTGCGGGACGTGCTCTCGACGCTATGATTGAGGCCGTTGAAGGCGCTCTAAAAAAGGGTGATACGGTAGCCTTGGTTGGCTTTGGTACATTCTCTGTTAAACAGCGTGCAGCGAGAACAGGGCGTAACCCTCAAACAGGTAAGCCAATTGAAATTGCTGCTGCCAATATTCCTAGCTTTAAAGCAGGTAAAGCATTGAAGGATGCGGTTAACTCATAAACACAGTCGTTTGTGAACTTAACACGTAAAGGCGTATCTTATGGTACGCCTTTATTATTTGTAGAATAGTAGGGATCACATCAGCTTTATTCTGCATATTGTAAGATATCAACACACTCTATTTTTAGTTGAGGTAAAAAATGCTCCAGAACATGCGCGACAATATGAAAGGCACGGTAGCCTTTATCATCGTGGGATTTTTAGCTTTTATCATGGCGGCTAGCCTCGTAAATTTAAGTAGCACAGGCCATGGTGGTAACTATGGTGATATTGCTACTGTTAATGGAGAGGCAATTACGGAGCGTGAATTACAAATTGCATTAGGCCAGGAAAAGCAGAGATTACAAGCACAGTTTGGTAATAATCTTCCCGCTGAGTTTTTATCTGATGAGCGTTTACGTGGCCCTGTATTACAAGGTTTAGTACAACGTACAGTTCTGCTTGATAAAGCCAATAATGGCAAAATGACAGTGAGTGATAGTGAGCTAGATAAGCTCATTACTGAAATGCCTGAATTTCAAACTGATGGCCGTTTTGATTCTAATTTATTTGTCCAAGGTGTTCGTCGCATTGGGCATACTCCTGTTAGCTTTCGTGCGCTGTTACGCGATGATGTTATTACTAATCAGTTACGTAACGGACTTGCATCAACAGCATTTATTACCGAAGCTGAATTAAAACAAGTTGTTTCACTATCTCGACAAACACGAGATTTTTCTTGGGTGACGCTACCTTTAGCGGATTTACCCGAGAAAATGACAGTATCTGAGGAAGAGATACAATCTTACTATGATGAAAATAAAGGGTCCTATAATACGGAAGAAAAAGTATCCATTGAATATATCGAATTAAAAGTCAGCGATATTGCAGAAACACTCGAAGTATCTGAAGAAGAAATTCAACAGCAATACCAGCAAGAAGTGAATAACTACGCTCTATCAACTGAACGTGAAGCAGCTCATATTATGATTGAGGGTGATGATGATGCCGCTAAGAAAAAGTTAGCTGACGTTCAGGAAAAGCTAGCAGCAGGTGAAGAATTTGCTACATTGGCAGCAGAATATTCCGATGATTTTGGTAGTAGAGAAAGTGGCGGTAACTTAGGTGTTACTACGGGTGATTCATTTCCTGATGAATTTGAAACAGCTTTAGTTGAATTGTCAGCAGGTGAAGTATCTGAGCCCATTCAAATTGATAATGCAACACATATTATTAAGTTGTTATCGGTTAAAGAAAATACGCCACCTACTTTTGAAGAGAGCAAGCTAAGAATTGCTAGTGAATTGAAATCATTGCAGGCAGAAGAAATTTTTATTGAAAAACTAACAGAGCTTAAAGACTTGTCCTATAACGCTGAGAGCTTGAACGAGGTTGCTGAGCAATTATCATTGACGGCACAAACTACGGGCTTATTTACTCGTGCAGGTGGTGATGAGGCAGTATTGAGCGATAACCGTGTTGTTAATGCAGCATTTAGCGATCAAGTATTGCAGCAAGGTTATACCAGTGATGTGCTTGAATTATCCCCAGATCAAATTGTTGTCATTAATTTGGCAGAGCATCAACCGGTACGTACCCTGACTCTTGATGAAAAGAGAACGGAGTTAGATACTGAATTGAAGTTAGCAAAAGCGAAAGAGCAGGTAGCTAAGCAAGCAGAAGAGTTAAAGACAGCACTTGAATCAGGAACACCACTTGAAACCTTGGCTGAACAGAATAATTTAACGCTTAATAAAGAAGTGGGTACCAATAGAGAAAATAGCGGGCAGGCCCCAGAACTTATTGAGCATGTATTCTCTCTGACTCGCCCAGAGTCCTTGGATAAACCTGTAAACTCATCGTTATACCTGTCCAATAATGATTATGCACTGGTGTCTCTATCGGCTGTTGAAGATGCAGTTTTCGATGACTTAACCGATGAAGAGCAGCGTGGTGCGCGCTTATCTTTAGCACGCTCAGCGTCTGTTGATGAGTTCCGTGCTTGGCAATCTATGGTTGTTGACAAAGCAGAGGTTGATATTTCTGGTAGTGCTTCGACTAACTAATATTTAAAAGCCTGTATTACTAGCAATACAGGCTTTTATGATCTGTATAAGCCCAATATTCTATTTATTTCTTTTTCCTTCTTTCTTATCGATCTCTTGATTTGATCTAGCCATTTTTCTGTCATTCTCTCCTCAGAAGCCCTTGTAGGTTTTCTAAGTTATTGAATTTATTGCTTTAATACTATTGGCACTAGCTTTGCAATATGCTTTGTAGTAGTCAAAAAGGTGTTGTTATTAGCATGGCGCAATCATTTATTGCTGTAGATAATCAGCAAATGTTACCAAAAATTCCAGAATCATTATTGTCTTATATTGATGAAAATACAGGTGAGAGCCATTCCTCATTGACTGAGGCTTCTGTATTGGCTGAGTCTCCTGTGTTGTCTGAAGCTCCGGTAGAAAATTTAAAAACAGCTTTTGATATTTTTAATGACCTGTCATTACAGCTGGCGGATTCTTATCAACACCTTGAACAAAGAGTTGCTGATTTAAGCTCCGAACTGGATAGCGTCAGTGAACAGCGTTACCAAGAACTTCACCAAAAAGAACAACTTGCGAATAAGTTGGAAACGTTAATTAACTTCCTGCCGGGTGGGGTCATCCTGTTAGATAACCAAGGCATGATTGTAGAAAGTAACCCTGTTGCTGAAGTGCTTCTGGAAAATAATATTAAAGGTAAGTACTGGCGGGATGTCATTGATTATTGCTTTGCTCCCAAAGATGATGATGGCCATGAAGTGTCTAATCGTGAAGGTAAGCGAATCAGTATTGCAACACGTTCATTGGCTGAAGATGGTCAAATTATTTTACTCACCGATCAAACTGAAACCCGTCAACTACAGTCTGATCTGAGCCGCAACGAGCGCTTATCAGCTCTGGGTAAGATGGTATCGACTTTAGCCCATCAAGTCAGAACTCCATTATCATCAGCAATGTTGTATGCCAATCACCTTTGCGATAATCAACTTGAAGATAATCAGCGCCAAGCATTTACACAGAAACTCTTAAACCGACTCAATTATATGGAACGCCAAGTGCAGGATATGCTCCTGTTTGTTAAAGGCGATACTTTATTAAAAGACAGAGTCACAGCGATTGAGTTACAACAATCATTAGCGGAAGCAATTGAGATGCCGATTAAGAGCTATGAGGCCATCTGTTCTTGGGAAATAATGGATACCGATTGTTTTATTCAATGCAATTTAGATTCGTTAACAGGCGCTTTATTAAATCTGGTTAACAATAGCTTACAGGCTGCACCACAATCTGCTATTACCATTTCCTTCCAGCAAAATAAAGATATGCTGAATATTAGTGTTCTTGATGAGGGGCCTGGTTTATCACCTGAATATGAGAATAAATTGCAAGAAATGTTTTTTACGACCAAATCTCAAGGGACCGGTATAGGGCTGTCAGTCGTTAATATTGTTGCGCAATCGCATGGTGGTAGTTTTCATTTAAAAAATCGCGATAAAGGTGGTGCTTGCGCATGTTTGACATTACCAACAGTAAAGTTTGCCGTAGATAAGCATGTAATTAGAGAACGTTAAAAGCGGTTAGAGAGCCATAAATTACTATTAAAGAATGCTAGAGAGTAACTGAGGAAAACCTATGTCGTCAGCTGTTAAAGAAGACAGAAATGAAATGATCCCTAAAGTACTGGTTGTTGAGGATGATCCTTCTTTACGAGAAGCGCTGCAAGACACATTATCTTTGGCAAAATATGAGTCTATCGCTGCTCCAGATGCAGAAACAGCACTGCAATTATTAGCAAAGCACAATGATATTGTTATGATTGTTTCTGATGTTAATATGGGAAAAATGAGTGGTCATGATTTATTACGACAAGTAAAAATTGAGTATGCTCACATTCCTATGTTATTGATTACCGCTTATGCGAGTATTAGTGATTCAGTTGATGCGATTCGTCATGGTGCAATCGATTATTTGGTTAAACCCTTCGAGCCTAAATCGTTATTAGATATCGTCGCCAAATATTTAGACGGCAAAGAAGAAGCTGTTAATGATGAGCCCATTGCCAAATCACCTAGTAGTCAACAGCTACTGCAATTAGCACAACGCATGGCTCAAACTGATTCAACGGTATTGATTATAGGTGAGTCTGGCACAGGTAAAGAGGTACTCGCACGCTATATTCATCAGCAGTCTCCTCGCGTTAAAGAACCCTTTATTGCCATTAATTGTGCAGCTATACCTGAAAACATGTTGGAAGCCATATTGTTTGGTTATGAAAAGGGAGCCTATACAGGCGCTTATTCAAGTGCTCCCGGAAAATTTGAACAAGCGAATGGAGGCACACTATTACTTGATGAAATTTCTGAAATGGATATGGGCTTACAAGCAAAATTACTCAGAGTACTTCAAGAAAGAGAGGTTGAACGACTTGGTGGCCGTAAAACAATTGAGCTGGATGTTCGGGTGATCGCAACATCTAACCGTAATATGCAAAAACAAGTTGCTGAGGGTAAGTTCCGAGAGGATTTATATTATCGTCTCAGTGTGCTGCCTCTACAGTGGCAACCATTGCGGGCTCGTCGCGAAGATATTTTGCCTTTAGCCAATCGCTTATTAAAAAAACATGCCACAAAACAAAAGCGCAATGGTGTGAAGTTAGCTGATTCTGCACAACAGGCATTGTATCAATATAACTGGCCCGGTAATGTAAGAGAATTGGATAACGTTATTCAAAGAGCATTAATATTACAGACAGGTTTATTAATATCAGATATTGACCTTGGTTTGGATATGTTAGCACCAGTCCAAGAGTTTAATGAAAATATTGTGCCAGTGGCACCTGTTATTGCAACAAATACCTTAGATGGTTTACGAAGCTCACAAGATAACTCAAACGTTCTGGGGGATGACCTCAAACAGAGAGAATTTGAGATTATTGCTGATACTTTGAAAGAAGAGAGGGGGAGCCGTAAAAACACTGCTGAACGCTTAGGTATTAGCCCGCGGACTTTGCGATATAAGTTGGCAAAAATGAGAGATATGGGATTTAATATTGATGGTTTAATGGATATCGCTTAATCAAGTTCATATCTTTTGGCATGAAAAATGAAATATTATTTTCTTTTTTTTCAATCACTTATAAATGTATTTACATGTCGTCTTGACTTCTCGCCTCTATTAAATATATTTAATAGAAAAAATGTGAATAAGTTTTAATATATTTGACAAAAAAAATTCATATAAAAAAGCTTGACCGATTTCCTTAGTCGCAGTATTTTCGCCCTATAGATATTTATTTTATTTAAATGAATGCCTGTGTTTGCAGATGCTGAGTTGTTTTAACCAGTAGATCTTTGGTTAAATTTGTAGGAGATGTAGCTATGACTGAAATCATTTCTTCCTCTGTAGATGACTTCATTGAAATGTCCGATGAAGATACTATCGACGCTTCGGGATTGGAGTCTGAAAGCTCCACTAAAAAGGCAGACCCTTTTATTGATTCCCGTAGGCGTCTTGAAGCTTGTCTAGCAGATAGGCAGCTTGCAAGAGATATCCAAGAGTTTAATTTTGATATTTAGCGATAACTGATTATATAGTCAGTTATTGTTAGGTCCCTTCCTATTTTGCGGTAAAAATATTTATCGTAATCAATCTCGTTTATTCTTTTTTTACAATACAGGCAAAATACTTCCGCCGGCAAATATTGGCCCGTTTTATGCTAATTCTATTGGGTAGTGGCTAATAATCTCAGTAAAGCCAAAAAATTGTCAGTTTAGAATCAATAAGTATTTTTAGTGTAACAAAGAGAGGAGTTTCTTATGATTTCTGACAGGATGGATATTAATAGAGTGTTAGTGGAAATGCGTGCATTAAAAGCACAAACTCAAACCTCTAACCCTCTCGATAGACCCATTGAATCTACCGATAGCAATCCACTTAATAAGGGACAGTCTCTTAGATCGGTTGATGAAACGCCAAGTTTTGGTCATTTACTGGATCAAGCGGTGAATAAAGTGAATGATTTACAAAAGACCTCTAATTCTATGGCAACGGCTTTCGAGCAAGGGCAGAGTGGCGTTGATATTACTGATGTCATGATCGCATCACAAAAAGCCAGTGTTTCCTTTCAGGCAATGTTACAAGTACGAAATAAATTAGTGGATGCATACCGCGACGTTATGAATATGCCTGTATAAATATGAATAACTATTGTTTAAATATAAATCAAGGTTGTTGTAAATGAGCACAGCAGAAAGTATGGCAGATATGGGTGTTGAGCCTGATTCTGGTGGGGTTAAGAAAGACCGCTCTACAAGTGACCTTGTTGAAGGTTTTAACAATCTTAACTTGCTGAGACAAGCAGGTTTGATGGTAGCACTTGCCGCCAGTGTTGCGATTGGTTTTGCTGTCGTACTGTGGACACAGGGAGAAGATTATCGACCTCTCTATGCAGGCTTGGATCGTTTGGACTCTAGCGAGGTTATAGAAATTCTTGAAGCGAATCATATTAAATTTAAAGTCGATACACGATCTGGAGCTCTACTTGTTGCTTCTAATGAAATTCATGATGCTCGCATCAAACTGGCTGAAGTAGGGTTACCCGGTGACTCATCGATAGGATTTGAGTTATTAGATAAGGAGCAGCCTTTAGGCACCAGTCAATTTATGGAAACGACGCGTTATCGCCGAGGTCTTGAAGGTGAGTTGGCACGAACAATTACCAGTATTAACAGTGTTCGCTCTTCAAGAGTTCATTTGGCTATTCCTAAAAATTCGGTCTTTGTTCGCGATGCTCGTCAACCAAGAGCCTCTGTTTTTGTAGAGCTTTATCCCGGTAGAGGAATCAAGCCGGAGCAAGTTAGAGCTATTTCTAATTTAGTTGCTTCTAGTATTACTGAGTTAGAGTTAAAAAATGTGACGGTGGTCGATCAAAAAGGAAATTTACTCTCAACCGGCGATGAAGATCCTAAAATTATTAAAGCTCTACAAGAGCTTGAATATGCACGTCAAATTGAAGAGGGTATTAACAACCGCATTAGTAGTTTGCTTGACCCTATTGTTGGAGCGACTAGTTACAGAGCGGAAGTGGCTGCCGACGTTGATTTTAATCAGGTCGAACAAGCGGAAGAAATGTTTAATCCAGATTTACCCGCGGTACGCAGTGAGCAAACATTGGATGAGCAGCGTGTTGGTGGTGGTGTCGGCGGTATTCCCGGGGCTTTAGCAAATCAACCTCCAGCTAATGGCGAAGCGCCAGAACAAGCCGCTAATCAAGAGGATGGCGCGCCAGCACAGCCGTCAAATACACGTAAACAATCAACACGCAATTTCGAGCTAGACCGTTCAGTTAGTTATATTAAGCATCAAATAGGCAAGGTAAGGCGCTTAACTGTAGCCGTTGTTGTGGATGACAAACAAGTTGTTAATGCGGAAACGGGGCAAGCAGAATTTCAGACTTGGTCTGAAAATGAGCTAGAGCGTTTGGCAATACTGGTCAGAGATGCTGTGGGTTATTCCGCTGTTAGAGGCGATAGCGTTAATGTGATTAATACTCCTTTTCTTGATACAGGTGATATTGGTTTAGATTCTGGTGACATACCCATTTGGGAGCAACCATGGTTAAGAGAGTTATTAAAACCCTTCGCAGGTTTGTTGGTTGTCTTGGTTATGTTTGTTGGTTTATTAAGACCTATACTCAAAACACTGGCTCGTACGGGTACACAGGCAAAAGAGGATGAAGAAGCCCAGCAACTAGCGGCATTGGAAGCAGCGGGTTTAGGCTCTTTTGATGAATTATCGGATGAAACTGTCACCTTGCGTGGTGGTGAAGCCTTAGCATTGCCGGGACCAGAAGAAAGTTATGAGCATATGCTAAATACGGTTAAAGGTTTGGTTGCTGAAGACCCTGGCAGAGTATCGCAAGTAATTAAACGCTGGATTAATGACGCATGAGTGAAGAGCAACAGGTTAAAAAAACACCTCAGATGCCGCCTGTGGAACAGGCGGCTATCTTGCTAATGACACTGGGTGAAGCCGATGCTGCTGAAGTGTTAAAGCATATGGGCCCTAAAGAGGTTCAACGTGTGGGTGCAGCCATGAGTACCTTATCTAATATTGAACAGGACCAAGTTCATACGGTAATGGCAAATTTTATGGAGCAGGTGAGAGACCTAACAGGGCTCGGTGTTGGCGCTGATAATTATATTCGCAATATGTTGGTAACAGCCTTAGGTGAAGACAAAGCCAATGGCTTGATCGATAGGATTCTTTTAGGAGGAAATACTACGGGTTTGGATACCTTAAAATGGATGGAGCCACGTTCCGTTGCTGATATTATTCGCAATGAACACCCTCAAATTCAAGCCATTGTTATTGCTTATCTTGATTCTGATCAGTCTGCCGAAATCATGACGTATTTTTCTGATACGGTCAGGTTGGATATTATGATGCGGGTATCTTCACTGGATACCGTTCAACCCAGTGCGCTACAAGAGCTTAATGATATTCTTGAAAAACAATTCTCTGGTAATGCAGGTTCGCAAACAACGGCTATGGGTGGCTATAAATGTGCTGCTGAAATTGTTAATAATCTTGATAGTGGCATAGCTTCCGAGTTACTCGAATCCATTAAAGAAATGGATGAAGATACAGGCAATCAAATTCAAGATCTTATGTTTGTCTTTGATAACCTACGCGATGTTGATGATCGCGGCATTCAGGCGCTATTGCGTGAAGTGTCCTCTGAGTTGTTAATCGTGGCACTTAAAGGTGCAGATACCGATTTACAAGAAAAAATATTTGCCAATATGTCGAGCCGTGCCGCTGAACTACTACGTGATGATCTTGAAGCCAAAGGTCCTGTTAAAGTATCTGAAGTTGAAGGTGCTCAGAAAGAAATCTTGGTTATTGCCAGACGTATGGCTGATGCTGGTGAAATTGCCTTAGGTGGTAGTGGCGAACAGATGATGTAGAAAAATGGAAAAGTAATAAGAGAGAACTTTTCATTGTTACGATTTAAAGCCCATTATTTATATCCCTTATTAAAATTTGTAGTATTTTTTAGGTTTTAGTATGACATCAGAATATGTGACACGATTTTCAGAGGAAGAGCTTGGTCAGTGTCAAAATTGGTCTTTACCCGATGTCTCATCGAATAAACTGGTTCCATCAGCGGAAAAAGAAGCTACTGATAGGAAAAATAAAAAAGGTAATGATCAAGCTATTGAGCCTGTTAATGAAGCAGCCGGTGAATCCATAGAAGTATCGACTGAAGATGTAAAACCTCTTACCGCAGAGCAACTACAAGCAATAACCGATACAGCTGAAAAGGATGGCTATGATAATGGTTATAAAAAAGGATTTGATGAAGGAAAAAAAGCAGGCGATGCTGTAGGTAAAGACGAAGGTTTGAAATCAGCGCAAGCAATCGTGAGTCAACAATGTGAAAACCTGCAGCATATCGTTGAAGCGCTAATGATCCCTCTACAGACAGAACAGAAACAACTGCAGAGTCTTATGCTGGATATGGTTTGCCAGTTAGCTAAAGCAGTAGTGAAACGTGAATTAAGTACTGATTCGACGCAAATACTGGATGTCATTAATGCTGCCTTAAATACAATTCCAGCAAATGCAGAAAAGTTTACTTTACATTTAAATGAACAAGACCTGTCATTGGTTAAAGAACATATACAAAGTCAACCTAAAAATATGGACAAGGACTTTACCTATCATGTTGATGAAAGTTTATTACCCGGTGGCTGTCGTTTAGAAACAAAACAGACAATGGTTGATTGTTCTATTGAAAAAAGATTAGAAGAGATCATCGACGGTTTCTTGCATAAGCAATTCCCAAAGAGTGAAGAGTCAGTAAACGTAGAAGAAAACTCCTTGGCTTCTAAGTCAGAAGGGGTTGGCGATACAAGTACGGCTTCCGAAAAATCACAAAAAAATCAGCCACCCTTATCAGATGAGGGAAAGGTTGAATGAGTTTTCATTTTCAATCATTGTCAGAGCGCTTACAACAATTTCAACTGGGCTTTATTCCTGATGCTGAGCCTTTGGCCGAAGGCCGGTTAACCCGTGTTGTTGGTATGACAATGGAAGCTGTTGGTTTACAGGTATCTATTGGTTGTGAGTGTGATGTGCTAACGAATGACGAGCGCCGTTTAGAAGCAGAGGTTGTTGGTTTCAGTGACGATAAAGTTTTCTTAATGCCGATAAAAACGATATCAGGTGTACAGCCTGGTGCGCGTGTTATCCCTAAAAGTACCCATAGGCGCCTCGTTATTAATGAAAATTTATTAGGCAGAGTCATTAACGGTCTTGGGCAACCTTTAGATAACAAAGGCTCGATCGTTGGTGATGAAAAATATGTCGAATCACCAACAATTAACCCTCTAGATCGAGCCCCCATTAGTACGCCTTTAGATGTTGGTATTCGTGCAATTAATAGTTTGTTAACCGTTGGTAAAGGTCAGCGCTTAGGTTTATTTGCGGGTAGTGGTGTCGGTAAAAGTGTTTTATTGGGAATGATGACACGGTTTACGACAGCCGATATTGTCGTTGTTGGCTTGGTCGGTGAGCGTGGACGAGAAGTCAAAGAGTTTATTGAGCATACTTTGGGTAAAGAAGGCTTAAAAAAAGCGGTTGTCATCGCATCGCCAGCGGATGATAGCCCTTTAATGCGTTTAAGAGCCTCACAATTATCCAGTCAAGTAGCAGAATATTTTCGTGACCAAGGTAAAGATGTACTCTTGTTAATGGATTCATTAACCCGTTATGCGCAAGCGCAACGAGAAATCTCATTAGCAATTGGTGAGCCGCCTGCAACTAAAGGGTATCCACCCTCTGTTTTTGCAAAAATCCCTCAACTTGTTGAACGTGCAGGGAATGGGCCTGAAGGTGGCGGTTCTATTACTGCATTTTATACGGTATTGACTGAGGGAGATGATCTGCAGGATCCCGTTGCTGATTCAGCGAGAGCTATCTTGGATGGGCATGTGGTTTTATCGCGTAAGCTATCTGAACAAGGCGTTTATCCTGCCATTGATGTAGAGATGTCTATTAGCCGAGCGATGACCAATATTGTTGAGCCTGATGACCTTAAATTGACGCAGCGATTCAAACAGTTTTTATCCTTATATCAAAAAAACCGTGATTTAGTGAGTATCGGTGCCTATGTTCGCGGTAATAACCCGGAGACAGATATGGCGCTAGACTATTTCCCGCAATTACAGGATTTTATTCGTCAAAACCTTACTGAATGCGTCGATTATGATGAAAGTCGACTACACTTAATGAAGTTGATGGCACCTTCTATGGATTCTATTGGAGGTGCTGGATCTATGGGTTCTGCCGGAAATCAAAATCAACCTAATCTTTGAGTCTGACCTTGATCAGTGGAAATGAATATTGTGCAAAATAATCAATTAGAGCTTGTTAAAGAACAAGAAGAAGAGAAGCAGCGTCAATTAGGTCAAAACTTTGAGAAAGCAGTTTCTTTTGTTCAAAACGAAAGGAAACAGTTACTACAACTTCAAGGTTATGAGAGCGACTATTTAGAAAAAATTCAACAAGAACAACATACTTGGACTGCGGATAATTCAATTCGCTATCGCCATTTCTGTCTTCAATTATCCCAGACAATTGAAGCTCAAAAAGGTAAATTGACAACAGCTGAACAACAGTTGGATGGCATGAGACAAGCGCTTTCTCAGCAACAGCAACGTATCAATGTATTGGATGACCTAATCGAAAAAGATAAGCTAGAGACAGCGCATATTCATGACAAGCTAGTTCAAAAAGAAATGGATGACTTATCAGCTAGGCAATATTATCGCTAATCAGCACTTCCCCTCTGCCATTGTTGGCATTTTCTTTGCTCCATTTACCCTATAGATGAAATTCATAATTAAAGCGGCAAACCCTTGCCGGTTTAATAGACGTTTATGGTGATCTGGAGACATAATGAACAATCAATTGATGCCCTTTGCCGATGTGGCTGCCACTAATAAAATAGATCGTGCGCCAGCGAAAGCCAATTCCACAGGTGATGACAAGGGTTTTTCAAATTCTTTCCGAGAGGCAGAGCAACAAGCGGCAGTAAGGCCTGAAAGTAAGTCTGAAACCAAAGCTGTAGATACACCAAAAGCAACGAATACAAATGGATCTACCAATGCCGATAGTGTCGATAAACCCATTCACGCAGAAGGCAAAAATACAAAGGCTCAAACAGATGTTTCTACAGGACAGAATACTGAAGAGGAGTTAGTTAAGGGCGTTACCGTTGATTCAGCCTCTGTTTCATCTGAGTTAGTCGTACCACTATCAACGGAGCTAGATCCGACACTGTCCTTAGGCGTTGTTCCTGTAGGAATATTGCCGATAAAGCAACCTGTTTCAGAGAGTGAGTTGCTTGTAGGTGAGGAGAGTCTTTTAGAAGAGCCTTTTGATACAGATATTTTAGTCGACTTCACAGAAAATAATCAAAATAGTGATAACATATTACCGACTAATCCATTGGTTAATCTTATCAGAGAAGTACTAGCGGCTAAGCCTTTAAATAACAACAGTGAAGGTAGTGCAGAATTGAAGAAGGTCTCACCGTTAACAGCGCTTGCGGAAGCCTTCAACGCTATTAAGCAAAATACTCAAGTAGGTGGAAAAACAACGGAAGTAGCCACGACCACTCAATTAGCGATGAATGCTAACCCTTTCGATTCAGATATCCCCAAGAACAGCTTTGATGGTGTGCTCGATAAGCAATTACTGAGTTTATTAACTGATGAGCCAATACTTACTAAAACCGATACTATTACGCAACGTATGGCAGGGGATATTCCTCTGGCATCGATATCTAACCCTGCTCAGTTACAGATGACGTCACCTATCGATAAATCTCAGCTATCGGTTACCATTCCTTTTCAGCAGGCTCAATGGAGTGAGGCCGTAGCCGAGCGTGTTATGTGGATGAGCGCTAAAGGTATACAGGAGGCTGAAATACAGCTCGATCCCCCAGAACTTGGGCCTTTGCAAGTTAAAGTATCTGTGACCAATGAACAGACTCAGGTTAGTTTCGTTGTCCAAAATGCGAGTGTTCGTGATGCTTTAGATCAAAGTGCAATGCGCCTGCGAGAAATGTTTGAGGCAGAAGGTCTTAATTTAACGGATGTTGACGTGTCAGACCAATCACAACAGCAAGCGGAAGATGAATCCTCCAACCCTGAGTCAAATTCTGTTTTTGGCGTGAGCTCTGAGGAAGAAGTAGACGGAGCATTGCCCCTTAACTCATCCATTGAGGGCTATAGTCTAGTAAATACCTATGTTTAATATTATGTTTAAATATCTCTCTTTAATCCCCTAGGCTTAAAACCTCTCTATTTTGCTGCCACCCATCATACCCTAAGGGCTGTTTGCACTAGCTCATGCGGGTATTCGCTTATCTCTTAAAATTATCATTTGTTATTTCTTTGGCATAGCTCTTGCTGATCAGGATATAGAACTATCAAATGACGGATTTTTGGCATGGCAGAAGACACTGAAAATCAAGACGACACAAATGAAGAAGAAAAGCCGAAAAGTAATAAGAAAAAGCTTATTTTATTTATCGTACTTGTTTTAGTCCTTATAGGCGCGTCTATAGGCGGTACTCTATTTGTTGTAAAGATGCTTACTCCAGAACCAGAGCCTGTGGTTGAGTTGGATGAAGATGGAAACCCTATTGTCGATGTTGAAGAAGAGGTTCAGCCGCCTAAATCTCCAGCGATATATTTTCCTTTAAAGCCGCCCCTTATTGTTAATTATCAGGCGCGTGGTCGACAACGGTTTTTACAAGCTGAAATTACGGTTATGGCAAGAGAAGATGATGTTATCGAAGCTGTAGAGTTACATATGCCCATGATTCGTAATAGTTTAATTCTACTTTTTAGTGGTCAGATATATTCAGAACTACAGACCGAAGAGGGTAGAGAGTTATTGCGTCAGTCGGCGTTACTTGAGTTACAAGAGATTATGGAAAGGGAGCTAGGCAAACCAGGGATTGAAAAAGTACTTTTTACTAATTTAGTCATGCAATAAAGAGAATTTGACGTGCAAGATCTACTTTCACAAGACGAGATTGATGCGCTCCTTCATGGAGTCGATGATGGTGACGTTAATACTGATGGTGAGTCAGCTGATGGCGAAATTGGATCTTATGATTTAACCACTCAAGATCGAATCGTTCGCGGCAGGATGCCAACACTGGAAATGATAAACGAGCGTTTTGCGCGTTATACACGTATCAGTATGTTTAATTTATTACGCCGAACAGCAGATGTGTCTGTAGGTGGTATTAATATCCAAAAATTTGGTGAGTATGTTCACACACTTTATGTTCCTACCAGTTTGAATATGGTGAAGTTTAGACCGCTTCGAGGAACGGCACTTGTCGTTTTAGATGCAAAATTGGTATTTAAATTGGTTGATAATTTTTTTGGCGGAGACGGGCGTCACGCAAAAATCGAAGGTCGAGAATTTACTCCTACAGAGTTACGTGTGGTACGTATTGTACTTGAGCAAGCTTTTATTGATTTAAAAGAAGCATGGAGAGCAGTGCTACCGATTGATTTTGATCATATCAACTCTGAAGTGAATCCTTCAATGGCAAACATTGTGAGTCCAAGTGAAGTCGTTGTTGTGAGTACATTCCATGTTGAATTGGATGGAGGTGGTGGAGAATTACATATTACTATTCCTTATTCCATGATAGAGCCTATTCGAGAAATGTTGGATGCAGGATTACAAAGTGATAGTGATGAAAGAGATGATCGATGGGTAAATTCATTGCGTGAAGATATTATGACTGCAACGGTTAAATTAGAGTGTGATCTTATTCGCGATAAAATTACATTAGGTGATGTTGTTGGTTTAAAAGAAGGTGATGTGATTCCAGTAGAAATGCTAGAAGAGCATTTAATTACAGCCAACGGTGTTCCCTTGTTTAAAACGGAAGTAGGGCAAGCTAACGGGAATTTGGCGTTAAAGGTGATTGATCATGTGGAACGGCCTGTCGTTTCATCATTATCACCTATGAACAATTTAATGAATAATGAAGAGGATAGTTCTGATGAGTGATGAAGATCAGGATCCAAATAAAGAAAAAAGTGAAGAAGAAGCTGCTGCCGATGATTGGGCCTCAGCAATGGAAGAACAGGGTGTAGAAGAAGGCGCTGACGATGATTGGGCAGCAGCAATGGAGGAGCAAGGTGCAGAAGAAGATGGTTCCGTGGAAACCGTTGGCCTTGAAGAGTTTGATAGCAATCCTACTGCTGCTAAAAGTACTAACCCTGAGCTAGATATTATATTGGATGTACCCGTTACGATATCAATGGAGGTCGGTAGTACTTCGATCACAATCCGTAATTTGCTACAGCTTAACCAAGGTTCTGTTATTGAGTTGGATAGACTTGCTGGCGAACCTTTAAATGTTTTAGTGAATGGCACATTGATAGCCCATGGCGAAGTGGTGGTCGTTAATGAAAAATTTGGTATTCGTATGACCGATGTTATTAGTCCTTCCGAACGTATAAAGAAGCTTGGATAATGAAAAAAAAGATAGCACTATTGCTGAGCATATTATTTTTAGCGAACTATGTTTCGGCTAATCCATCTAGCCAAGTAGTAAGTCCAACGTCAAATATACTTCAAATGATGATGGGTTTAGCGGTTGTTGTTTTTATGATATTTGCGCTTGTATGGCTTATTAAAAAAGTTGGTTATGCTAGTTATCAAGTATCAAATTTAATGAAAATTAAAAGTTGCCTGCCTATTTCAACAAAAGAAAAATTGTTAATCGTAGAGGTGGGTGATGAACAGTTAATTATCGGAGTTGCTCCAGGGTTTGTTGGTCATATAAAAACGTTAGATAAGCCTATTTCTGAAAACGACAAAAATCTCACTGAAAATTCATCTTCCTCTGTTTTTGCTGATAAGTTAAAAGCCATGTTAAAAGGCGAAACTATCGAATGAGTTTTAGTTATAAGAAAAACTATTGTTTGCTTTTGCTTTTATCAATTTTTTTAATAACAATAACTCCTTTGTTATCATCCGACGCTGCCGCTCAGAACACTTCTGAAAAACAGTCTGTTACACCGGGAATACAAAGTATTCCGGGTATGCCTGCAGTGAGATTAACAACCAATCCTGATGGCTCACAAGAGTACAGTGTCAGTATTCAAATATTAGCCATTATGACGGCGCTGACTTTTTTGCCAGCGTTGTTGCTAATGATGACTTCTTTTACACGTATTATTATTGTTTTTGCTATTCTTAGGCAAGCTTTAGGTTTGCAGCAATCACCATCCAATCAAATATTAGTCGGTATGAGTTTATTTTTAACAATGTTTATTATGGCGCCTGTTTTTCAAAAAGTGAATGAGCAGGCATTGCAACCTTATATGAATCAAGAAATAGGGTCAAAAGAGGTGTTAGAGAGAACTAAAAAGCCTTTTCATGAATTTATGATGTCGCAAACTAGAGAAAGTGATTTAAAATTATTTATGGATATTGCTAATGTAGGTACGCTTAATGGCCCTGAAGAAGTACCTATTACGGTTTTAATCCCTTCTTTTATTACCAGTGAATTAAAGACTGCTTTTCAAATTGGGTTTATTTTATTTATTCCTTTTCTTGTTATCGATATTGTGGTTGCCAGTGTGCTTATGGCTATGGGTATGATGATGTTGTCACCTCTTATTATCTCTTTGCCTTTTAAAATCATGCTTTTTGTGATGGTTGACGGTTGGGCAATGTTAATGGGAACGCTGGCAGCGAGTTTTGGTATTTGACGAGGTTTTCTGATGACTCCAGAAGTTGTAATGGGCCTTTTTGGTAATGCGCTTTATCTTATTGTATTAATGGTATCGTTGATTGTTGGGCCTGGGCTGGTTATAGGTTTGATTGTAAGTATGTTTCAGGCAGCAACACAAATTAATGAACAAACCTTAAGTTTCTTGCCTCGATTGTTGGTGACTCTAGGGGCTATTATGTTTTTGGGGCGGTGGCTTTTAACGCAGTTTACTGAACTCTTTCATGAGCTGTTTATGAATATACCGAATTTAATCGGTTAATGACGATGGCTTTTGCTAGGTAAGATGTTTGAATTTAGTGATTATCAAATAACACAATTTGTTGGTCAATATATTTGGCCCTTGGTGAGGATTACAGCATTTCTTTTGGCAGCTCCTATTTTTGGTACAAAAATATTGTCCACCAGAATCCGTCTTGTTTTTGGTGTGGTCTTAAGCCTGCTAGTTGTTCCCCTTTTGCCACCATTGCCCCCTTTTGATGGGGTATCTTTTTTTTCTCTTTATACAACTTTGCAGCAAGTTTTAATAGGTGTAAGTCTAGGGTTTGTATTTCAGGTTGTATTTCAGGTGTTTGTTTTGGCAGGACAATATATTGCTATGAAAATGGGTTTAGGGTTTGCATCAATGAATGATCCTGCTAATGGTGTTTCTGTTACGGTAATTTCTCAGTTTTATTTGCTGACCACCACATTATTATTTTTGAGCATTAATGGTCATTTAGCTCTGGTGCAGGTCCTGGTTGATAGTTTTACAATTTTGCCTATTGGAACCCAAGGGTTTTCTGGTGTGGATTTTGACGCAATAACAAAAATGGGAGGGTGGATGTTTGGTAGTGCCTTAACCATATCCTTGCCTGTATTAACCGCTTTGTTAGTTGTTAATATTGCTTTTGGTATTATGAGTCGTTCCGCGCCACAGATTAATATATTTGCGGTAGGCTTTCCTATAACCCTTATTTTTGGTTTATTAATTATGTGGTTAGGTTTTCCTGTTTTTCTACCTTTGTTTCAAGAATTTGTCAATCAAGGATTTATCTTCGGTCAACAATTACTTGAGCCTTAACGTTTTTATAACAATCATTGCGAGTATTTTTTAATAGGTATTGTCAATGTCTGATAATGATCAAAGTCAGGAAAAGACAGAAGAACCGACGTCGAGGCGTCTCGAAAAATCTCGAGAGGATGGCCAGGCTGCACGTTCAAAAGAGTTAACAACTACGGCAGTACTACTTGCTTCTGCACTAGGTTTTTTGTGGTTTGGTGCTTTGCTAAGCGAAAAAATTGCTGCAATTTCAAAATATAACTTTTCTATTCCAAGAGAGGTTATATTTGATCCAGTGATGATGATACATTATTTGGTACAGTCTATCAGCGATGTTTTAATTGGTTTGGCGCCGCTGTTTGGTATTTTGCTATTAGCGGCTGTGTTAGGGCCAGTATCCTTAGGCGGATGGTTGTTTAGTACTAAATCACTGATGCCAAAATTTAGTCGCATGGATCCCTTAGAAGGCACTAAGCGAATGTTTTCGCTTAAATCCTTAGTTGAACTAGGGAAGGCTGTTGCTAAAGTTGTTTTAATGACAGTGCTTACCATTGTATTGTTAGGGCTTTTAAAAGGAGATTTAGAAAGCCTAGCTTACGAAGAGGTTGAAAATGCTATAAAGCATTCTTTATGGATAGGAGCATGGGTAACCTTAGCATTATCCGCTGCGACTATAATCGTTGCCTTAATTGACGTTCCATTTCAGTTGTGGGATCACAAACAAAAATTGCGGATGTCGGTGCAAGAGATTAAGGACGAAATGAAGGATACGGATGGAAAACCGGAAGTTAAAAGTAAAATTCGTCAGTTACAACAAGAAATGGCGAATCGCCGAATGATGGGTGAAGTACCTGATGCTGACGTTGTTATTACTAATCCAACCCACTACGCCATTGCAATAAAGTACAAGCCTGATGATATGACAACACCGATTGTTGTTGCCCGGGGTGTTGATCAAGTGGCATTAAAGATTAGAGAAATTGCAGGTGCTCATCAGGTAGAAGTTGTTGAATCACCACGCTTGGCAAGGGCGATTTACTATACAACAAAGCTTGATCAGGAAATTCCTACGGGGCTTTATGTGGCTGTTGCGAAAATATTAGCTTATGTTTTTCAATTACGTAATTTTCGACAAGGAAAAGGTCTACGGCCTGCATACCCGCATTCCATTACTGTGCCAAGTGATATGATTTATGATGAGTGATCAGGCGCCTTTATAAAATAATATCCTTCGCTTTCATACGATTGGCCAAGTCTTCAGAGAGAGAATATTCCTGCGTAAGATCTAAAATATGGTAGCCATAGATTGAACGCTTTCTTTTATTGATCATCAGCACAATAAAGAAGTCTGTCGTGCCAAAGTAATAAAGAGCATATTGAAAAACATCAATGGGAGAGTGGAAGAAATTTAAGGCTTTAACCTGAGCTTTTTGTGCTGTGTAGCCTTCTTTTCTAAGGATCTTCCAGACCTTCTCATTATCAACGATGGCAACGGCAGGTGGCTTGGTAAAGCCCGGCATATTGTCTAGCGGCGATGCGTCACAGGATGAACCATAAGATGAATCATATGGTGTTCCATAGACAGGAGGATAGTCAGAATCACTTAATTCCGTCCTCTCTTTTACTGTTTCATTAAGCCCATCACGTGAAGTTTTACTAAACTCCTCGCTTTCACGGCTTAACTCCGAAATAGCCACATTAAATTCCTTCTGGGATATGCGTCAAAATGATAGATTACTTTAACTAAAGTTTATTATTTATTCAATTCTTATTATCAAATAGAATAAAAATATTTATGCCTTTTTTTTCAATGAGTTAGAGGTATCTTTTAAAGTTGTATATAGAATTTTTCAGTAACTGATCTTTGACAATAGCTTAATCAAGTTATCTTTAGGTAATATTTTCTTTCTTAACAAGCGGCACACTTCATGCAATGACGGTAATAATCGCATTAATTAACGTCAAAAAAGCGACAATGCATGGATTTACCTAATTTTAGTCAATTAAAATTCCCTGAACCCCGAACGACACTCGCGTCTATCAAGAGTGTTGGTAGTAATAATCTGGGCATTCCCATTATGCTCTTAATGCTATTGGGAATGATGATTTTACCGCTGCCGGCATTTTTATTGGACGTATTCTTCTCCTTCAATATTGCTTTATCTATCGTTGTATTACTGGTTGGCGTCTATAGCATACGCCCTCTTGATTTTGCTGTTTTCCCGACGATTCTATTAGTTGCCACTTTACTGCGCTTGGCTCTAAACGTAGCATCGACTCGGGTTGTATTGCTGGAAGGGCACAATGGTGGTGATGCTGCGGGTAAAGTAATTCAAGCATTTGGGGAAGTCGTTATTGGCGGCAATTATGCTGTTGGTCTCGTTGTCTTTTTGATTCTTATTATTATCAATTTTGTAGTAATTACCAAAGGTGCGGGGCGTATATCAGAGGTGAGCGCACGTTTTACTTTGGACGCTATGCCCGGTAAACAGATGGCGATAGATGCAGATTTAAACGCTGGACTGATTGATCAGGATGAAGCCAAGCAAAGGCGAAAAGATGTTGCCAGTGAAGCTGAATTTTACGGAGCAATGGATGGTGCCAGTAAATTTGTCCGTGGCGATGCTGTTGCCGGTATTTTAATTCTCGTCATTAATGTTATCGGTGGCTTAAGCATTGGGATGGCTCAGCATCAATTGGAATTTGCTGATGCCTTAGAGAAATACATCCTATTAACGATAGGCGATGGTTTGGTGGCACAAATTCCTTCGTTACTACTCTCAGTATCGGCTGCCATTATGGTGACGCGCGTCAATAGTAATGAAGACATGCGTACTCAGGTTATGAGTCAGATGTTTAAGTCGCCTAAGGCTCTGTCCATTTCAGCCGGTATTTTATTTTTAATGGGAATCATTCCGGGAATGCCTCACTTCGCGTTTCTTGCATTGGCCTCAGCCTGCGGTGGGCTTGCTTATCTAATTTATCGCAAACAACAGCATATCGATGCAGAAGAAGTACTGGCGAGTGATAAAGCCCATGCAATGGGAAAAATGAGCAGTATGAACAGTAACGCTAAATCACTGCCTGCAGTAAATAACGGTAATAGTGATGTTATTGAAGGCAAGGCAGAAAACGTTGAGGTGAGTTGGGATGATGTGATGCCGGTTGATATTGTCGGTTTGGAAGTTGGCTATCGCTTAATCCCATTGGTTGATCAGAGCCAAGGAGGGGAGTTACTGGGTCGGATTAAAGGTGTCCGCAAAAAGTTATCTCAAGATCTGGGATTTCTTATCCCTTCTGTTCATATTCGAGACAATTTAGATTTGCTGCCGAATCAATATCGTTTGACCTTAATGGGAGTCAGCTTAGGCGAGTCAGAAGTCTTTACCGATAAAGAAATGGCCATTAATCCCGGTCAAGTTTTTGGCGAGTTACAGGGCACAAAAACAAAAGACCCTGCGTTTGGGTTGGATGCAGTTTGGATTGATAAGTCTTTGAAAGATAAAGCCCAAACATTAGGTTATACCGTCGTTGATGCAGGCACAGTGATTGCGACTCACCTTAACCAAATCATGCAGAAACACAGCGATGAAATGCTAGGTCACGAAGATATTCAACAGTTGTTAGATAACTTGGCTAAAAACTCTCCGAAGCTTGTTGAAGAACTTGTGCCAAATACAGTGACTTTAAATATTTTACGTAAAGTGCTTCAAAATTTATTGCGGGAACAGGTATCTATTCGTGATTTCCGCTCCATAGCAGAAGCATTAACGGGCTTTGGGCAAAGTCAGGATACGGATGCGCTGACGTCTGTTGCTCGACGTTCACTGGCTCGCCAAATTGTACAGGGTATTATCGGAAATGAAGATGAGCTTCCCGTAATGACACTTGATCCTAATTTGGAACAGTTATTGCTGAACTCAGTAGGACAGGCACAAAAATCTGGCGTTGACGAAAGCGCTTATATAGAGCCTATGTTAGCAGAGCGCTTACAAACATCGTTATTAGAAGCGACTAAACAGCAAGAAATAGCAGGAAAACCGCTGGTTTTATTGGTTGCGGCACCATTAAGGATGATGATGGCTAAGTTTGTTCGTATGTTTATTCCCGATATGCATATTTTGGCGTTTACTGAAGTGCCAGAAAACAAACGTTTGACAATAGACGCATCTATTAACGCAGATCCTAAATAATTATTCGGGTTTGAATAGAAGATTATTAAGTTGATGATATAAAAATAATAGAGATATTCTTTTTATATCATCAACTAAAGAGTAACAAGTAATACAGGAAGTATTGCCATTGAGCAGAGCTCAATGCGAGAGTGAAAAATCAGGAAAATGACATTTTTCATCAATTTTTGAAGTTGACGATATAAAAATAATAGGGATATTCGTTTTATATCAGTAGGTAAAAAGAAGGTAAAGATTATGCAAAGTAAACGATTTGTTGCTGCTGATATGCGCCGAGCACTCACTCTGGTTCGAGATGAATTGGGTGAGGATGCGATGATTCTCTCGACCCAGCGCACGGGTAAAGGTGTCGAGATAGTAGCAACATCTGAAGAGCTGCCTGCACCGACTACCGTACCTCGAATGGCTGTAAAACAGCCGCAAGTATCACAACCAGTTAAAGGTTTAGCATCGGGAAAAACCCAAGAAGAATTGGCACTTGAGTTAGAAATGGCTCGGCGGCGAATGATGGCTGTAAAAAAAGAAGAGAACATGACCATTGGTGATTGGGCGAAGAAAGAAGAGTCGCCTCAGCCCCGGTATTCAGAGGTAGAACAACCACAACTGAATCAATGGTTAAAAGAGGCACCGGCCCAACAAAGCATTCCTCAGCGACAATCAATAGATACACAAGTTGCGGAAAATAAACAACGTGACAATGAAGAAATACGTCGTTTACAAGATGAAATCGCGAATATGCGTAACCTATTTGAAACGCAATTAGCCTCAATGGCCGAATCACAAGAACGCCGTTTTCAAGACCAGCAAGCGATTACTGATATTGTTCCCGTCATTGTAGATGTCAAGCAACGTTTAGAAACTTTGGGGTTGACACGAGCATGCAATGATCAAGTCATCCGTTCATTAAAATCAATTGATGAAGAATCCATGAATGAAGAAAATTTATGGGCAGAAAGCTTGGCTAGATTATCACGTTCAATTCCAGCGGTAACAGCTGATCCCGTTGCAACAGGAGGCATTTATGCTTTTCTCGGTACAACGGGTGTAGGGAAAACAACAACAATTGCTAAATTTGCTGCACGTTATGTGATGGAGCATGGCCCACAAGAAGTGGCCTTACTAACAACGGATACCTTTCGTATTGCTGCCCATGACCAGTTGAGATCTTTGGGTCGAATATTGAATGTGCAAGTGAAAGTAGTGGATGATTTACAGCAATTGCCTGCTATTCTTTCAACGTTTAGTCGCCAGGCACTTGTGTTAATTGATACACCGGGAATGAGTTATAACGACCCTTTATTAAAAGCGCATCTAACGGCTTTAAGACGTTGCCAACATGTACAAAATGCACTGGTACTATCGGCTAATAGCCAGTATCAAATGATGCAAGCCTCTTTGCATAGTTACCGTATTGCCAATCCACGCTTTTGTGTTATGACCAAGTTGGATGAGTGCGCAAGCTTGGGAGATGCCATCAGTTTGTTGACGGCGAACAATTTACCCTTGGCTTATGTCACCAATGGTCAATCAGTACCTGATGATCTAGCTGTGATTAAGCCTCATCAATTAGTTTCAAAAGCGGTCAAACTCAGTAAAACAGGGGCTTTAAGCTCATATCAATCAAAAGAAAGCGTATGAATCAGAGTAAAACGTTAGTCAAAATAAGGTTTTCCTACAAGCGACGGGAAAGCATCTATACTCAGATAGATAGTTCTGTTTATTACAACAATATCAATTCACTTAATTAGTTAAGGAGTCCTACTGCCAATGAGTCATCCAATACAGGTGATTGCTGTCACCGGCGGTAAGGGAGGCGTTGGAAAAAGCAATGTCTCAGTTAATCTCAGCCTAGCATTGGCCCAGTTACAACAACGCGTTATGTTGTTAGATGCCGATTTAGGCCTTGCCAATATTGATGTATTACTGGGTATTCGTGCCAATAAAACCCTAGCGGATGTTCTGTCCGGTGAATGCGATCTGCGGGACATTTTGGTGAATGGCCCAGGAGGGATCAAAATTGTGCCAGCTGCATCCGGTGTTCAACGCATGGCCGCATTAACACCTCAACAACATGGTGCATTGATTCAAGCATTTAGTACTTTAGGCGACCAACTGGATGTTTTGGTTATTGATACCGCTGCGGGTATTTCCGATACCGTTGTCAGTTTTGTTAGTGCGGCCCAAGAAATTCTTATGGTCGTATGTGATGAGCCTTCTTCGATAACAGACGCCTACGCGCTGATAAAACTATTAAACAAAGAATACAATATTCACCGTGTTCGTGTGATTGCCAATATGGTTAATAATACGAAAGAAGGCCAGTTACTGTTTAACAAATTAAGTCAGGTATGCGAGCGGTTTCTTGATATCAGTATGCAATATGTCGGTGCCATTCCTGCTGATGAAAATGTCCGTAAGGCAGTTCAACGACAAAAGCCTGTATTGGAATACGCACCTCGTTGTAAAGCTGCTCAAGCATATAAACAAATTGCCAGTAAAGTACATCAATGGCCCGTGACATCATCTCCTCGTGGGCATCTTGAGTTTTTTGTTGAGCGATTATTACAACAACAGGCAAGCGCAGAAGCGTAGTTAACGCATGATAGCAGTTGACGGCATAAGCATGTATGAACAATCTGGTCAATTATCCAATCAACCCGTCGTTGAAGACTATGCACCACTAGTCAAACGCATTGCTCAGCATATGATGGTGAGAATGCCTGCCAGTGTGCAATTAGAAGATTTGTTGCAAGCGGGCATGATTGGCTTATTAGAAGCCTCACAAAAATATGATGCTTCTCAAGGCGCAAGTTTTGAAACTTACGCTGGCATTCGTATTCGTGGATCTATTATTGATGAGATGCGAAAAGGCGATTGGGTACCACGATCGGTACACCGCAATGCAAGACAAATTAACCAAGCGATGGCTGATGTAGAAGCGAGAGAAGGTCGTGATGCTACCAGTGCAGAAGTTGCTGAACAGATGGGTGTTGATATCAATGAATATCACGCGATGTCTCAGGATGCTGTCTGTGGACGGTTATTCAGTATTGAAGAATCGTTTAATGACGAAGAATCTTTTATAGAAAATGCTACACAGAGTAGTGCTGCTTTTTCTACCCCTCATTCCCAGACTCATCGAGATATATTGAAAGAGTCAATGGTTAAAGCTATTCAAGAGCTCCCTGAACGCGAGCGCATGGTATTGTCCCTTTATTATGACGAAGAGCTCAACTTAAAAGAAATTGGGCAAATTTTAGGCGTTAGCGAGTCGCGGATTAGTCAGATCCATAGTCAGGCTGCTTTACGCTTACGGTCTCGATTACAGGAATGGCTTTAATACTAGTCTAAAGGATAGCTGTAAGACTAAGTGATTGTTTTATCAACACTATTCACTTTTTTGCGTCTCGTTTTTAGTATTAACAGCCCCTAAAGTTCATTTTTTTTATAACTGGACTGGCTACATTAAAAACACAGTCTAGACTATAGATAGAAGTGCTCATAAGCCTAAGTTTGGAGGTTACATTGGATAAAGATATGAAGATCCTTATTGTTGATGACTTTTCGACAATGCGTAGGATTATCAAAAACTTGCTGAGAGATTTGGGTTTTACCAATACCCAAGAGGCTGATGATGGTCTGACAGCATTGCCTATGCTTAAGAGCGGTGACTTTGATTTTTTGGTCACCGACTGGAATATGCCAGGTATGACGGGTATAGACCTGCTTAAGCAAGTCAGAGCAGATGAAAAATTAGCTGAACTACCGACATTGATGGTCACTGCAGAAGCAAAGCGGGATCAAATTGTTGAAGCCGCTCAAGCAGGTGTTAATGGTTATGTTGTTAAGCCATTCACTGCTGCAGTGTTAAAAGAGAAAATTGAAAAAATCTTTGAACGTATCTAATAAGAGACGTGCCAATAATCAATAAGGTCAGTGAATGGATAGTCAGTTAGTTTCCAATGAAAATGAAGATGCACTCCAAGAGTTACGTCAATGTGCTTCATTGCTATCAGAAAAACTGCAAAGCGATAAGTACGAAGAGGCTTCTGAATTAATTAATAGCCTTACGGAAAACCGCGATAAGCATATTTTCCAATCAGTAGGAAAGCTAACTCGCGGGCTTCATGATGCAATTGTTAATTTTAATGTTGATGGAGATAAAGGGACTGAAGATAAGGAAGGTGGTGATTGTGAACTGAATGATGCCTCCAGTCGTTTAGAGTACGTTATTAACCTTACACAAAATGCTGCCGATAAAACGATGGATATGGTCGAGGCATGTGCGCCGATATCAATGGAGCTTGGGCAAGAGGCTGTGTCATTAAAACAAGAATGGACTCGATTAAGAAATCGAGAAATGACACCGGATGAATTTAGAGAGTTATATAAAAGGCTTGATGTCTTTTTCGAACAGTTAGATGTGAGCACTAATCAACTGGGTGAAAATTTACAAAATATTATTCTAGAACAAGGTTTTCAAGATTTAACTGGCCAAGTTCTTAAAAAAGTGATCAGTCTTATTACTGATGTTGAAGCAAATTTAGTTTCTTTAGTACGTATTGCTGGTCAGGTTGAAGATGTTGTTGGTATTGAAGTCGATAATGATGCTGACGGTAAAGATGAAAAAGGTCCGGATATCGCTGGAGAAGGGCCACAACATAAAGCAAATCAACGTGAGGATGTTGTATCGGGTCAGGATGATGTTGATGATTTGTTATCAAGTTTAGGTTTTTGAGGAGCATTCAATGAGTTTTACTGACGACGAAGACATCCTTCAGGATTTTTTAGTCGAGGCTGGCGAAATCCTTGAGCAGTTGTCAGAACAACTGGTTGAGCTTGAGCAAAGTCCTGATGATAAAGATTTGTTGAATGCCATTTTCCGCGGTTTCCATACCGTCAAGGGCGGCGCTGGTTTTTTACAGTTAGACCCTATGGTTGAATGTTGCCATGTAACAGAAAATCTTTTTGATATTTTACGCAATGGAAAACGCGCAGTAACGTCTGAATTAATGGATGTTGTGTTACAAGCCTTAGATACAGTGAATGCTCAATTTGCCGATGTTCATCAGCGTGCAGAGCCACAACGTCCAGATCCCGAGTTGATTGCTAACCTAAACCGTTTGGTTGCAGGAGAAGACCTTGCTGAGGCTGCACCCGCAGCAGAAGAACCAGCTCCAGTTGCTGAAGCCCCACCAGCTGCTGAAACAACTCCACCGCCAGCAGATGATCTGTTTGACGAACCTGCCTCAGTCCAGCCAGGTGATGAAATTACTGATAGTGAATTTGAGCAGTTAGTGGATGCTGTTAGTGGAGGTGCGCCTGAAGCTGCAGCGCCCGCAAGTCAAGCAGCTCCAGCAGCATCTAATGGCGACGAAATTTCTGAAGATGAATTTGAAGCGCTTCTTGATCAATTACATGGTGAAGGTAAAGGCCCTGGTAAATCTGAAGATACTGCGCCTGCAACTCCTGCACCCGCAGCGGCAGAAAAGCCAGCAGCGCCTGCCCCAGTTGCAGCAGCAGGTGGTGGCGGTGATTTAATTTCTGATGATGAATTTGAAGATTTACTAGATCAACTGCATGGTAAAGGACAAGGGCCTAAATCAGCGGGTGGTACAGATAAGCCTAGTGTGCCAGCAGCGCCAGAACCGGTAAAACCAGAACCAGTTGCCAAAAAACCAGAACCGGCTAAACCTGCTCCAAAAGCAGCCCCCGCCAAAGCCCCTGCGGCCAAAGATAAAGCGCCCGCCGGTAAAGCAGCGGCGCCGGCACGTGACAATGCTCCGGCAGCAGAAACTACGGTTCGGGTAGATACCCAACGACTTGACGATATTATGAATATGGTTGGCGAATTAGTATTGGTTCGTAACCGTTTAGTTCGGCTTGGCGATAAAATGACAGATGAGTCGCTTAGTAAAGCGGTATCAAACCTTGATGTTGTTACTGCTGATTTACAGACATCAGTCATGAAAACACGCATGCAGCCTATCAAGAAAGTGTTTGGTCGCTTTCCTCGAGTGGTTCGTGACCTTGCGCGTAATTTGAAGAAAGAAATTAATCTTGAGTTAGTGGGCGAAGATACTGACCTTGATAAAAACCTTGTTGAAGCCTTAGCCGATCCATTGGTGCATTTGGTTAGAAATTCTGTCGATCACGGTATTGAAGCGCCTGATGTGAGAGAAAGTAATGGTAAGCCTCGCGTTGGTAAAGTCATACTGGCAGCAGAGCAAGAGGGTGATCATATCTTGCTTTCTATTACGGATGATGGCGGCGGTATGGATGCAGATAAATTACGTGGTATTGCTGTCAATAAAGGATTGATGGACGATGATGCTGCACAACGGTTATCAGATGTTGAAGCATTTAATTTGATTTTTGCTCCCGGATTTTCGACAAAAACTGAAATTTCTGATGTTTCAGGCCGCGGTGTTGGCATGGATGTAGTGAAAACAAAAATTACACAGCTTAACGGTTCTATTGAAATTGATTCGCGTCTCGGTGAAGGCACGCGAATTATGATTAAAGTACCACTAACCTTAGCGATTATGCCTACCTTAATGATTATGTTAGGCGAACAAGCATTTGCTTTGCCTTTGGTTAGTGTGAATGAAATTTTTCACATGGATTTAACTCAAACCAATATTGTTGATGGACAAGAATGCATCACTATTCGAGAGCGAGCGATTCCAGTATTTCATTTAAAGCGGTGGTTAGTCCGTGGTGCGGCTAATGAGGATGATCCTAATAATGCCCACATTGTTATTGTAACAGTGGGTACTCAACGTGTCGGTTTTGTTGTTGATCAGTTGATAGGACAGGAAGAAGTGGTTATCAAACCGCTAGGCAAAATGCTAAATGGTACGCCGGGAATGGCTGGCGCTACGATTACTGGTGATGGCACCATAGCGCTTATTCTTGATGTTCCCAGTATGTTAAAACGCTATGTTGGTGCTGTCAGTTAATTGTATTAATAAAATAATCAGTAATTTTCAGCAAATAAAATTTTTTGCATTGCGATATAAATCACTAATGATTGACGTAGTATGACGCTTAATGTTCTGATCGTTGACGACTCGAGTTTCTTTCAGCGTCAACTTAAAAATATTATTAACGAACATCCAAAGCTTAATGTTATTGGCTCTGCTGATAACGGCCGAGAAGCAATTGAAAAAGTAAAAAAACTTAAACCTGATATCGTTACGATGGATTATGAAATGCCCATGATGGATGGTGTTACAGCCGTTCGTTCTATTATGGCAGAGAATCCATTGCCTATCCTGATGTTATCTTCCATGACCTACGAAGGTGCCCGCATTACATTGGATGCTTTGGATGCAGGTGCTATGGATTTTATGACAAAGGATTTTTCGAAAATATCGAACAATAGTCCAGAAATAAAGAAAAGTATCTACGAAGCACTGTTGACTATTGGTGAGCAAGCATTAAAAAATAAAAAAGAGATAGAGAAAAAAACTGTCATAGAAAAAAAATCGCAAGATACGCCTGTTCCAGAAAGTGCACCTAGTCGCGTATCTTTAGATACAGCTGCCCCCGTAAAACTTGAATCTGTACCTAAGTGCGAACCAATCATACGGTCATCAAATGTTAAACCTAAAATTATTGTAATAGGCTCTTCTACTGGAGGGCCTGCGGCATTATCTGAGCTATTAAAAGATATACCCGCAAGTTTTTCATTGCCGATTATTATTGTGCAGCATATGCCAGAAACCTTTACCCGTGCTTTTGCTGAAAGGTTGAATAGACAGTGCAAAATTGAAGTAAAAGAAGCTGAGACTGGAGATGAAATAAAACCCGGCCGAGCATTGTTAGCGCCGGGTGGCAAACAATTAATTATCAATAAAAACAATATCAAAACAGTAAAAATTATTGATTCTACACAACCGGTTAATTACAAGCCTTGTGTCGATATCACCTTTGCTTCTCTTTCCAATACTTACGGTGCAGAGACTCTTGGTGTTGTTCTCACTGGAATGGGGAACGATGGTTGTGACGGGGCTCGGTTATTAAAGCAAAAGGGCGCCAGTATATGGACCCAGACGGAAGAGAGTTGTTTGATCTATGGTATGCCAATGGCAGTTGATCAGGCTAATTTATCCGATGCATCTCTTGCTTTAAGCTGTATTAGTGAACGTTTTCTGGAAATTTAATCTGCTATTCCTCTGAGTTGCCCTTTTCAAACGATCTAAACAGAGCTGCAATGAGCTAACAAATTGATTTAATTCAAGTCTCTGTCTATGTTTAGAGAGAGGTATTCCGTTTCTTTATTATTATTAGAGACGTTATAGCTCTTTTTTGATTATTTCATTAAGTTTAGCGTATTAAACTATTTGGTTTTTCATGGATATTTTAAGCATAGTTGGTATCGTCATAGCATTCGCTGCACTTTTGGGGGGTAACTTCCTAGAGGGCGGTGCATGGCAGTCGTTAGTCAATGTTCCTGCTGCGCTGATTGTTTTCGGTGGCACTATAGGCGCTGCTATGCTGCAAACTCCTATAATTACCTTACGTCGCTCATTGTCTATGCTGACGTGGGTACTAAAACCGCCACCCGTTAACTTTTCGTCGAATATTAAACAGATCGCCGAATGGGCTGCTATTTCTCGGCGTAATGGTTTATTAGGTTTAGAGAAATTGTCTGCGAAAGAAAAAAATGTCTTTGCCAAAAAGGCCTTAGATTTATTGATAGATGGCTCTAACCCTCAAGCTATTCGGCGCATATTAGAAGCTGATCTTATTTTAGCGGAGCAACGGGACCTTGATGCGGTAAAAGTGTATGCCAGTATGGGCGGTTATGCGCCAACAATAGGTATTATCGGCGCTGTTATGGGACTTATTTATGTGATGAGAAACCTGGCCGACCCGAGTGAACTCGGAGCAGGGATTGCGATTGCTTTTGTTGCTACTATTTATGGCGTTGCTATTGCTAACCTAATACTGTTGCCCGTTGCTAACAAATTAACGCTTTATATTAATCAACAATCTCAAGAAAAAGAGTTATTTATTGAAGGAATTCTTTATATTGCCGATGGTGAAAATCCGCGAGCAATAGAGATGAAGCTTAGCGGTTATTTATAATGCGGAGACGCCCTGCAGCAGATATTAATATTAACCACGAACGCTGGTTGGTTTCTTATGCTGATTTTATCACATTGTTATTTGCTTTCTTTGTTGTTATGTATTCGATATCACAGGTCAGTGAAAGCAAATATCGAGTACTTTCTGCAACATTAACAGAAGTATTTAATGAGCCTAAACGCGCACTGGAGCCTATTCAAGTCGGTGAATTGTCTCGTTCCAGTGACCCTCAGTTGATTGAAAATGAAGTATTGAATCGTGAGGCACAAAGTCAAGGTGCCTTTGATAAAACGGCTGACCTTCCACAATTATCCGATCAATTTACGGAACAATTCGCTGATTTAATTGATGACAAAATTGTACAGGTCAACAGTAACGAGTATTGGTTACAAATATCGCTTAATAACAGCATATTATTTCCACTAGGCAGTGTTAAGCCAACCAGAGAAGCTTATACCGTGCTTGCTGAGGTTGCCGATTTATTACGAGAATTTAACAACCCTATACAAGTCGAAGGTTACACTGATAATGTGAGTGTGAGTTCAAAACAGTTTCCCAGTAATTGGGAGTTGTCTGCGGCGCGTTCATCTTCGGTAGTCAAAATATTAGTTGAGCAAGGTATTTCTCCGACTCGATTGGCGGCAGTTGGTTATGGTGAACATCAACCGATTGCAGAAAATGAAACTCCCGCAGGTCGAGCACAAAATCGCCGGGTGGTATTGATGATCGCACGTGAGAAAACACAACGCCCGCGTGTTAGCACACAAGCAGCAATCGATGAAAAAATGCGACAACCTGTATTAGAACAAAGTCAGGTAAACCCTCAGCCGGGCTTGGAAAAGCAGGAAGAGAGCATTGATAGAAAAGACCTTACATCTAAGGAAAAAATGGACATTTTAGTTGAATCTAACCCAGGCATAGGTATTGACTCAGTACTAAAGTTGGAAGATGAAGTTGTTGATGATGTTAAATCGCCAACAGGTAGTGGCGCTGGTGTAGTTACACCTGTTGAAAAAGAAGATGGCGGCTTGTTATTTAGCAGTGATCCTGAATTACCACGTAATTAAACTTGCTTGTTAAATGGGTCTATTTATCTATTCTGATCATTAATAAATACCCTTAACAGGCACATTATTTGCTGTTTCTTATAAAAAGAGCCGATAGTTCTTTCAGTTGTCGGTTAGTTGACGTATTTCTTTATTCAAGAGGTAAGACCTTGCAAGTCTGGACGGTTGCAAATCAAAAGGGTGGTGTAGGTAAAACCACCACTACAGTGGCTCTTGGAGGCATAGCGGCTCATCAAGGGCAGCGAGTCCTTCTTGTTGACCTCGACCCTCATGGCTCACTGACCAGTTATTTTGGTCAAGATCCTGACGAATTAAGTAATAGTGTTTTCACGCTCTTCCAGGACCCCAAGCAAGTTTGTGTGGAAACCATTGCGCAGTTATTGATGCCAACCGCCTTTGAAAATATTGTTTTGTTGCCAGCTTCTACGGCATTGGCGACATTAGAACGCCGTGCTATTGGTAAAGATGGTATGGGTTTGGTTATTACTAAGACCCTTGCAGAGTTAAAGGATGATTTTGATCTGGTGATTATCGATTGTCCTCCTGTTCTAGGGGTATTGCTTATTAACGGATTGGCAGCGTGTGACCGATTGATTATACCGGTGCAAACCGAATTTCTTGCCCTTAAAGGCCTAGACAGGATGGTGCATACCTTAAGAATGTTGGAAAGCTCTCAAAAGAAGTCCTTGGAATATGTCATCGTACCCACCATGTTTGATCGCCGTACCCAAGCGTCTGTAACTACCTTGGCAGAAATACGTCACCGCTACGGTGTTGATACTTGGCCAGGAAAAATCCCTGTTGATACTCAATTCCGAAATGCAAGCAAAAAAGGGATTCCACCCAATATCTATGCAAGCGATACACGCGGTACGTTAGCGTATGAAAGCTTATTGAAATGGTTACAAAAAGCCGGTATCGATCAGGGCAAAGCACGCTTTTGGGATGTAGGCTAATGAGCAGCAAGCATGTTACTGAGACACTGACAGGCTATTTTGATGAGCTATTAGATGGCAATGCAGCTAAAACCCCTGCCGTTAAGCAGCCGACACCAGATAAGCCTTTAGAGGCTGATTTAGTGGAAAATAAGGATGAAAGTAAAGATAGTGCAGAGCAGGCTCGAGAGGAGACAGTTCAAAAAAGCGAAGCAACCACGTTAACTCAACAACATTCCCCGAATACTGAAGGCGCCCATAATAATATCAATGTTGATAGCGCTAATACCAATAGCACTAAGGCAGATAATGCCAGTAAAAAAGCGAATGCTCCTACGGAGCTAAAGGATAAGCCGTTAAGTGATGTGGGAACAACGAAGGAAATAGTACAAGAGAAGGTACTCATACAAGATACTGGTACTCAAATAAACAACGAAGGCAAAGAGGGAGCTCGATCTGCATCTGTCCGTCAGTTAACTAACATCCCTGTAAGTCCGTCAGAAAAGAAAGTGCCATCAGAGACAGCTCCGGCGGAGCCTTTAAAAGAAGATACAGCAAGTGCCCCAGCTACCCATTATGAACAACATAAACAGCGTCTTGAAAAGATGCTGCAACAAGTCACGGTACTAGATGGTCAGCCCGAAAGTAAGGCGTTACCAAAAGAGGCGGCCGTAGAGTCCACAGCTAAAGCGCTTAAGAGTACTGATGTCGATAGCCTGCCACAGGATGAAGCTACAACAGAAGCCCTTGTCGATGCTGATTATGAACCGCTACCACCGATCAGTAGTGAATGGCTAGAAAATGGGCGGCCTAACTGGGCTCAGGATCGTTTCGATATTTTATTGATAGAGGTTAATGGTTTACAACTTGCGGTGCCCCTTGTGGCTCTTGGTCAAATACAGCCAATAGAAGAGGATTTAACCCCCTTATTTGGTCAATCGGATTGGTTTATGGGCTTGCAAAAAACAGCTATCGGCAACGTAAAAACGGTTAATACAGCAAAATTTGTTATGCCTGAGCGTTATCAGGATGATCATGATTATAAGTATGTTGTCTCTATTAATGGCTTATCTTGGGGTTTAGCCGTCGACTGCATACATCAACCGATCAGCATTGACCCAGACGATATACGCTGGCGTGGAAAGCGGGGTAGCCGCCCGTGGATGGCTGGTATGGTGAAAGACCATATGTGTGTATTGCTTGATATTCCTTCTATGGGGGAAATCTTGCAAGAACAGGATAAAAATCATGCTTAAATTACTGGCGGATAAGCAGGGATACACTATATTAAAAGGGATAGAGGCGTTTTTAGGTGTTAATACACCATCAAGAAATTTCTATACGTCAATGAATTTAGAGTGAGAGGATTAGCAGACTATGTCTAGCAGTGCAGCGCAAAAAACAGTGAGTGACGATCCAGTATTGCAATGGGTGACTTTCCGGCTTTCTGGCGAGACCTATGGTGTCAATGTAATGCAAGTTCAGGAAGTGCTCCGTTACACTGAGATTGCCCCAGTGCCCGGTGCCCCAGACTATGTTCTCGGTATTATTAATTTACGCGGTAACGTTGTCACTGTTATTGATACACGTAATCGATTCGGCTTGGCATCAGGTGAGTTAACGGATAATACTCGTATTGTAATTATTGAAGCGGAAGGCCATGTGATTGGTATCTTGGTTGATAGTGTTGCCGAGGTGGTCTATCTCCGTCAATCCGAAATCGAGACAGCGCCCAATGTTGGTAATGATGAAAGTGCTAAATTTATTCAGGGTGTATGCCATAAGAATGAAGAGCTCCTTATTCTTATCGAACTCGACAAGCTTCTTAGTGATACTGAGTGGGCTGAACTGGAAGAAATGTAAGTACTTATATTAACGCTTATATTAAGTGCTCATATAAATAATAGAGCTATAAAAATGACTATAACTGATATACACACAAGTATTACAACATTCTTACAAAGTATGGGAAGTGATACTTTAATAGTAGGTATTGCTCTTATTGCTTGTGTGGTGTCATTTTTTTCTTTATTACGTAGTCACCAAAAAGCGCGTAATTTATTCAATAAGTTACAGCGTTTAGAGCATGACCTTAAAATTGCTAACAATAGTGCCATAGGAATGGGGCAGCAACTTATATCACTAGAAAAGCAATTGAAGCAGCAGCCTGTTGTGAATCAAGCAGAAGCAATGGCTCTAGTTAAAGAAGCAGAAAACATCGCTACTAAAGAAGCCCTCATAGAAGCTCCTGTAAATAATAGCGGTTCAGATAACCCATCGGTTTATGATCGTGCACGTCAGTTACTTCATCACGAACAAGATATCAACAAGGTCGCTAAGCAATGTGGTCTTTCGTATGCTGAGGTTTCACTGCTTAAAGCCTTAGGTAAACAAACCACCACCTCCCATTCCCACTAAACCCCTATTTTCTCTGGCTGAAATGGTATCTTCATCCTGTTTTTTGTAGTGTTTGATTTATAATCAATTAGAATATGTGACCCATTTAAAATTGCGACTATTTCACACTTGATTCATTGTAGAATTCCTATACGATTCCACCCGTAAGGGACGCTCGTATTGAGGTGCTGTTCCGTGGTCAGTATGGCCAATATCAATATTCAGTTTAGTTACCCACACAGGTATTTATTATGGGGCAAGTAGTAGAAGAGCTTAATGCTAATGACCACAAGTTTTTAGCACTTCACCGAAATTGGCTTGATCATCAATCAGCGGGTTCAGATATCGAATCTACATCAGAAGCAAAACTTCATTTGATACAGACAATTATTGAAGGCGAAGAGCTTAAAAAATATGAATCCACTAAAATACAATCGCTGGGTGTTGGTTTTGGTGATGCATTGACTCAAGATGTTCCAGAATTGGAATGGGTTGCTGTTGAAGATGAAGATGGTAGAGAGTTAGCACTGCGATTCAAGCATACATCAATTTTGTTTTATCCATTGACTGATCTTGCACGCCGGATAGAGGATTATGTAGAAGTTGATGTAATGAATATGTTCGATGGTTTTAAAGGTTCAATTTACGATATATTAGAAGATATCGCTTAATATTCTTTCAGTTTTTCAGTAAAAAGCCCAGTTATTTGCTGGGCTTTTTTATTGTATTCTTATTATTATTCCCTTTATTTTATTTTTGATAATTCACTCTATTTTGCTCGAATATAGTGCAAAAATATAACCCTTATTAAAAAATATCTCATATTTAATAACAATAATTGCACTGTTCTGGAAACATTATTTTTCATAGCACTATTGTGATGCTTATATATGATTGCCAGTAAAGCCTATAAATCCATGAAATTTTCTTAAAAAACAACAGTTTAAAATAATAAAAACCATATTGGCATATGCTTTGCTGCTGCTCGATCTAAAAGTACGCTGAATTATTTCTAGAGTGTACGGATAAGTTATTGATATTGGGCATGACTTGTAAATATGAACAGAGCAGTTAACAAATGGTCTCCGGTAAATCAAAGAAGTACACCACTAACAAAAATTATTGTTATTGGTGCTGGCCCTGTAGGCGTAAGATTTGTTGATGAGCTCAAACGTAAAAATGTCATATGTCATGTTACATTGTTTGGCGATGAACCTTATGCCCCATACAATCGTGTTCAGTTAAGTAATTTACTTTCTAGAAAACAGGATTATGGTGATATAGGACTTAAATTGCCTTCATCTACAGATGATTTTCAGCTAGATTTTCAGAGGCAAAAAGTCCAAGCAATAGTTACTGAAAAAAATCAAATAAAAACCGAAAGTGGAAATTTTTTTGATTACGATCAGCTTGTACTTGCCACGGGTTCTCAACCTCATGTACCCAATATAGACGGAGCAAATTTAAAAGGTGTTTATACTTTTAGAAATTTAAGAGATACAGAAGCATTGCTGGCTAGAAGCTATCGTTCTCGAAGAACGGTTGTTGTCGGTGGAGGTTTGCTGGGGTTAGAAGCTGCTCACGCTTTAACGAAAAATAATACTGATGTCATTTTGGTTCAACAATCTTACCGTTTAATGAATCGCCAATTAGACGAAATTGCTTCAGAGTCCTTAGAAAATTATATCCATAAGCAGGGCATTACTATTGTTACGGCATCTGGGGTACGGCAAGTGCTGAGTTTCCCTAACTCTGGCGATAGTCAGGGTAAGGAAAGAGTTAGCAGTGTTGTCTTACGGGATGAAACAGTTATTGACTGCGATACGGTACTATTCTGTACGGGCATTAAACCCAATATAGATTTAGCTGTTCGTACAGGCTTAAGTATAAGTCGTGGAATTAAAGTTGATGATAATCTAAAAACATCGAAAGACAATATTTTCGCCATTGGGGAGTGCTGTGAGCATAATAATATGGTCTATGGCATTGTCTCACCAGGTTTAGAGCAAGCAGCTGTACTCGCTGATCGCTTTGCTAACGGATACGCTGCTTATCATGGTACTCAACTGATTTCGACACTGAAAGTAGTTGGCAAGTCTGTGTGCAGTATGGGTGAAGTTGCAGAAATTACCCGGAGACCAAAACAAAGTTTATTGACGTACAAAAATAAAAAAGAAGGTAGCTATCGTAAGATTGTGTTGCATCACGGTCGTTTAATTGGTGCTTGTGCTGTAGGGGAATGGCCCGAGGTTCGGCGTATTCAAGAAGTTTTTTTATCTAATGGGTATCTGTTTCCATGGCAACGATTATGGTTTTTATTAACAGGGAAACTATGGTTCGGCAAAGCAGATGAAAAAGTCTCAAATTGGCCAGAAGCTGCCATTGTTTGTCAGTGTAACCAAATTTCTCGTGGAAAAATCTCTGCGGTAGTAGAGCAGGGATTCAATAGCGTTAAAAAGATTGGAGAAAAAACTTCTGCAGGTACAGTTTGTGGATCATGCCAACCATTATTACAAAATCTTATCGGGGGAAATGCTAAACCTATCCCTGTATTTGGTGCCATTCCGGTTCTTATCTTAAGTGTGCTTGCTGTTATTGCTGCGGCTTTATTTGTCTTTTTGCCTGGTATTGAGCCTGTCAATTCTGTGCAAACCCCGAGCTGGGAATTTTTATGGACCGATGGATACTGGAAACAAGTGACTGGTTTTTCGCTTATTGGTGTTGTTGCTCTTGGTATGTTGATGTCTCTAAGAAAAAGGGCCGGCTGGCGTTTTCTGGGTAATTTTTCTTATTGGCGATTAGTGCATATTTTATTAGGTGTGTTGGCATTATGCGTATTACTTGTCCATACAGGAGCCCATTTAGGTGAGAACCTTAATCGCTGGTTGATGTTGAACTTTTTGTTGATATCAGCGGTTGGTGCCTTAGCAGGTATAACACTCTCCTGGGCAAGCAAATCTGCTATGAGTTCTATACAAACACTTAAAAAGAGTTGGTATTGGGTGCACTTATTGGTGGTTTGGCCTTTGCCTGCCTTATTAATTGTACATGTTGTTTCTGTTTATTATTTTTAAACAGTAGAAAATAAGGCTATTGAGTGAAGACATTTTTTTGGGGAAGTTGGTTGTTATTAACACTGGGTCTTGCGGGTTATTACGGCTACACAATTTGGTATGGCGAAGATAAATCAGACTTGTTAATTGGTGAAACAACCTATGGGCACCATCAAATTGAAATGTCCTGTGCCACTTGTCATACATCACCTTTTGGTGGAGAAGAAGTTTTACAAAATGCATGTACACAATGTCACTCTGAAGAATTAGATATGGCCAATGATTCTCACCCACGATCTAAGTTTACAGACCCACGTAATGCCGACCTATTAGAAATAATAGACGCGCGTTATTGCGTTAGTTGCCATACGGAACACCATAAAGATAAAACCTTAGAGATGGGGCTCACTTTACCAGCTGATTATTGCTTTCATTGTCATCAGGAAATCGGCGAGGAAAGGGAGTCTCACAAGGATATGGCTTTTGATAGTTGTGCAACAGCGGGTTGTCATAACTACCACGATAATAGAGCACTTTATGAAGGTTTCTTGCTCCGCCATGCAGATGAACCGGTGTTTAAAGCGATTGCACAAATACCCGCAAGAACAGCGGAGCAGGATTATCAGAAAAAGCATCCGGACAATAAAGCGATGAATATCAGTGAGGTTGATTTGAGTTCTTTTTCGGACAGCCTGCCTGAAAATGTTGTACATGAGTGGATGGCAAGTGCTCATGGCCAAAATGGTATTGAATGTAAAGACTGTCATGTTAACAAAAATGTATCGGAAGAATGGATCCCCAAACCGGATCATCAACAATGTCAGTCTTGTCATCAAAATCAAGTCAAAGGCTTTCTTGAAGGTAAACATGGAATGCGTCTGGCGTCTACTGTTGCTCAACCTTTGCAGGCAATCAAGCCAGCAGAATCAGAGTTGGATTTTAAAGAGAATTCGCTAGGGATTACTCATAGTTGTACGGCTTGCCATAGCTCACATGAATTCAATACAAAAACTGCGGCAGTAGAAGCTTGTCTGGGTTGCCATAACGATGAACATTCGTTGGCATTTTTGGATTCACCTCACTTTAAACTGTGGGAAAAAGAGTTAGCGGGTGAAGCCTCCGAAAATACCGGTGTTAGCTGTGCTACCTGTCATATGCACAGAGAAGTGCAAGGTGACAAAGTATTTGTTGTTCATAACCAAAACCTGACACTAAGACCTAATGAAAAAATGATACGCCCCGTTTGTATGAGTTGTCATGGTTTGGAGTTTGCGATAGATGCATTGGCAGATGAATCACTCATTAAAAGTAATTTTAATGGCAGGCCCGCTGAACATATACCATCAATTGATATGGCAGTGGAACGTGATTCCCGATAAGTTTTGTAGAGAGCGTAACAGGGAGGCGTTTATTTAAACGCCAATGGAAAAATAGAATGGATATAAAAAATCAATGGATGGAAAAGTGTTAAACGAATCATTAACCAAAGGGGTATATTATGAAAAATGCAGTTAAATCTATGGCCATTGCCGGCCTAGTCAGTTCAGTTGCGCTATTAAGTGCCTGCGGTGGCGAAGAAAAATCTGCTGGCATTGATCCGCAAGTTCATACTGATGCATTATTTGCAACAATGAAAGCCAGTCGTACTAACTATACTAAACTAATTATTGCTCGACTTGGACCCAAGGGTGCAGCTGTTATTACACCCAAAGAAGAGTGGAAAGATTTGGATGATGGTGCGCCACTACCTGCGCAAATGTTTCGTGCGAATTCTGAGTCCGTTCGTGAACTAACGGATGCTTTTTCTTACTCTCTCCAGTCACTATGGCCAATCAACAAGCAAAATGCGCCTAAATCCGATATGGAAAAAGAAGGTTTACAGTACATTGCAGATAATCCTGGCGAAAATTTTTACGGCACTGAGGAATTAGGTGGAACAAATTACTTCACCGCTGTTTACCCGGACGTTGCAGTGGCTGCACCTTGTGTTGATTGTCACAATGATCACAAAGATACACCGCGTAGTGACTTTAAGTTGGGTGATGTAATGGGTGGTGTGGTTATTCGCGTACCACTATAAAAATATAAACCGATAATATTGTTTGCATTATCATTATTAGCTTTCCCAAAGTGCTATTGAGCAGAAGGAAAATACTATGAAAAACTTGAATGCTGAAAATACGCTGTTAAGCGGTCGTATATTTACCTTATTTGCTGCAGGATTAGCAGTACTTCTGACTACAGCATGTAGTCAAAAAGATCCGGATATCGAAAAAGGTGCGGCCATTTATACCGAAGTATGTAAGGTTTGTCATGCACAGGGACTTAATGGGGCCCCGATTTTGGGTAATGAAAAAATGTGGTCCAAACGAACGGGTAAAGGTCTTGATGCTCTAGTCAGTAATGCCAGTAACGGGGTTGGCTTAATGCCTGCCAAAGGTGGAAGGACTGAACTTACAGATGATGAAATTCGTTATGTGGTTAAGTTCATGTTATCGCAATTGGAGGATAAATAAATGTTTGCAATAATTAAAAATATCTTTAAAAAGAAGAGGATAAAGTAATGTCCATTTATGAAAAAATTGGTGGAGAAGCGGCTGTTGATGCGGCTGTTGATATATTTTATAAAAAAGTACTAGCAGATGATAGAATTAACGAATTCTTTGATTCTGTTGATATGATGGGACAAATCCAAAAACAAAAAGCATTTTTAACCATGGTTTTTGGTGGTCCGAATGAATATACTGGAAAGGATATGCGAGAAGCCCATAAGCATATGAATTTAACGGAAGAGCATTTTGGGGCAGTTGCAGAAAACCTTGTGGGTACACTACAGGAGTTAAGTGTTCCGCAGGATATTATTGATGAAATTGTTGGAATTGCTTTAAGTGTAAAAGATGATGTGCTGAATAAGTAAAACCAGCAAGATAATCATTTTGATTAAGCCAAGTCGGTAATTCATGCTGTCTTGGCTTTTTTATTGAGATACTTATAATAGACAGTTTTTTGAGGCCTTATACTTTGCCAAATATTACATACAATGACACTGCGATTAGTATAGAAGAACCTGAAACGATACTGGAAGGTTTGGAAAGGGAAGGGTTTAAAATCCCCTTTAGTTGTCGTGCTGGCTTATGTCACAGTTGTATGATGCAGGCAGAAGAGCAGCCACCAGTCACTGCTCAGCAGGGTTTAAGTGATAATCAAAAGGCACAGAATTTCTTTCTGGCATGCAGCTGTATTCCCAAGGTTGACATGCAGATTAATTTGATTGGTGATACTAACCGCATACAAGGAAAAGTGGTCGATAAAAAGCTGCTAAATAACGATGTTTTAGGACTGTTTATTCAAATCGATTGTCGCTGGTTTCCGGGCCAGTACTTGAATGTCTGGTTTGACGATACTCAAGGGCGTTCTTATTCAATCGCCAGTCTTTGTGATGATAACAAGATTATAGAGCTACATATTAAACGCCATGATCAGGGGCTGGTCAGTCGCTGGCTACATGATGAAGTGATGGTCGATCAAAGCATTACCTTATCAAAACCCACGGGAAATTGTTTCTATACTGATGAGCATCAGGGCAAGCCTATTCTAATGGCGGCAACGGGCACAGGTTTGGCGCCTTTATATGGTGTTTTAGCTGAAGCACTTTCTAGACAACATTCGTCGCCTGTTTATCTTTATGCCGCTGCGGGTGAACCACAAGGTCTGTACTATGTTGATGAACTTAAAACTATTGCAGAAAACAATAACAATGTTCATTATATTCCAATAGCCCGGCGTGCTGTAACCGACGCAGATGATATTGTTCAAGGTGATGTTGTCGATCTTGTACAGGAGAGTCATCAAGATCTAAATGGCTGGAAGGTATTTCTGTGTGGAAGCCCTGATATGATCAAAAAACTACAGCGCCACTGTTTTTTTAAAGGCGCAGCAGTAACAGATATTCTGGTGGATGCTTTTATTATTGAAAAAGGCGGTCAATAAGACCACCTTTTGCTTTTTATTTGTTTTCTATCTCCCTTCTATCTTAAGCAGAGATTAATTGGCTAATAATTGCCGATCGGTTAATGCTACATATAAAGTTAATAATTGCCCAGGCTGAATATATTTTTGTTGGGCTATATTATTCCAGTTTTTAATATCATTAATTCCGACTTTAAACTTGCTGGCAATCACTGCCAGTGAGTCGCCTTGTCTGACTTTATAAAATAATTTGCGTGTCTCAGTCTTTTTGCCTGGGGTACTGACGCTGGCTTTCTTTGTCCAGACTACCAGTGTTCTATTAGTTGATAAAACATCTCTGGGTGCCATTTGATTCCAGCGTGCCAGTGAGTTAACGCCAACGTTATATTTTCTGGCAATATCCCAGAGGCTTTCTCCTGAAGCGACCTTGTGTTCTATCCGGGTAGTATTTTTTCGTGGAGCTCGTTGTTGCCGTTTGGCTAATCGTTGATCAGCACTTTTACTATAGTACTCACTTTCTTTTGAGGCTGAGGGAATCAGTAATGCTTTACCGGCACGGATTCGATTGCCTTTGATTCCATTAATCTTCGCTACAAGAGAAGCAGAGGTATTAAATTTCTTAGCAATTTTTATTAAGGAGTCATTTTTTTTAATAATATAACGCCGCCATGTCATCCTGTCTGCTGGCGATACTTTACTTAACTTTTCTCGTAAAATTTCTGCCTGTGAGAAGGGCACAATCAAATCATGAGGCGGAGACGGGTCTGTAGCCCAGCGATTAAATGCGGGATTAAGTTTATATATAGTATCAATATCTACTTCAGCCAGTACAGCAGCTTCAGCGAGATCAATCTGCGAACCGACATCAACAATTGCAAAATAGGCTTCGTCCGCTATCGGCGTAAGAGCAATATTATATTTTTCCGGCTCGTTAACAATATCCCGCCAGGCCAGTAATTTTGGAATATAGTGTTGCGTTTCTTTTGGCAGGTCGAGAGACCAGTAATCGGTGGCTTTACCTTTTTTCTTGTTTTTACGAATGGCTTTGGACACATTTCCTTGCCCTGCATTATAAGCAGCCATTGCCAGTAACCAGTCGTTATCAAAGCGATTGTGTAAATAGAGCAAGTATTGAATCGCCGAACCTGTTGCCGCAACAACATCACGGCGCTCATCCTGCCACCAATCCTGAGTTAAACCAAAGCGTTTTCCTGTCCCCGGTATAAATTGCCATAAACCGGAAGCTCTTCCATGGGAATAGGCAAAAGGATCGTAGTGACTTTCAACAATAGGCAATAGTGCCAATTCCAGTGGGATATCATTCTTTGTGAGTTCTGTAACCACAAAATGAAGATAAGGTGTGGCATTAACCGCAATGGAATCGATCAGGTGTGCGGAGCGGGTCAATCGCTTTCGGTAAGGGTCAATCCGTTTTTCAGCATCTGGATGTTGCGTGACTGAATCAGGCAGCTTAAAGCCTTCACGGATGCGTACCCATAGGTCGCCTACAGGCTCGACTTCTGGCGATAACTCTTTTAACTCTTGATTATGCTCTGCTTGATTCCCCTCTGATTGAACAGAGGCCTCGGTTGTTTGAAAATTGTCGCTTTTTTTGTTGTCAGCACCTTTGTTTTCAGCAGAATTAGCATTTTCCGCCAAATCCGGTTGTAGCTCCCGAGCATCTGTTTCCCCTTTGGCAGGCAGTTCAGCAGTTTTTGGCGTGGAATCTTGTGGCTGATCAACAATACTGGTCGAATTACAGGCAACAAGTAACAGGCTAATAAGAAAACAAGAGGTATATTTAAATGATCGACAACAACAAAAACGGTAACTAAGCATGAATTATGGGTAAATCGTGTTAATTAAAAATGGAGGTGATTCTAAAGAATAGCCGAGCCATGTTCAAACAGCGCCATCGCAAAACAGGAAGAAAATTATAGATAAATAGCTATAGAGCAGCTTTTGGGTATAGAGATGACACCGAAAGCAGAGATCAGTCGCTAAAAGTTATCTTTCCAGCGCCTCAAGCCAGTAAATAAGTCCTCAGGGCTGGTTGATTCGGTTTTCCAGTATTGATTGATGGATTGGGCAATATGCGGCTGTTCGTAACGCAAAAAGGGGTTTGTTTCACGCTCTAGGGCCAGATTGGTAGGCAGTGTCGACTGGCCTTGCTCTCTTTTTGTTCGTTCGGTTTTTGTTCGTTTTTTGATCGCGGTATTAGCGGGTTCTACTGCTGCGGCAAATGCAAGATTTGCCATGGTGTACTCGTGGGTACAAAAAATCTGTGTGTTTGCCGGCATTTGGTTAATTCTTTGCAAAGAGTGGCAAAATTGCTCATGAGTACCGTCGAACAAGCGGCCGCAGCCAGCAGCAAATAAGGTATCACCACAAAAAATCACAGGCTGGTTATCAATATTGCTCCGATAGGCAATATGGTCATAGGTATGTCCTGGTACCGATAGAACCTCCAGTTGAAGAGACTGTAGCTGTAAAGGGGAGGAAGAGGACGAAGAAGAGCTAAAAAGAGTCACTGTATCGCCTTCGCTTACAGTATTGGTTACATGGGGTATTCGTGCAGAGTCTGGACCATAAACGGGTACATCATAAAAACGACGTAAATCATCGATGCCATCGACATGGTCCCAATGATGGTGGGTGACAATAATGGCAACCAGCTTGAGTTTCTTTTCAGATAATGTAGCCAATACGGGATTAGCATCACCGGGATCAACCACAACCGCTTCTCCAAGGGAGTTTTCTATAAGCCAAATATAGTTGTCAGTATAAGCGGGGATGGGGCTAACGGTAATCATACATACTATTATTTAACAGGTCAGGTTTATCATAATTGCCATAACGTTTGATGTATAGCAATAATTGCTCTGCATTTATTTAAAACTATTGGAAGCAGGGATGTATTGTTGTAGTATCAGGTTACTTTATTATTTCATGGATGAAATATGCGCTACCTTTTCTGTATTACCCTTGGTATTTTTTCTGTTAGCTATTTTCCCTGGCTTCCTAATCTGATTGTTCTGCTAATTGCTGCGCCACTTATTTGCCTTGCATTATTTTATTATCGTTATTTTTGTATTTTAGCTTTATGTATAGGCGCTACTTATTCGATTGTTTGGGGGCACATCACTATCGGCCAACAGCTACCCGTGCATTTGGATGGAAAAAGTTTTTTTGTCGAAGGGACTGTTGTTGGTTTGCCACACTCTTTTCATAATAAAAAAGGCCAACATGTAAATAAGTTTCAATTAAAAATAAAGTATATTGTGCATAGTCATCTGGATACAAGTAATCTTCCCGTTACTGGTATGGAAAATAAAAAGATTGCACTATCACAATATTCCTCAGCTCATTCTCCATTATCCCATATAAAAACTGGCGATTATATTCTGGCAAAAGTAAAACTGAAAAGGCCAAGGGGATTTGTCAATCCAGCAAATTTTGACTATCAATTACACCTATTGCAACAAAATATCATGGCAACCGGCTATGTGCGTAAAAATCAGCTAAATCAAAAAGTAGATAATCGCTGCCATATGTTTTTTATTGATTGCTGGCGTGATCAGCTACGATACAAGTTCTTAGCGGTATTTGATAAACATAAAGAGCTAGCGGAATTAAAGGATATGCGAGGATTAGCTTTAGGACTTTTGGTCGGCGATAAACAATTAATGTCCAAAGAGCAGTGGTCTTTGCTAAAAGACACAGGAACAATACATTTACTGGCTATATCAGGTTTACATATTGGTTTAATGGCAGTAATAGGCTTTTTTCTTGGGCGGTTTTTTACAAAGTTATTTCAAATATTGCATCCAATCAGTTGTTTACATTGGCTTCCCTCAGTTTTATCCATTCTGTTCGCTACTTTGTATAGCTGTTTTGCGGGTTTTAGTTTGCCTACACAAAGAGCATTGATTATGGTGGTCGTTTATCACCTGTTTTTAATCTTTTACCGAAAAGCAAACCCCTGGTTGTTGTTTGTGGTTTCCCTGTTGATTGTTGCTGTTGTTTCTCCTTTATCAGTTCATTCTCAAGGGTTCTGGTTATCTTTCTTAGCTGTAGCCGTGTTAATTTTTGGATTTTCAGGATATAGAGTTAAATGGCGACCGGATATGGGTTACCTGCAAAAACTTTACTTGCCGATTACTGGTTTGGTTAAAGCCCAATGGCTAATCACGATAGGGCTTTTTTTGCCCGGTATTTTGCTGTTGCAGGGGGTTAGCCTTAGTGCGCCACTTGCCAATATTATTGCCGTTCCATTTGTTTCACTTATAACCGTTCCATTGTTATTTTTATCGGCTTTTTTACTGTTTTTTTCTGAAAGTCTGTTTGTTGAGGTGCTCTATTTAACAACAGTTAGTTTGGAAATTTTATCTTTTTTATTGCAAAAAATACAATGGTTGTCTCTTGAATTTTGGTCGTTGGGATCTGCTTATTTATCTTTATTAGGTGCTGCTGTAATCGCAATCGGTATCATTAGCTTTATACTGCCTAAAGGTTTTTTTCCACGATATATTGGTTTGTTTTGCTTGTTCCCATTGCTTACCGTTAATAATTCAATGGAGGACCTGATAAGGCTTACGTTTTTGGATGTGGGGCAAGGTACTTCAGTTGTTGTTGAAACCAAGGACCACCAGCTTGTATATGATACTGGCCGTTATTACAGCGAACGTTTTGACACGGGCCAGCATATAATAGCCCCTTATCTGATTCATCATGGTTATCAAGATATTGATCTGTTGGTTGTTAGCCATAGCGATCATGATCATTCGGGCGGCACTGCTGGCTTGCTTTCTTTAATTGATGCCCATCAGTATTATTCTGGAGAACCTGATTCCAGTAACAGTATTCAATGTCAGGCCGGTCAACAATGGCAATGGGATGAAATTAATTTCTCTGTTTTGTGGCCTACAGCAGAATTTTTACAAAGCAAAAATCGTAGTAGTAATAATATGTCCTGTGTTTTACTTATCGAAGTCCATGGCCAGACTATCTTGTTGACTGGTGATATAGAAGAGAAAGTAGAAAGAGAAATGCTTAAACTGTACCCATTCGAAAATAATATCGATATTATATTAATACCACATCATGGTAGCCAGACTTCTTCTCACTTACAGTGGGTGAAAACGCTTAAACCGCTATATTCTATTGCTACGGCAGGCTACAAAAATCGCTATAATCATCCCGATAAAACCGTTGTAGAGCGCTATAGCAATGAAGGGTCTAAGGTTCTTGCTACGGCTACTGAAGGTGCGCTTCAATTCAGATTAAATACGGATAGACAATGGCATATACAAGGTTGGCGTAAAGATTATTCACGTTACTGGTATGATTAGTTGATCTACAGACTGATACACTATTGAAAAGAATATATCGTTAGTAAAACAACAGGAAAGATATTATAAAATGACAATTGAGCAAGCCAGAGCTTATGCCGTTCAGCAGCATGGCAATCAACAATATGGGAATAAACCCTATAGTTATCACTTGGATGCAGTGGCTGCTATTGCCAGTGACTATGGTGAAACCGCAACGATTGCGGCTTATCTGCATGATGTCATCGAGGATACCCCAGCGACGCTGGAAGAACTTGAACAGCAATTTGGCCTGTTTGTTTCGCAGTGTGTCAATATATTAACTGATGAGCCCGGTAGTAATCGCAAGGAAAAAAAGGCAAAAACTTATGCCAAAATGGCAGCGGTAAGGGGTGATTTGGAATTGGCTCTCATCATTAAAACTGCCGATCGTTTGGCAAATATTAACGCCTGTATAGAGACCAATCACCAAAAGAAATTACAGATGTATAAAGATGAACATCCGGTTTTTAAAGAAGCTGTATACAGAGAGAGCTTATGTGATGCTTTATGGCTTGAGTTGAATACTAAAATTAATCAATAGAGGAGATTTATATGGGGCTGGAAATTGAAAGAAAATACCTTGTTGATCTCTCTAAAACAGGTGATTTGAGTTCAGGTCAAAAAATTAAACAAGCGTATATCGCTACTGTGGATAAAACCGTTGTTCGTGTCAGAGTCGCGGGAGAAAAAGCCTTTTTAACTCTGAAAGGTGAAAATAAAGGGGCCACAAGATCCGAATTTGAATACTCTGTTCCTCTTGAGGATGCTGAAAGTATGATTACAGAGTTATGCAGTGGTCCTGCAATTGATAAAACCCGCTACCTTTTAAAGCATTCAAACCATATATGGGAACTGGATATATTTCATGGAGACAATGAAGGTCTGGTTGTTGCCGAAGTCGAGCTGGAAAGTGAAACAGAAACAGTGGATTTGCCAGACTGGATTCTGGATGAAGTAACCAGTGATAGCCGCTATTATAATTCCAATTTGCTGTCACAGCCTTTTAAAGACTGGAAATAAATTTTTAAAATATTTCAATCATATAGAATGGATAGACTACCGACATGATTACCTGTTACTTAAAATATATTATCGACCCATACAAGCTAAATGAATTTGAACACTATGCAAAACTGTGGATACCCCTTGTAAACAAATTTGGCGGTCAGCATCATGGCTACTTTTTGCCTTCCGAGGGTGCTAATGATATTGCCTTTGCTTTGTTTACCTTTCCTTCAATGGCGGAGTATGAAACATACCGAAACCAGTCTTTCAATGACCCGGACTGTATTAAAGCTTTTGGCTATGCGGAAGAGACCCGCTGCATTATCAAATACGAACGCAGTTTTCTAAGGCCGGTCTTTTCCTGAGCATATACCCAATACTGGCTATCCAGTATTACCCTGATTTTCCTTATACTGGCACCATATTAAAAGGCCTATGGAAAGTAGCTACCGTCAGGAGGGATTATGGTTCGATCAAGCGTTTTTTTTATATGTATAGTGTGTATCGTTCTGGTATCCGCCGCCATGGAACGATATCTGGCATCTCCCTATATTCCGCCTTATAGTCATTCGGCAGTGGAAGGTAGTTCTGTGTAACTACACCTTCACCTTAAGTTAAGTAGTAAATTTATAACCTGTTTCATCTTCACGATTATGTTTAAGTTATTGATTTAAAGTATCTTGCTATTGCATTATAGTGGATAAAATACTTTGGAGAAATTTTGCGAAACATAATCACCACCTTTTGTTAATAAAAAGAGACTGAAGAAAGTGCAGTAAATACTTGAGTTTGTTATGATTTACAGAAATAGCCTAAAAATAATTTTACACAGGCGAAACTCTGCTTAATATAAAGCTACAAATTAAATGGAGAGTAATAATGGCTGGTGATTACTGCATGAGTTTTGAAAAAATGACAAGGATAATAAAGTCATTGGAAAACCTTCCGCTCAGCGATGAAGAAGCTATGATTTATGCTACTAATAGAATTAATATTTTTGAGTATTCACAAAAAGAGTCTAGTACCTTGTTTGGTCGAATTATGAGTTTTTTTTCAAGGCCAAATACAACACATATAGAGACTAGTATTCATGAATTAAAAGCGTTATGTGAAATAGTAGATATGGACTATAGGAAATTCACTTCTTTTACTAAGGAAAGTGGAGAAATTTTAGTAGAATTTAAGTCATTTAAAAATCTTGTTAATCGAGCTATAAATAATGCAAAGAATTGACTACTTTAATAATTCGCTGCTGCATAAAAAGAGATGGTCTTTGAATGAAACAACAGGATATAAAGGCGATAGCTAATAAACGACTAAGTAGTGTTATACAAAACCAATAACCATTCAGGACTAATAAAATGAAAAACAGGATCTTAAAACTGTGGAAAGAAAACAAGTCATTTATACTGTTTATTGTTTTAATGTTCGTTTTCCGCAGTGCTGTAGCCGATTGGAATGATGTGCCAACGGGTTCCATGAAGCCGACGATATTAGAAGGCGATCGTATTCTGGTGAATAAACTGGCCTATGATGTTCGAGTTCCTTTTACTCATATTTCTCTAGTCAAGCGTGCTGATCCACTCAGGGGCGATATTATTATTTTTGATTCAAGCGTGTCGGAGAAGAGGCTGGTTAAGCGTGTTATTGGTGTTCCCGGTGATATCGTTTCTTTACAAGGTAATAGCTTAACAATTAATGGCAAAGCTCTTGCGTATACAGATGTTACTTCCACAGCTTCAATGATTGATAAGCAGGAAAATTTGTTAGGTGTGGAGTACCTGATCCGTGTGGACAAACAGGGCTCTCGATTCTCAAGTTTTAAGTCAGTAAAAGTTCCTGATGGATATTATCTGGCCCTTGGCGATAATAGAGATAACAGTGCAGATTCTAGAGTGATTGGCTTTGTGCCAAGGCATGAGATAGTAGGGCGATCAAAGCGAGTTGTGCTATCCCTCGATTATGAAAATTTCTATCTTCCACGTAAAGAACGTTTTTTTCATGCTCTATAGTTTTATTGAACGATTATCTATAAGCCCTCTATTAACAACTTAATAGGGTATACTGCACGTCAGTTTTTAAGCCACAAGCAGTATTATTTTATGTCTGATTTACCCAATTGCCCTCAATGCCAGTCTCAATATACCTATCAGGATGGTGTGTTGTTTGTTTGCCCTGAATGCGGGTATGAATGGTCGGGTGATGTCGATAGTTCGCTTGATGAAAGTGAACCCGTAATTAAAGACTCCAATGGAAATGTGCTGAATGATGGCGATACAGTAACAGTAATTAAAGATCTTAAAGTGAAAGGTTCGTCTTCTGTCGTTAAAGTGGGTACAAAAGTTAAAAATATTCGCTTAGTCGAAGGTGATCATGATATTGATTGTAAAATCGATGGCATTGGCGCCATGAAGCTTAAATCCCAGTTTGTAAAAAAGGCCTGACACTTTATATGGTTTAGTATGGTTGTCGCGTATTTAAACTAAACAAAGTAGTGCAATCTATTCTGGCGATGTCAGTGATAATAATAATTTTGTATATATTTTGCTCGATTTTTTGCTCGACTGGTTAACCAGATATATTTGCTTTTCTTCCAGATCTCTGGACTTACCAATTCATATTTTGATACAGTTCAAATCTTATAACTCTAATTATAAGTTCTCTTAAATTAGTTTATTGTGCACCTAAATAGGTCAAACTCCACTTTATTATGCAGCAGCGACGACAATTATTTCGACTTATTATCACTTTAACCATTCTTTGGCTATTGCTTTCGGGTATGTTTAAGCCATTGCAGCTTATCTTTGGTGTTATCTCTATAGGTATAGTGTGCTACTTGTCGAGTAATATGAAGGTGTTGATGCACCGAGGGCAGCCACTCTATTTTCGCTTTCATTATGTAGTTATTTATTGTGGCTGGCTAATCATTGAAATTTTGAAATCCAATATCGATGTTGTTAAGCGTATTTTTAACCCCAAGCTGCCAATAGATCCCATACTTAAAGCGATCCCTTCGTCTCAAAAAACAGAATTGGGCCGGGTCATTTATGCAAATTCAATCACTTTAACACCTGGAACCGTGGCCATTAATATTGCCACCAATGGCAATGTGCTCGTGCATGCGTTAAATAAAGATGATTTAGAAGACCTTGAAAAGGGAACAATGGGTGATCGTGTCTGCCAATTAGAGCCTACGATGGATGACCAAGAAGAGGATAAAAACTAATGTATTTAGCGCTAGTTGTGGCACTTTTAGTTTCTCTTTGTCTTGTACTGGTTCGCGCCTTATGGGGACCATCACTTTACGATAGATTATTGGCAGTGAATTCTGCTGGTACTAAGGTCGTTATTTTAATCGCCGCCTATGGTTTTTTGGAAGGGCGCCCCGATTTTGTTGATATATCGTTATTGTATGCCTTGATCAATTACGTCGGAACCATTGCTGTCTTAAAGTTCTTTGAATATGAGGATTTAGGTTCTGGTGCATATCAGGAGGATGATATCTAATGGAATTGGTCATTAATATTATTAGTGGTGTTTGTATTGTTATTGGTTGTATTTTTGTCGTTGGCGGAGCTATTGGTTTGATTCGTATGCCAGATTTGTATACCCGCATTCACGCAGCCAGTGTGACGGATACAGGTGGTATCCTATTTATTACTATAGGCTTGGTATTGCAGGCTATTTTTATTTTTGATAATCCGATGGCTGCCATTAAATTAGTACTGGTTATTATTTTTATTTTCTTTACTGCGCCTACAGCCTCTCATGCCGTTGCTAAAGCAGCATTAATGGCAAATATTATTCCACAGTGCCAAAATGGCAAGTCAGTTGTTGATGAGTCTTTAGGGCCAATTTACCATAAGGCAGATAAACTATCGCTAGATGAGTCTTACAATGCAAGCAGTGATGAAAACGAGACACAGGGTAAACCTTCATGATAGAACATGTCATAGTCATGATACTGTTAACCGTTTTGGTTGTATTAACTCTGGGTATTATTTACCTAAGGGATTTGTTGGCTGCAGTAATATTGTCAGGTTTATATAGCTTAATTGCAGCAGCAGTTTTTGTTGTAATGGATGCAGTTGATGTTGCTTTCACAGAAGCTGCGGTCGGCGCCGGTATATCAACTATTTTATTGTTAGGTGCGTTAAGTTTTACTAAGCGTGAACAAAAACCACAAAAGCATAATAACTGGCCAGCATTAATCATTGTTTGTGCAACGGGTGCCTTATTAATTTATGGAACATTAGATATGCCTGGGTATGGTGACGGCAATTCACCCGCGAACAGGAATCCACAGTTAGCGCAGCACTTTATTCAAAAGTCTGCTGAAGAAATTGATGTGCCCAATGTTGTTACCTCTGTGCTTGCCAGTTACCGAGGGTATGATACCTTGGGTGAAACTGCGGTGGTCTTTACCGCTGCTGTTGGCGTGCTAAGCCTGCTCGGTTTGCGTCGCCGCCGTCGAGCTGATGACCCAGCGGTTAGCGAAAAAGGTTCTCGCCGCCAACAAAGTGAAGAAGGGTAGGTGATAAGTGAATAAAGAGTTAGAGCAACGTCATCGCGTTGTACAGGTTATTACTAAGTTTTTAAGCCCGCTTATATTGTTATTTGCATTTTATGTTCAGTTCCATGGGGACTTTGGTCCCGGTGGTGGTTTTCAGGCCGGTGTTATTTTTGCTTCTGTTTTTATTTTGCATGGCCTTATTTTCGGCGAGGCGCGAACTCGCTTAGTACTTACCCCTTATATGTTACGCTTCTTAATGTCATTTGGCTTATTGTTATATGCTGGAACGGGTGTTGCCAGTTTATTATTAGGTGGTAATTATCTCGATTACTCTGTTTTGGCTGCTGATCCTATTTCTGGTCAACATTGGGGTATTCTTATTGTTGAACTGGGAGTAGGTATTACCGTTGCTGCAGTAATGGTTTCATTATTTTATTGTTTTTCCAGTAAACGACCAGAAAAAGGTAGATCATAATGAGTACTTTAGGTTTATATAATTACTGGGCGGTGATTATTTTAATGATGGCGGGTTTTTATATTATGATTGCTCGTCATAATTTAGTGAAAAAAATCCTCGGGTTGAGTATTTTTCAAACTGGAATTTTTTATTTCTATGTCAGTTTGGGTCGAGTTGATGGCGGTACAGCACCTATTTTCGTAAATGGAGATGCAAATGTTATTTATTCAAACCCCTTACCGCATGTGCTTATTTTAACCGCGATCGTTGTTGGTGTTGCCACTATGGCTGTTGGTTTGGCACTTATTGTCAGAATTTATGAAAAATATGGTTCTATTGAAGAAGATGATATTAAAGAAGTTGACTATCAAGATTCTCTTCAAGAAAAGTCTAATAATAAATCTGAACCTTAATTCTATTTTTAACTAAAGTTTTAACATAATGTTTACACTTCATTCTCCTGCCTTATTAATTATTCTGCCATTAATGGCTGCGCCGTTATGCATAATAATAAGGCGATCATTATCTGCGTGGTTAATAGCATTAGCCGCTAATGCTTTTACCGTGTTTTTTTCTATTGCTTTGTTAAATAGAGTTATGGGTGGAGAGGTTATTCACTATGCACTTGGAGGTTGGGCAGCACCGACTGGCATTGAATATTATATTGATACATTAAATGCAAGTTTGATGTTGGTGATTTCTACTATTAGCTTTATTACCCTTGTTTATTCCCATCGAGTAATTCAAAACGAAATCGCAGAACCGCGACACTATCTTTTTTACACTGGCTGGCTACTGTGCTTAACGGGCTTGTTAGGGATTGTTATTACAGGTGATGCATTCAATGTTTTCGTTTTTTTGGAAATATCATCACTTGCAATGTATATGTTGATTGCTTTAGGCAAAGAAAGAAAGCAGGCTTTGTTGGCAGCATTTCGTTATTTAATTATGGGTAGTATTGGTGCCTCCTTTATTTTATTGGGTATCGGCTTTCTTTATGCGGCGACCGGCACACTGAATATGGCAGATTTATCGGCAGCATTACCTGCAGTTAATGAATCAAGAACGGTGCTGGTGGGCTTTAGCTTTATTACCGTCGGTTTGTTAATTAAAGCCGCAGTTTTTCCTGTCTATTCTTGGTTGCCCGGTGCTTACCAATACGCCCCTTCGGCTGTTTCTGCCTTTTTAGCGGGTACGGCAACAAAAGTCTCCTTGTATATCTTCTTGCGTTTCTTTTTCCATGTTTTTGGTGCGGATTATAGTTTCGGGCAAATGTTATTAGGTAAGATTTTATTACCTTTAGCCATTGTTGGTTTTTTTGTTATGTCGGTTGTGGCTATTTTTCAATCCGATATTCGGCGCTTGCTGGCATACTCAAGTATTGCACAAATAGGCTACATATTTGCAGTCGTAAGTATGGCAACTGAAGCAGGGATTACCGCAGGTGTTATTCATATTATTAATCATGCCTTTATTAAGGCAGCACTGTTTGTTGCGGTTGGCTGTATTATTTACCGTCTAGGATCTGCAAATATCGCAGATATGTCTGGCTTAATACGTTCTATGCCTTGGACCGTGAGTGGCTTTATTATCGCCGGTTTAAGTTTAATTGGTATTCCGCTGACAGCAGGCTTTATCAGCAAATGGTATTTAGTTACCGCAGCAATAGATAGTGGCTGGTGGCTTATTGCAGTAATGGTTTTACTCAGCTCATTCATGGCGATTATTTATATAGGAAAAATTATAGAGGCATTTTGCTTTCAAAAAACAACAGTTCAAGAGGATGACCATGCCTCGATTAAGGAGGCACCAATGTCAATGTTGCTTCCCTTATGGACCTTGATTGCCATCAGCCTTTATACAGGTATTAATGGGGATGTTGTTGTGGGCGTTGCCCAACAGGCCGCTGCTCAGTTGCTGGGAGGTATGCAATGACTTCACTGTTACTTAATCCTTTAGTCACTTTATTACCTCCTTTGTTGGTTATTCCTTTTATTGTTTTTTTTGGTGAGCGCCATAAGAACCTTCGAGAATTATCCATTTTTATTGCTGGTGCTTGTTTGTTAATGCTCAACCTGCATTTGTATCAACAATTTTTAGCCGGTGAAACCATCAGTAGCGACGCTATTACCTTGTTCGAAGGTTTAACTCTTTATCTTAAAGCTGAGCCTATTGGTATATTGTTTGGTTTATTGGCTAGCTTCCTATGGATTGTAACTACGCTATACAGTATTGGTTATATGCGCGGTCATGGGGAAAAAAATCAAACTCGTTTTTATGTTTGTTTTGCAATTGCAATTGCTTCGGTGATGGCCGCTGCTTATGCGGGTAATTTATTAACACTATTTGTTGCTTACGAAGTTATTACTTTATCGACTTTTCCTCTTGTGACCCATGCAGGTACTGACAAAGCCAAGAGAGCAGGGCGCATTTATTTGGGTGTATTGATGGGTGGGTCAATTGTGCTATTGATGCCGGCTATTATTCTGATTTGGTGGATGACGGGCAGTGTTGACTTTGTTGCTGGCGGTGTTTTTAAAACCATAGAAATTTCTCCTCTATGGGCAACAGCATTATTGATGTTAGTTGTATTTGGTACAGGTAAGGCGGCAGTGATGCCTTTTCATAGCTGGTTGCCAAATGCCATGGTAGCACCGACACCCGTAAGTGCTTTGTTGCATGCAGTAGCCGTTGTTAAAACCGGTGTATTTTTAATTATTAAAGTAGTTGTTTATATTTTTGGTTTCGAGCTCATTGTGTCAACAGGTGCGAATGATATTTTATTGATCATTGCTGCAGCGACAATATTGCTTGGTTCTTTTATTGCGATGACAAAAGATAATTTGAAAGAGCGTTTAGCTTATTCAACGATCAGTCAGCTGGCTTATATTGTTATGGCTGCTTTACTTGCAAACTCTATTGCTATAGAAGGTGCTGGGCTACATATTGTTACTCACGCTTTTGGTAAAATTACACTCTTCTTTTGTGCTGGGGCTATTATGGTGGCTCTACATAAAAAAGCCATCAGTGAGCTAGATGGTATAGGTAAGCAAATGCCTTATACCATGACAGCATTTTTAGTTGCTGCGATAAGTATTATTGGTTTGCCTCCTTTGGCGGGTGTCTGGAGTAAGTTAGTCATCTCAGAAGGTGCTATTGTTTCTGGGCAGTGGTGGTTGGTGGCAGTATTAATGGTGAGTTCATTATTAAATATTGCCTATTTGCTCCCGATACCTTTACGCGCTTTTTTTGCCCGCCCTTTAGGTAATACGGCTGATCAAACTGTTGTTGTACAAGAGGCTCCCCTTGCGTGTTTACTGGCTATAGGTATCACGACTTTAGCTTGTATTGTATTGTTCTTCCAAATAGATCTCGTGCGTGAGCTATTAACAGCGCTATAACATGATTGTGAGATAGTTTAAATGAATGAAAATAATCATATAAAGAAAGACGATGAAAATGATTTTTTTGATCGTCCTTCGACAATAAAATGGATATTGCGTATTTTTTATAGCAGCTGCGTGTTACTAGTACTAGTTGATTTTTTAGTCCATCGCCATATTGAAACATCGATAGAAAAAATTCCTGCTTTTTATGCTATCTATGGTTTTGTTGCCTGTGTTGTTTTGGTGTTGATTGCGACCCAAATGCGTAAATGGCTAATGCGTGATGAACATTATTACAGTGAATCGAGTCACGCTGATGATTGATATGTCTTTAGCCTCTATGTCGTCTTTGCCACCTTTTGCGTTATTTTTTGTTGGCGCTTTTATTTTACTATTGTTAAAGGGTAAGACTGGCCGCTTGATTGCCGGTATTGTTACTGTGACTATACCCGTTGTTAGTTTTATTGCTTTATTGCAATGGCAGCACGGTAGTTATGGCGAATATCAGTTATTAGGGATGGAATTGACCCTAACAAAAGTGGATCGCTTAAGTTTACTCTTTGGTTACCTGTTTCACTTAGCGGCATTTATTGGTGGTATTTTTGCGCTGCACGAGAAAGACCGTGTCCAACAAATAGCAGCGCTTACTTATGCAGGTAGTGCCGTGGGAGCAGTATTTGCAGGCGATTGGATAACTTTATTTGTTTTTTGGGAGTTGCTGGCACTCACCTCAGTGTTTTTAGTGCTGGCGCGGCGTACTGAAGCGAGCTATCAAAGTAGTATGCGCTACCTTATTATTCAGGTCCTTTCAGGCGTATTATTGTTTGCTGGCGGCTTACTGCTTGTTAAGCAAACAGGTAGTGCTGATATTGTTGCATTTACGCTTGATACGACTTCACTGACATTTTCTAATCTTGCTATTTGGCTTATATTCGTTGCTTTTGGTATTAAATGTGGCTTTCCATTTTTTCATAACTGGATTTCTGATGCCTACCCGCAAGCAACGCCAACAGGCACCATTTTCCTTTGTGCTTTAACAACAAAAGTCGCAGTTTATGCCTTAGCAAGAAGTTTTGCGGGTACCGATATTTTAATTACTATCGGTCTTATTATGGCGTGCTTCCCTATCTTTTTTGCTGTGATTGAGAATGACCTGCGCCGCGTTCTTGCTTATAGCATGATTAACCAGATTGGTTTTATGGTCTGTGGTATTGGCTTGGGAACAGAAATGGCCATTAACGGTGCCGTTGCTCATGCCTTTAATGATGTTATTTTTAAAGGCTTGCTTATGATGTCAATGGGAGCCGTTTTATACCGGGTAGGGCATGTTGATGGCTCACATTTAGGCGGTTTGTATAAAAGTATGCCTAAAACCACCATACTTTGTATTGTTGGTGCTGCATCGATCTCGGCATTTCCTTTATTTAGTGGCTTTGTCAGTAAATCTATTATTATGTTGGAAATGGTTAAGGCAGGGCATACGGTTGGCTGGTTACTATTATTGTTTGCCGCGGCCGGTGTTTTCCATCATGCGGGAATTAAAATACCGTTCTTTGCTTTCTTTCACCATGATTCTGGTCTTAGGGTTAAAGAAGCTCCAACAAATATGTTGATTGCAATGGGTATCGCTGCAGTTTTGTGTATATTTATCGGAAGTTACCCTCAATTCTTGTATTCATTGTTACCCTATGCCATAGATTACACGCCCTATGATGTCACTCATGTATTGACTCAACTGCAAATTTTATTTTTCTCTGCGCTGGCTTTTGTTTGGTTGAATTTAAAAGGCTTATACCCCCCCGAATTACGTTCAACAAATTTAGATGTCGAATGGTTTTATCGACGTTTATTTCCACAAGCTTGGCAGGTAGTTCAAACAGGCTTTTCACGATTGGTTTTTTGTTTAAAGATGGCCGGTTTATCGCTTGTGATGGGCTTAGTTAAAATGAGTGCGAAATATAGCCATCCTTCTTCTGCATTGGTTCGGAGCTGGGGTGTTAACAGTATGTTGCTTGCATTATTGGGCGTGATGATTGTGGTTCTAGTCTTTAATTACGTATAATTTTTATAGTCAGTAATAAAAAAGCCGAGCTTATGCTCGGCTTTTTTTTTGAACGTTATAGCGCTTTATAGTGGTGTAATAAGGATGTTTTTAAATTTAATAACGCCGTTCTTAAAACGTTGCAAACCTATATAGCCGCCGGGGTGTTTTTCTGAGGACACTTCTGCTGTTTTTACTCCATTAATTTCAACAATGACTTTTCCTTTGGTAGACGTAAATACCATTTTATTCCACTTGCCGATGGAGTTTACTTTTGAGCTAGGAATAGCATGGCGAACAATTGAGCCTGTACGAAATTCAGGCTTTTTATGATTGTCTGATATATTGGCTTCATAACAATTTTTTGAGCCAATCTTTGTACTCGTATCGCAATTAATAAAAACACCAGAGTTTACTTTTTCATCAGGCCAGAATTCCAACTCCAGTTTAAAGCTTTTATAAGGTACTGGAGAGACAAGATAGCTTTTGCCTTCTTTCGGGTCGGAAGATAACACACCATTGGACGTAGACCATACTTTCTCTCCAACGGTATTCCATCCATTTGTACCACTGATAGTTTTATTCTTTGTGGCTGCACAGCCAAATAAAAATAGACAGGTAATTATTGTTAAAAATAACTTCATATTGGGTTCTCCTGAGTGTTGAATTGTTTGGTTTTTTATTTTTAAAATTTCTGCTTGTATAAATTGCAGTATGGCGACATTAGCACTGAAGTTTGATGCTAACAAATAAAAAAATCATTCTCTTTTTTGGGGAAAATATTTTCCGAAAAAATAAAATTTAGGCTTAAAAAAGAGAATAAATCAGCCTAAATTTTGTAGTGAAAAATGATTCTTTTACTGATGGTGAAGTTAGCTGCTGGGTATGAAAGATGTTTTTGGTGACACCTTCTATCACTGCTCATCACTTTTTTAATTCGGATAACAGAGGTTTTATTGTCATGCTTTTTCAAACTTTAATTAAGCGGCTATAAGGTTACAACTAACGGTTATAATAAAGACAGTCGCTTTGCTGTAAGTCTATGAAACCAACCAGAATAATATTTGTCCCACATACAGGTTTACCCACCTTGTTATATGGCCAAAAGCCGTTATTAGATAGAGTCAGTTATGAGTACAAGCGCAATACAAGTAAGCCCATGGGCGCCATTTAAGTCAAAAATTTTCAGTGCCCTTTGGTTATCAGGAATGATCTCGACCATTGGTGTGAGAATGCATGAGGTCGGTGCTGGCTGGTTGATGACCTCGTTATCAACAGACCCTTTGATGGTTGCTCTTGTGCAAACGGCTACCACCTTGCCAATCTTTCTTTTTGCGCTCCCTGCGGGTGCTATTGCGGATGTGGTGAGCAAACGCAAGTTACTTATTATTGTCCAAATTATTATGGCGATTGTCGCCGGTTTACTGACCTATGTGGTTTATAAGGGCACGATTACCCCGGGTTTGTTACTGTTATTTATCTTTGCTTTGGGCACAGGAGCCGCTTTTGTTGCCCCTGCCAAACAAGCGATTGTTCCACAATTAATTCCCAAAGAAGAACTCCAGTCTGCGATTGCGCTCAATAGTGTTGGTTTTAATTTAAGTCGGGCTATTGGTCCGGCAATAGCGGGTATCTTGATAACAACGGTAGGGATTGCAGCGCCATTTGCTTTTAATGCCGTAAGTTTCCTGTTGATTATTGCAGCACTGTTGATGTGGTGTCCGTTTAGAGTTATTGGTGATTTACCAAAAGAGCGGATTCCGGGTGCGATTATGACAGGGCTGCGTTACGTTCGTTACAGTCCGCCTTTAAAAGCAACATTTCGGAAGGCTTTTGCCTTTTTTATCTCAGCCAGTGCATTTTGGGCTTTATTGCCTTTGCTTGTGAAAACTGAACTCGAAGGTGATGCTAAATTATTCGGTTTATTGATTGGTATGATCGGTATCGGTGCAGTTATTGGCGCTATTTTACTACCGCGTGTAAAACAAACGTTTAGTCCGGAGCGTTTAGTTACTGTTTCCTCAATAGCATTAGTGGGTGTCTTTTTGGTTGCGGCAACATTTCAGATCAAAGAATTGATTATGTTTGTTTGTATTATTTTTGGTGCCTGTTGGGTTTGGGTGCTATCCACCTTTAATGTCTCTGCGCAGCTAGCGCTACCTGATTGGGTTAGGGCTAGAGGGTTGGCGATTTATCTTATGGTATTCTTCGGTTCCATGAGTTTAGGTAGTGTTGTATGGGGTTTGGTAGCCAGTGAGTTTGATATTTGTAACGCTATTTTTATTGCCGCTTGTACTTTGGGCTTAGGCACTTTTATGACACGCAAATACGAATTGAATCAAGGTAAAGCGCTTGATTTATCACCATCTACACATTGGCCTGAGCCTATTGTTGCCGATGTAAATGATGAGAATGAATTGCTTAATGAGCGGTCCCCTGTATTGGTAACAATTGAGTATCAAGTCGATAAGGCAGATGTAAAAGCATTTTTATCACTGATGTATCAAATGGGTCGAGTAAGGAAGCAATACGGTGCTTACACCTGGAATATTTTAGAAGAATCAGATAAGCCCGGACATTTTATTGAACAGTTTATGGATGTTTCGTGGCTTGAGCATTTGAGGCATCATCAGCGTGTAACCGGCAAGGATGAAGAGCTACAAAAGAAAATTCGCGCATTACATCGGGGAGAAGAGTTACCTAAGGTGAGACACTTTCTTGGGCATGAGCCTGTCTGACTCTTCTCTGCTATAAACAACGGGCAGTCTGCGATATTGCTTAGCAGGCGTATAATTTAAATTATCCACATCGACAACCATAAAGCGCCTGTATAAATGTACGAGCGCATTCAACGCTGTACGTTGTGTGTTGACAGAGCAATAGCGTGTGTTGGATAAATCCGCGAGAAAGTCCTCAATCTGTTTTGACCCCATCGCTTTGGGGTGCTGTTTATTGTGAAAGTATATAAACTGCTTAACCCAATGAATGTAAGTTTGTTCTGTTCGATAAGCCAGACCATTTTTTCGCATATGTAGCCGAAACTGATCAAGCAGGTGTGATGAACTTGGAGAAATAGTGACACGGATATCATCCATAATACTGTATATAAAAATAATGTTCGGCATTAAAAAGAATACATTGGCAAGCCCAAAATCAGTAGACCGATTCTCTTGATCAGTTTATGATGCCCTAAGTCCTTGAAATATAAGGGATGAATAATATTGATCAAGAGAAAACCGTTGTACAGTATATCTTATCCAATCTCTTGATCACAAAATACATTAATAGATCGTTATCACCTAACCAACTGTTTTGATTGAAGAAACGCCTAAGTTTAGTTAAAGCTTACTTTTGATCAAGAGAATGGTGATAAGTGGAACAGGTCCATTGATTAAACTGTTAAGCTTCAGGAAGACTTATGAGAGAGTCAGACGCCAAGAGCTTATTGGCTTTCATTTCAAGAATGGGAATGTACATCTTTGAAGAGGATAAGGAAAATATTAGATCATTCTTAACTGGCTATGAAGTTGGTTCATTGGGTGAATGCTGCTTTACAGAAATGTTGTCAAATAAACTTGAAGAAAAATATAAAATAAAGAAATATGCTACCGGTTGGAGTGATCAAGTAGAGAGGTATGCTGGGCAATCTAACATTGATTGGCAGCAAGCTTTCCAACTAGTTGCATCTGAAGTATTGGGTGAAATTACAAATCAACAGAATAGTGAAAGTAAAACTTAACAAAAATAGCCACAGGAAAAATTTTGCTTCTCTCCTATTTGTGCAAGGCCTACGGCCATTATTGCACAAATATCCGCTCCACAAATTTTTCCTGTGCTATTGGCGTTATATTTATTAAGAGATTATGGGATTTTCATCTGCAAATTGTAACTCCAGTATCGAGTTAGCCATTTTAAGCTTAGCTATTATCTCTGCATTAACCTTTATGGCTAGCGCCTTTGTAGTCTTCACTAACGAAGAAGCAAATGAAGAAAAAAGTTGGTGGGTAGTTTTACAATTTTGGCTTTATCCGCTTAGGCCAATTTATACCAGTAAAGGCCTTAATAGCCTAGGTAAAAAGTGGCGGCCAGTATTTATTATTAGCTTGGCTTGTTGTTTATCTCTTGTATTATTAATGTATTTCACAGGTATGTGTCATACAAAAATATAACAAGTTGCTCAAGCATCATTCCGGCCAAAAAGCGGCCTCCACTGGACGCGCTAACGCGCGCCGCTTAGCAAGGCGTTATGCTTCTATAGAGATTAAAGTATGAAATATTTAGCAATAATCGGAACGAATATTACAGACCCATCGTGGATAGAAAGTTATGTAGAAAATGTTACTCCCTTATTGCTTCAACACGGCGGTAAATATCTAACTCGCACCGACAAAATTGAATTAATTGAGGGTGATCAAAAACCACAATTTCAAGTGGTTACAGAGTTCCCCTCTAAAGAAGTGGCAATAAACTTTTATAATTCTGAAGAATATGCTCCTTACAAAGCTGCTAGGCTGCAAGGTTCAGAAAGTACATTTATTTTAGTTCCAATTGAAAATGAAGCAGCATAACGAATCAAAGGGTCAGAGAATCAAAGGCTCTGACCCTTTGATCTTAACAAAGTTGTCAAAATTGACCCACATTGCTACTCTCCATTTTGTGCATTTGCTTCGCAAATTATCGCATAAAATTCCACTTTACAATGTGGTCAATTTGCAACGGCGTTATTGGTACAAGGAATAAGTTCATATGAAACAAGATAATTCTTATATTCGAGAGCTTTTGATTGCGGTTGAAGAAATATCGGGGATCGATTTTGACATTAACTCAATTCAAAACCTTGGATATGACATCAACGAAGAAAAATTCATTTATCACTTTCGTCTCATAGCTGATCAACAGCTCGTAACCCCTGCTTCAAATACTGGCTATGGTTTTGGGTACGATGGTCAGCACAATTTTAGTTGGAACTCCGTAGTGCCTTTTCGTATATCAGCCCGCGGGCATGAGTTTTTATCAGCGGTGACAAAGAACGAAGTGTGGGAGAAAATGAAAACCGATTTTTCAGATGCTAGCATTTCCTTAGTTGTTCAATCTGGTCTTAAACTTGCGGAAGGTTGGGCAAAGAAGAAAGTTAGTGCCCTACTAGAAGATGACCAATAACAAGCGCTTTAAATGCGCTCCACTTCGTTCCTCCGGATCGCCACTGCGTGGCTCTCGTTTAAGTGGGCGTTATGAGTAAAGAACTCCGATGAAGAGCAACTTAAGAATCATAAAATCGGCATTAGAATATCGTCACGCTGACGAGCTAGATGCCGTTTCTAAGAATTTACGTGGAATATATGCTCTATATCGGAAACGTGGCAGTCATTACAACTTGGTTTACATTGGTATGTCTGGAAAAGATGCTAATGGAAGAATCAAATCTAGACTTAAAAAACATCTAAACAACCCAAACAAAGACTGGACTCATTTTTCCTACTACGAAGTTTGGGACAATATTACCGATCAAGAGATTGCAGAACTTGAAGGCCTATTTAGACAGCTTTATCGCTTCGACAGTCGAGCCAACACCTTCAACAAACAGCAAACTCACAAACCTCTAGTTAGCATTCGTCGTCAAACAGAAAAAGAGCTTTGCTTAGAGCATATAACCAAGAAACGGCTCGGTGTATGACCCAAGAAACTCATAATAAGAACATCAAAAATCGCCCACAAAAAGTGTGGGCTGGACTCGCTAACGCTCGCCTTTTATGTGGGCGTTAAAATCTCGAACGGCGGCTTCATAGGAAGAGCGGACTGTCCAATTAGATCGCGCCTTATTGAAAAAAGTGTCTGACCATGTTTGAGCCACTACAATTTAACTGCTATTGTCTATCTCTGTTAAAAACTGTTTGGCTAGCTCCTGTGTATTAGCTCTGTGATGGTTTTGAATGTTTCCCCATTCCCGGCAATACCAGCAGATTCTCTCGGCAATAGAGCCTGTAGCATCTTCCTCTAGCTTTTCCTTGAGTACTAAGATCTGAGCCCCCATTTTGATCAATTCTTCCATCTCTGTGTTGGTGTGAGACTTAAGCTCTTTGAATGGGTTAAAGTCGCTTACACAAAACACAAGGTCATTCTGACCATTGGCCGCTTTTTCCAGTAAAGGCTTTAAGCTTTCTTCGAGCTCTGACTCCAGAGAATCCAGCTGTTTATATAGCTTTGCTTTTGAAACCATAACTTATTAATCAATCAATAATGACAAAATTTCGATTCAGGCCACTGTAGAACTTTTTACTATGTGCTGCCGTATAAACGGTCTGTGCCGTGTAAACTGGTTCAAAATACAAGGCTTTTTTGTGATCTGCTTCCAATTTTACCTGTTTTTGCATACACTAGCGCACTGATTATTTATTGCTCTCGGGGTGCTATAGGCTGAGATGCATTGAGCTCGTAGAGTTTAGTGTGAACCCGTGAACCTGATCCAGTTAGTATTGGCGTAGGAAGTGAGTAGAAACAAGATCGTTTGGGTACCCCCATTCCCTGTCTTTAATTTCTTTGTCCTCCTTCGTTGTACATTTTTTGATCGTGAGGATATGTCTAGATGAACAGCAAGCTCCCTGTAGAACCCACTACCAGTATTTTGACTCGAGAGCCTTTGCCGGCGAGTGAAAAGGTCTATGTTTCGTCTGAGACTATGCCTGATGTCAAAGTGCCAATGCGTAAGATTAATCTGACCGATGGCACCTCAGTAACGGTTTATGACACTTCTGGTGCTTACACTGATCCCAGTGTTGATATTGATGTTCATACGGGTTTAGAAGATATTCGCTCGGAATGGATTGATGCTCGTGGTGATACCGAGTTTTATGAAGGTCGTGAAATCAAGCCAATGGATAATGGGCACGACGATTCAGAAAAAGCCTTCCAGTTTTATAATGACCAGCTCCAGCGCAAACCTCGTCGCGCAAAGGCTGGTATGAATGTATCCCAAATGCACTATGCTCGCAAAGGGATTGTTACACCAGAAATGGAATATATTGCCATTCGTGAAAATCAAGCCAGAGAAGCTTTGAGTAATGAATTTACCACTGATGAGCGTAATGAGCGCCTAAAAGGTCATTCGTGGGGTGCTAATTTACAACCAATTACACCTGAATTTGTTCGTAAAGAAGTGGCCGAAGGCCGCGCGATTATTCCCGCCAATATTAACCATACTGAATTAGAACCAATGATTATTGGCCGTAATTTCTTGGTTAAAATTAATGCCAATATTGGTAATTCTGCTTTGACATCCAGTATTGAAGAAGAAGTTGAGAAGTTGGTTTGGTCAACTCGTTGGGGTGGCGATACGGTCATGGATTTATCGACCGGTAAAAATATTCATTCCACCCGTGACTATATTGTTCGTAATTCACCTGTGCCCATTGGTACGGTTCCCATTTATCAAGCGCTTGAGAAGGTCAATGGCGTTGCTGAAGATCTTACTTGGGAAGTTTTTCGCGATACATTGATCGAACAAGCAGAGCAGGGTGTTGATTACTTTACTATCCACGCGGGCGTTTTATTGCGCTATGTGCCCTTAACCGCTAACCGTGTAACCGGTATTGTTTCTCGTGGTGGTTCAATAATGGCGAAGTGGTGTATTGCTCATCATAAAGAAAATTTCTTGTACACAAATTTCGAAGAGATTTGTGAAATCATGAAAGCGTATGATGTCAGTTTCTCATTGGGTGATGGTTTGCGTCCGGGTTCTTTAGCTGATGCAAATGATCCTGCGCAATTTGGTGAGCTGGAAACCTTGGGTGAATTAACCAAAATCGCTTGGAAGCATGATGTGCAAACCATGATCGAAGGCCCAGGCCATGTGCCAATGCATATGGTAAAAGAAAATATGGATAAGCAATTAGAACATTGTGATGAGGCGCCATTTTATACTTTAGGTCCACTGACGACAGATATTGCACCGGGTTATGATCATTTTACTAGTGGTATTGGTGCTGCAATGATCGGTTGGTTTGGTTGTGCCATGTTATGTTATGTCACACCTAAAGAGCATTTGGGTTTACCTAATCGAGATGATGTGAAAGAAGGCATCATTACTTATAAGATTGCTGCACATGCGGCTGATATTGCTAAAGGTCATCCGGGTGCTCGTTATCGTGATGATATGTTGTCGAAAGCGCGTTTTGAATTTCGTTGGGAAGACCAATTTAATTTGGGCCTTGACCCTGATCGTGCTCGTGAATTTCATGACGAAACTTTACCGAAAGATTCTGCAAAAGTTGCTCATTTTTGTTCGATGTGTGGCCCTAAATTTTGTTCGATGAAAATCAGTCAGGAAGTGAGAGACTATGCTTCTGAAAAAGAAATTCAGGCTGGGATGAAACAAAAGTCAGCCGAGTTTAAAGAATTGGGCAGTCAAATTTATGTTGAACATGTCGATTAATTAAGCCTTATGTCAACGCATTATAAAAGTATTGGTATTGCCGGCGCTGGTGTTATGGGGCGAGTCCTTGCATGGCAGCTTTGTCGTGCCGGTTATGCTGTGAGCTTGTTTGATAAAGATGATATTGACTTTGGTGATGCTGCAGCCTACACCGCTGCCGGTATGTTAACGCCTTATTGTGAAGTTGAATCTGCTGAGTTAATGGTTTACGAGCTAGGGATGCGCTCATTAGATTTGTGGAAACAATTAGCCGATGAACTCAAAGGTGATATGGGATACTTTCAACAGGGAAGCCTTGTTGTATCCCATGCTGCAGATCGCCCAGACTACCAGCATTTTACTCAGCAAGTTTCTAATAAGTTATCACTTTCTCAGGATCAATTTAAGCAATTGAATCAACAGCAGTTGACTATGCTGGAACCTGAGTTGGCTTCCCAATTTAGTGAAGCTGCTTATTTGCCAGAAGAAGCATGGTTATGCCCAAACAAAACCTTACAGTTATTGGCAGACAATTTAATAGAGCAGGGTATTCAATGGTATGCCAATAGGGTAATACATGAAGTGGGTGCTACGGTTATTGAAACGAATGAAGGCAAGCACCATTTTGACTGTGTTATCGATTGTCGTGGTTTGGGTGCCAAGCCTCAGTGGGATGAGCTGCGCGGAGTGCGTGGAGAATTAATTTGGTTGCAAGCACCTGAAGTTAAAATAAAACGTTTAGTTCGATTAATGCACCCTCGTTATCGCCTCTATTTAGTCCCGCGTGGTCACGATAATCTTTATGTTGTTGGCGCTACTCAGATTGAAAGTAATGATAGAGGTCCGATGACCGTACGCTCTAGTTTGGAGTTATTATCGGCTGCGTACAGTTTGCATCCAGGATTTGCTGAAGCCCGAATTGTTGATATGAGAGCTAATTGTCGCCCAGCATTAAATAATAACTTGCCCAAGATTGAATACAGCAATGGTTTGATTCGAGTGAATGGTTTGTTTCGGCATGGTTTTTTATTGTCGCCAGCATTAGGTGAAGAAGTCTTAAACGCTTTAGAAAACCCTGATTACCAGTCTTCATATTCTTCATTGATTCAGCGTGTCGCTTAATATTTTTATTACTTATGATTACAGTTTTTTTAAATGGTGAAGATAAATCAGTCAATGCAGAAAGTAATTTGCTGGATGCTATTGATCAATGGGAATTAGGTCAGCAAACATTTGCTATTGCTGTTAATAAGCAGTTTGTACCTAAATCAGCGTATCAAAAAACGCAATTGTTAGATGGCGATCAAGTTGAATTGCTGATTCCTATGCAAGGTGGTTGATGATGTGGACTCTCGCGGATAAAGAAATCTCCAGTCGTTTACTAATCGGTTCTGCGTTATATCCATCTCCGGATATTATGCAGCGATCTATTAGGGCCTCGGGCTCGGAAGTGGTGACAGTGTCATTGCGCCGTCAAAATATGAATGCCATTAGTGAAGGTAATAGTGGCCATGATTTTTGGCAGTTATTACAAGAATTGAATTTACATATACTCCCTAATACAGCGGGTTGCCATACCGTTAAGGATGCTGTTACTACAGCTCAAATGGCTCGAGAGTTATTTGGTACTACTTGGATTAAGTTGGAAGTCATTGGTGACGAATATAATCTGCAACCAGATCCCTTTGCGTTGTTAGAAGCCACAAAAGAATTAATTTCTCAGGGCTTTGAGGTCTTTCCATATTGCACTGATGATTTAGTACTATGCCAAAAATTAGTCGATGCAGGTTGTCGTATTCTCATGCCGTGGGGTTCGCCTATTGGTACAGGGAAAGGTTTGTTAAACCCTTATGCTTTGAAAACGATCCGTGAGCGTTTACCCAACATTACCTTAATTGTTGATGCTGGTATTGGCAAACCCTCTCATGCTGCACAAGCACTTGAGTTAGGTTATGACGCGGTATTATTAAATACTGCTGTTGCTCAGGCTTCTGATCCAATTAAAATGGCAGAGGCATTTAAATATGCCTTGTTGGCTGGTAAGGCAGCTTATGAATCTGGTGCTATTCAGGAGCGTGATCTGGCTAAGCCGAGTACCCCTACAATAGGAACGCCTTTCTGGCATCAAGGCAATTAGAAGACCGCTAAGTATGCCTTGTATTTTCCATTTAAGATTTTTCTATTTTTATGCCTAAACGTCCCGTTGTTTTAAATTTTTCTGGTAACGATTCAGCTGGCTTTGCTGGCCTTTCTATGGATGTTCGTACTCAATCCACAATGGGTGTGCATAGCGCCTCAGTGATTACGGCGAACACCGCACAAAATAATACCTCAGTTACTTCTATTAATGCTGTTCAAGAAGCAGTTTTTTCTGATCAAGTAAAAGCAAATGAAAATTTACCGATTGATGTCGTTAAAGCAGGCCTTCTGGTTGATAAATATCAATTGGACGTTTTAGGTGGTTTTCTAAATAAAAGAAATATCCCTTTAGTTTTAGACCCGGTACTGAAAAGTAGTAGTGGTAAGGCGTTTACCGATCTTGATTTTTTGAATGCACTAAAGCGGGTATTGCTACCACATTGTACCTTGTTAACGCCTAATATTGATGAGGCTGAGCTGTTAACAGGTATATCTATTAATACTACTGATGACCTTGTTAGTGCTGCCAAGCAATTATTAGCGTTCGGCGCTAAAGCTGTTTTATTAAAAGGTGGACATTTTTGTTCTGAAAGTAATCATCTTGCTCAAGATTATTTTTCAGATGGTGAAAAGTCATTTTGGCTAGCGAGTCATAAGATTCAAACAAAAAATAGCCGTGGTACCGGTTGCGCTTTATCGTCAGCTATCGCCAGTGCTATTGCGTTGGGCTATTCTCTCTACGATGCCGTTGTTATTGGTAAAATGGCTATTTCACAAGGCTTAAGAGAGTCTTATGGGTTAGGCGGTGATCATGATTACGGTCCAGTTAATATTAATCGTTTCCCGAATCAGCAAGTTGATTTGCCATTGCTAACAAATCAAGCTGTAGAAAATTTAAATAAAGACACTTTTCCTGAATGCAATCAACCTCTCTTAGGTTTATATCCCGTTGTTGATCGTGCAGAGTGGATAAAAAAATTAATCCCCTCTGGTATATCAACCATTCAGCTAAGAGTGAAAGATTTACAGGGGAAGGCGCTCGAAGAAGAAATCCAAAAAGCGATTAAAGTCTCTCAAGAAAATAATGTACGACTCTTTATTAATGATTACTGGTCATTGGCGATACAGTATGGTGCTTATGGTGTGCATCTTGGTCAGGAAGATTTAGATGATGCTGATATTGATCAAATAAAAGAAGCAGGCTTGCGCTTGGGTATTAGTACCCATTGTCATTATGAAGTGGCAAGAGCACACAGTTATCGCCCTTCTTATATTGCGTGTGGGCCTGTTTACCATACAACCACAAAAGATATGCCATGGGTTCCTCATGGTTTGGCGGGATTACGTTATTGGAGGCAAGTACTTGATTACCCTTTAGTTGCTATCGGCGGTATTAATGATGATCGCTTTGATGGTATTGCCTCAATTGGTGTTGATAGCATTGCGATGATTACAGCGATCACTTTGGCAAAAGAACCTCATACAGTCGCTAAGCAGTTTATTAATCGTTTTGAGGTTGCCCACTGTGAGTAATGATTCCTCGATGAATTTTTCAGGCAGTGAATGGCTACGTTATACGCGGCATTTACAATTACCTCAGTTTGGTGTTGCTGGCCAAAAGCGGTTAAAAGATTCCCGTGTATTAATAATAGGAGCAGGAGGGCTAGGTTCTCCTGTTTCGCTCTATCTTGCTGCTGCGGGTGTTGGTCATATAACTATTGTAGATGGTGATCAAGTTGATTTAACTAACTTGCAACGGCAAATTATTTTTTCTACCGATGAAGTGGGTCAAGCAAAAGCAGGCTGTGCTAAAAAACGGTTACTAGCATTAAATCCTGAAATTAATGTTACGGCTGTTGAGGCAAATTTAACGATCGATAATGCAGTTAAGCTTATAGCCGCCGCAGATATGGTTTTAGATTGCACTGATAATTTTTCGACACGTTATTTAATTAACGACACCTGCGTTCAATTAAAAAAGCCATGGGTTTTTGCGAGTATTTATCAATTTTCCGGTCAATGTGCATTATTTACCCCTGCTACAGCCTGTTTTCGTTGTTTGTTTCCTGATGCCCCTGAAAATATTGAAGATTGTAATACGGCAGGAGTATTGGGGGTCTTGCCTGGGCTTCTAGGAACTTTGCAGGCGAGTGAAGCCATTAAGTTTTTGGCGGGCTTGCCGACTGCTTTGGAAAACAAGCTTTGCATGCTTGAGACCATGGATTTAAGTATGAATAAAATTCAGTTGGCTAAAAATACCGATTGTCCGGTTTGTTCTGCAACGAACGACTCCGTTTTAGATACCGATTATACTATCGCATGTAATTTCGTTGCGGATACTTACGATACAATAAGTACTGTTGAGTTTGCGCAACATCTTTCTTCAGCTGAAAATAATGATAGCTATATCATTCTTGATGTTAGGTCTGAAGAAGAACGAATCAATTTTCACTTGGGTGGTCTGCATATACCGATAAATGAAATAAATAATAATACAAATAAACTACCGAAAGAAAAACTTGTCTTATGTTACTGTCAGACAGGGGTGCGTAGTCAAAAAGCAGTAGCAATCTTAAATAATTTGGGTTTTAAAGCCAAAAGTCTCCATGGCGGCATAGTTGATTTTTTAAAATCAGAGGTCTGACCAGTAGTGATACAAACACCTTCACCTCAACTTTATTAATTGTATCTTTATATAACCCCTTTGTATAAAAGATATAATTCATTGCTGAGGTTTAAATCGCAAAAAAATCACCTATAATTTATAATTAGCTTAATTGTGTTATTAGGATATTTTATGAGCTCTTCGCTAACCTTCAAAAAGATATTGCACCACGAATCATTTCCAGGCGTGTTGTTAATGTTTGCTGCTGTCCTTGCGATTTTTGTCGCTAACACACCGCTTTCTGCTTATTACAATCTATTGATTGATACTCCTGTAGCGATAACAGTGGGCATTTTGGAGATTAAAAAACCGCTCTTACTCTGGGTTAATGATGGATTAATGGCCGTTTTTTTTCTATTGATAGGCTTAGAGTTGAAGCGAGAGTTTCTTATAGGGGAATTATCAGATAGGAATAATGTTGTTTTCCCTGCAATTGGTGCTATTGGTGGTATGGCTGTTCCCGCGCTGGTTTATGCTTTCTTTAATAAAGATGACCCAGCCGCTATTCAAGGCTGGGCTATTCCAGCTGCGACAGATATTGCTTTTGCTCTTGGTATATTGACCTTGCTCGGGCCGCGTGTTCCTTTAAGCTTAAAGGTTTTTTTAACATCCTTAGCTATTTTTGATGATTTAGGCGCAATTATTATTATTGCTGCTTTTTATACTAGCAATATTTCTTTTTTGGCTTTGATTATCTGTGCAATTTGTATTGTTGGTTTATTTTTTATGAACCGCAATGAGGTCATTAAAAAACGTTATTACCTTTTTATTGGCGCAATAATGTGGGTGGCTATGCTTAAATCGGGTGTTCATGCAACATTAACCGGCGTCATTCTAGCCATGTTTATTCCCTTAAGTTGCCAAAAGACAAAAGCATCCCCCCTTAAAACCCTAGAGCATGAGTTACACACGGGTGTTAGCCTTATTATATTGCCTTTATTTGCCTTCTGTAATGCAGGTATTTATTTAGGTGATGTTGGCGTAGAACAGTTACTACACCCAATCCCTGCCGGTATTGCTTTGGGCTTATTTGTGGGCAAACAGGTTGGTATTTTTGGTTTGTGTTGGTTGGCTATTAAACTAGGTTTAACTAAGTTACCGGCAAGCATGTCATGGGCATCGCTGTACGGTATTTCTGCATTATGCGGGGTAGGTTTTACTATGAGCTTATTTATTGGCTCTCTGGCTTTTGAGGAAACCGGTGTCAATCTTGTTATCGATGAACGTCTTGGTATTTTACTGGGCTCTTTGGCCTCTGGCTTGGTAGGCTATTTCGTGCTCCGTGCTAGCCTACCTGATAAACAAGATACTGAACTGTTAAAAAGCTGAATTCCTCGAGGGTGCTTATGGGGCCGTATTGATAGGGCGATGTTTAAGTACACTATGAATCACATGTTGGTATTCAAAATAAACGGTGAATTCATCGTAGACCCAACTTGAAATGGGGGGTTGACCAACAGCGTCTCGCCATTCTCTGGGTTGACCGAATCGTTGTTCTACTTGAGTCTTAGTCATGCCTTGTTCGGGCTTTTCAAGTGTTTGTCTGTCGCCACCTTGCTGTCCAATAGGCACATACACTGTTTCCGCAAAAGAGGCTGCGCCTGAAAACATTAAGGCAAGACCACAGAGTAGTGTGGTAGTGAGAATGCGCATAATAAACACCTTTTAAGCTATTGATTACTATCTATATTATTGTAATTGATGGTATAAATCTATTGGTGAAGAGAATTAGGCGCTAATTAGTGATGAACTTGGCTTTTTTGTTGTCTCTTTTCGACTAATTGGGTCTGGATGACCTGTCTAGAAAGTATGCGTTCCTGCTCTTCATTCAATTGATGAAAACGAGCTCCAATTAAGTAGCTGCCATCTTCTTGTAGCTGGTTTCGGGTAACTTGAGCATAGGTGAGTAACCCGATATATGAAGGCAAAAAGACCAATTTTAGTGCTAACCAGCTCTCAATACCAATAGGGTGACTGGTTGTAAAGCCTATCCCCCCTTGGCTTAGGTCAATACGTCCACTATCAGTATCATTCACGGATACGGCTTCATTTGCCAACATCTGCTGCGATAGTAGATTCATTTTTTGATTGAGCATTTCTAAGTAATCCGCAACTGGAAGGTTTTCCTTACGAATATGTTCAAGTGTGGCATGAGAGTCGTTATCAAGTTGCTGAAATTGAGAAAACAGACCTAAGGCGCTGGCGTGGTCGAAATGTTGTTCCGGGCTTATATGGGTGACAGAGTCTGTATTGACACATTTGAAATTAAAGATAACGTCTTGCTGGATTCTAAAAAATTGGCGTTTTTCAGTCATAGATTGCCCTTAATTTCACTTATAAAAATCGCGTTCTTTGAGTGTAGCAGTAAATTTGAGTTTGTCAGGTTTGAACTTTAAGGGTTAAGAGAGTTTTGCTTACAATGAGTACTAACAAGACTCTAGCCTAAAAGAGTATGAATCGTTGTCATTATGACTATAATGCCCCCATGATAAGAAATACCTCCATTTTCATTGGCTTACGCTACACACGATCTAAACGTAGAAACCAGTTTATATCTTTTGTCAGTGGTTTTTCTCTATTGGGTATGGCGCTAGGTACACTTGCACTCATTATCGTTTTATCTGTTATGAATGGTTTTGATCGTGAAATAAAGCAGCGAATTTTAAGTGTGGTACCCCATGTCTTTGTTGATAAGTTGCCGAAGATGAAAGCTTGGCAAACCGTTGCTGATGAAGTGGAGCTATTGCCTGATGTATTGGCAGCTGCTCCCTATATTGGTGGTTTTGTGATGTTAGGGTCTGACAGGGGTGTTTACGGTATTGAGCTCCAAGGTATTTTGCCCGAAGAAGAAGCAAATGTTTCTGTTATTTCAAATTATATGCAGGGTGGTCAGTTACACGATTTAAAATCAGGCGAATTTGGCATTATTCTTGGCAGCCTAGTTGCCCGTTATCTCGATCTTCATATTGGTGATTCGCTTGTAATGACATTACCACAAGTCTCAGTAACACCGGCTGGCCTATTTCCCCGAGTAAAACGCTTTACGGTTATTGGGCTTTTCGAAGTGGGCGCTCAAGTTGACCAATCCTTAGGTCTTATTCACCTTAATGATGCTCAACGATTATTCCGCTATGGAAAAAAAGTTCAAGGGCTACGTTTGCAGACAACGGATATATATAAGTCGGGGGAGATTGTTGATTCTTTGTCTGTTCAGTTGGGCGATAATTATGAGCTGAGGGATTGGAGCCAAACTCAGGGGAGTTTATTTCAGGCATTAAAACTGGAAAAACGTATGGTGACATTATTGTTAATGATTATCATCGGTGTTGCCGCACTGAATATTGTGACCAGTTTAGTCTTAATGGTTTCCGATAAGCGAAGTGATATTGCAGTGCTACGTACTTTAGGTATGAGTACACGTGAGATTATGACCGTGTTTATCATACAAGGTAGTACGATCGGTATTGTAGGGATTTTTGTGGGTGGTGTTTTGGGCTCTTTGCTGGCATTGAACATAAGTGATTTGATTAGTTGGTTTGAACATGTGTTAGGTCTTTATGTTTTTGATCCTAATGTATATTTTATTACACAAATACCGTCAGAGTTTCGTTGGTCAGATGTCTTTATTATTTGTGGTGCTGGTATTGTGATGAGCCTTTTGGCTACCTTATATCCCGCTTACCGCGCATCAAAAGTTGAACCTGCTGAAGTGTTACGTTATGAATAGTGAAAAAATAATAAATAGGTCTGTTTTATGACTCAGTCAACAGTGCTTGCCTGTGAACATCTAAAAAAAGTTTATAGTGAAGGCCCACAGCAAGTTCAAGTGTTACGTGATATTAATCTTAAAGTTAATCGTGGTGAGCGTGTTGCCATTATTGGTAGCTCTGGTTCGGGTAAAAGTACCCTATTAAATTTATTGGGTGGTTTGGATATTCCTAGTTCAGGCGAGGCGTGGGTAGGCGGACAGTCACTAGCTAATTTAGATGAAAATGCACGAGGTCTATTACGTAATCGTTATTTAGGTTTTGTTTACCAGTTTCACCATTTATTAGGCGAATTTACTGCATTAGAAAACGTAGCAATGCCATTGTTAATTGGTAAACAGCCTGTCCTTGATGCGAAGGAAAAAGCAATTGAGATTTTGGAAAAGGTTGGTTTGGGGCAGCGTCTTGATCATAAACCTTCAGAATTGTCGGGAGGGGAAAGGCAACGGGTTGCCATTGCAAGAGCCATTGTTACACGACCCGCCTGTGTTTTAATGGATGAGCCTACGGGTAATTTAGATCAAGAGACGGCTAAATCAATTGAAAGTTTAATGTGGGAATTAAACCGAGATTTTCAATTAAGCTTTGTGGTTGTGACTCATGATCGTCAACTGGCTAATACGATGGACAGAGTGCTTGAGCTAAAACAGGGTGAGTTACATGAATTATCTACATCTGATTAAGGTATAGCGATGTTACACCCGGTCAGTTTATTTATCGGATTGCGTTATACGTTAACGCGCCGCCGTAGCCGTTCAGTTTCATTTATCTCTGCAATTGCTATGACAGGCATTGTCTTAGGTGTTGCGTTGTTGATTACAGTATTGTCGGTAATGAATGGGTTCGATAAAGAATTAAAAGAGCGTATTTTAAATATAATGCCTCAGGTCACCTTGTATTATCCTTCAACAAATAACTCATCAAAATTAAATGATTGGAAAGCGTTACGACAAACAGTACTTGAGTCTGAGAGGGTGCTCGCGGCTACGCCTTTTGTTGAATTACAAGTTATGTTGCATCAGGGACGAAATACACAGCCTGCTCTTGTTTATGGAATGGATGCAGAATATGAGACTACAGTATCGAGCATTAATGATTATCTGGGTAGTGACACTTTAAAAACACTTAATAATTCAGCACAAGTTATTGCATTGGGTAGTGGCTTAGCAAAAAAATTAAATGTCAATTTAAATGATGCTATAACAGTTATCGTACCGCGTGCAGAAAATACACAGCAACCACCAGCAATACAGCGTTTAACGGTTGTTGATATATTTACCACAGGTACAGAGTTAGATCACTCTCTTGCATTACTTGGTCTTAATAAGGCTGCTAGTTTGAATAATGGTTCTACAGAAGTATCAGGTTTACATATCAAAGTGGATGATTTATTTGCGGCGGCTCAGGTTGCCTCAATGCTGCGTGCGGAATTACCTATAGGCTTTTACACCAGTGATTGGACTCGTACTCACGGTAATATTTATTATGCTATTCGTATGTCAAAAAGCTTGGTGAGCTTATTATTACTCTTAATTATTGCCATCGCTGCTTTTAATGTTGTCTCGACTTTGGTTATGGTTGTTGTGGATAAACAAAAAGATATAGCAGTATTGAGAACATTGGGTATTAGTAATGGTCAAGTAACGGCCATCTTTATTGTGCAAGGTGCAGTTATCGGCGTTATTGGAACAATTATAGGAGCGTTGCTCGGGATTCTATTAGCTCTATCCGTTGAAAATATGGTTGCTTCACTAGAGTCTTTTTTAGGGATTAAATTTCTAGAATCTGATATTTACCCCGTCAGCTTTTTACCATCATCACTGCAATTTAACGATATTGTGTTGGTGTGTTTTGTTTCTTTAATGATGAGTCTTTTGGCGACTATTTATCCGGCCAGAAAAGCAGCCAGCCTGCAGCCAGCTGATGCCTTACGCTATGATTGATTTTTTAAGCGTTTACGTTGCCGATGTTTCCATTGATATATGACGTAGAAACGCCATAAGTATCGAATAGAAAAATAACTGAGCAGTGAAAAGAAGCTACCTGCACATAATGACCCTACCAATAGTGGCTTCCAGATTCGGCCTAATTCTGCGTTAATCCACTGCCATGAGATAGTGCCTCCATAGAGGTGAGGTTGAGTATCTAATAACCAGCTGCCCAATTTATACGTGGCAAAGAAAATGGGTGGAATGGTGATAGGGTTGGTTATCCACACTAAGGCAACAGCAATAGGCAGATTACACCTGACCCAAAAAGCGATAAAAGCAGCTAGCGCCATTTGTCCCGGCAGGGGGAAAAATGCTAAAAAAACACCAATAAGAAATGCCATAGACACCGAATAGCGGTTTAAATGGAATAAGTTGGGGTCTTCGAGTATTGGACCAAGAAAACGTAAGCTCGGATTCCCTTTAATACGGCTAGGGTGGGGGATAAAGCGTTTAAAGATTTTTCTTGGCATTGATTATCCGGAAGGACCTTTTTATACACACTCGGACCTGATAAAGGTCAGTATTGTTCCCGTATCAGTGTAAAAACGCGGCATTATGCCCATAATTACCATTCTTTTACAATTCAGTCGTCTCAAATTTGATCTGACTCATGCAAATATAATAAATCTGAATTATTATAGGCACCTGCGGTCATAGCCCTTAACTACTGATTAACAAAAATCACAGACAGGAACATTTGGAGCACTCTTTTGAGCGATACACATTTACAGGCCCTCATTGACAGCAATCTCACTACACTAGCGGCGGCAGCTGATTTGTTAGCGGGCTTGTCAGCAGAGAAATATACCCAAATTCAGCGTCCTTACTTTGAATCGTCTATGGGTAAACATCTAAGGCATATCCTGGATCACTATATCTGCTTCAAGCGTGATTTTACAGCGGGCTTGATTGACTATGATCAGCGTCAGAGAGACTGTCAGCTGGAAACAGATAGAGACTATGCAATAACTATTATAGAACAGTTACAAGATTTCCTAATAAACCTAAAAAGTGAGTCAAATGCCGGACAATCGCTTAAAATACTGATGTGTAATGATGTGGCCGCGCCAGAAGGCGAGATTACTGAATCCTCATTAGGTCGTGAGTTACAGTTCTTACAGGGCCACAGTGTACACCACTATGCGCTAATGGCAGCAATGATGCGCTTTTCAGGAGAGCATATTGATGATCATTTTGGGGTTGCGCCATCAACGATAGTTCATGAAGAAACAGTTAAAGAATCTGCATAGTAAGTAATTATTGTGTCTCAATGTCTTAAGCAAATAAATAATATGAATCTGAAAGTAGTATCCTTTTACCCATCAGGATATAGAGGTAGTTAATGATGAGTGCTATTGAATCTATCGAAACAGTTGATCGTTTTTCCTTTTTGGAAGACCTTGTTATTCAGCCTGCAATCTCAGCTGGGCGTTATGAAGTTCGTTTCGCGATGAATGCCGAAGAAGTTCAAGCAGCACAAGCACTGCGTTACCAAGTGTTTTACGACGAAAAGCATGGTAATCCCAGTGCTGAAATGGTGGAAGCTAAGCGCGATATTGATCAATGGGATGATGCTGGCTTTCATGTCATTGTTGTGGATACCCGTGCTGATGAACAGCCAAAAGTAGTCGGAACACTGCGTTTGTTTTTTAACGAATGCTTAAAGCCGGGACAGCATTTTTATACAGAAGAAACATTTGATTTGTCACGGCTACATAATTTCTATGGCCGTTCTCTTGAATTAAGTCGTTTTTGTGTTGATCCTAATGGTCGCGGTGGTGTTATTCTGATGCTGATTTGGAAATACGCCATGACTTTTTTACAAGATAATCATATTGATGTGATGTTCGGCTGTGCTAGTTTTAGCGGTACAGATGTTAATCAGCATTTACCCATTTTAAACTACCTATACCAACATCATTTAGCGCCAGAATTTCTACGCCCTGTTCCTAAGGTTGATGACTATATCGATTTGAAAGAAATATACCAACCTGATGCAGATTGGGCTGATGCGCAAAAGTCAGTGCCTACATTATTGCGGGGATATTTAAAGCTCGGCGCAAAAATTAGTGATGCTGCTATTATTGATTCGGCTTTTAATACGGTTTACGTTTCTATTTATGTTGAAACCAAAAATATGTTACAAAAAAATCCAAACCTGGTGATGCATGTCTGATGAAATAATCAATGTAGACACTAAGCCCCAAAAATTATCCAACACTTTTAAAACAGCCTTATCTACACTACTATTAGTTACTTGGATAGCTTTTATGTTAGTTGGCTATCTTTTTTTTCGTGTGTTTTTATCATCGAAATTAGATCGCTTTTATATGTGTTTTCACCGAGGGTGCTGCTGGATTTTTTCAATGCGCTGTCATATAAAGGGTGAGGTTTCAGAAAAACGACCAACGCTTTATCTTGTTAATCACATTTCTTATTTAGATATTTTTGTTTTAGGTGGCATCCTACCGGGTTACTTTATTGCTAAATCTGAAGTGGCTACTTGGCCTATATTAGGTTGGTTGGCAAAAATTCAAAATACACTGTTCTTCGAGCGCAAAGGACGAAAGGTAAAAGAACAGTTAAAAATAATGTCGGATCACTTTGATCAAAAAGGCAATCTTATTTTGTTTCCAGAGGGTACCAGTACAGAAGGTGAGCACGTAGAGCCTTTTAAATCCAGCCTTTTACAATCTATAGAAAAAACAGAAACGGCTGTTATTGTTCAGCCTGTGACAATTTCATATACACATTATAAAAATAAACCAATGGACCGTTTTACGCGTGATCACTATGCGTGGTATGCCACAATGCCATTTGCTTCGCACTTTTTTGGTGCGCTCGGTTTAGCAAAAGCAGATGTCGAAGTGACCTTGCATGCTCCGGTGACATTAGAACAGTTTGAAACGCGTAAAGAGTGCACACATTATTGTTGGCAGCAGGTTTCAGGCGGTTTAAAGTCTAGCCTAGAAAACGCTAAATCATTATAAAATCAAAAGTTTTTTGACATCCAGTAATAACTGCTGGATACTTTCTCTCTATTGTAGCTTTATACGCCATTGGCATAATTATTGTTCTGGATAATAGATGAGTATTAACTGGAAAGACTATCAGCCGGATAACTTTTATGATGAGCTAATCAGTAGTCCTGGTAATGCTCGCCTTCCGGCAAAAAAACTTGCCTCCTACCTTCAATCCCTTGATGAAAATGAAGTACAGCGACGCCAGCAGCTAGCTGATGCGGCAATACAGGATATGGGCATCACGTTTACAGTGTATACCGAAGAAGGCAATATAGATCGTTCTTGGCCGTTTGATATTATTCCAAGGACGATTTCGGCAAAACAGTGGCATAAAACAGCTGATGGTCTTATGCAGCGCCTACAAGCACTTAACCTCTTTATTGATGATTTATATCATGATCAAAAAATTATTAAAGATGGTATTGTTCCGCGAGAATTATTAGAGCAATCGACTAACTTTCGTAAAGAGTGCATCGGTATTTCAACACCTCATAATGTTTGGGCCCATATTTGTGGAACAGATTTAGTCCGTGATGGTGACGGTGAATTTTATGTCCTTGAAGATAATTTGCGTGTGCCTTCAGGTGTATCCTATATGTTGGAAAACCGTTCTATTACCAAGCGTGTCCTCCCAGAATTATTCGCCCACGATAATATTTTACCAGTTAATGATTATACCGATCAGTTATCTAAAACCTTAGCTGATTTAGCACCTAATATTGATAATCCAGAGATCGTTGTGTTAACTCCTGGAATTTATAATTCGGCCTATTTTGAGCATGCCTTTTTGGCTCAGCAAATGGGTGTTGAGCTGGTTGAAGGGAGTGATTTAACGGTTGCGAAAAATGGTTATGTTTATATGAAAACCATCGGTGGCTTAGAACGAGTTGATGTTATCTATCGCCGAATTGATGATTTGTTTTTAGATCCAAAAGTATTTAACCCTGATTCTGTTTTGGGTGTTCCCGGCCTTATGAAAGCATGGCAAGACGGAAAAGTTGCTATGGCAAATGCGCCTGGAGCTGGTGTTGCTGATGATAAGGTGATTTATGCTTATATTCCGCAAGTCATTAAATACTATTTAGACCAAGATCCTATTATTGCCAATGTTGAAACCTTTCTTTGTAGTGATAAAAAGCAAAGAGACTATGTGATCGAAAATATTGATCAATTAGTCGTTAAGCCGGCAAACGAATCGGGTGGCTATGGTATGTTGGTTGGACCTCATTCGACCAAAAAAGAACAAGCTGAATTTGTACAATATATTAAAAAAAATCCACGTAATTATATTGCTCAACCTACACTGGCACTTTCAACTGCGCCAACATTAGTCAGTGGTGGTAAAGTAGAGCCAAGACACTTGGATCTCAGGCCTTTTGTTTTGCAAGGCAAAGATAGCTACGTCACAACAGGTGGGTTAACACGCGTTGCGATGAAAAAAGGCTCACTGGTAGTCAATTCTTCTCAAGGTGGCGGTAGTAAAGATACTTGGATTGTCGACTTGGAGACTAAATAATGCTCTCGCGAGTCGCTGAAAGAATTTATTGGACTGCTCGTTACCTTCAACGTGTTGAAAGTGCGGCAAGATTAGTGAATGTTTATACTAATTTATTGATGGACTTGCCGAAAGATGTAGATATTAGCTGGTTTAACCTGGTTTCACTTAATAGTGCAGAGGATGAATACGAAGCGCGTTACAAAGTGAGGGATGAACGCAATGTGGTTAAATTTACTTTAGCCGATGATACCAACTCCAGTTCTATGCTTGTATCATTAGCAATGGTCAGAGAAAATTTACGTACTACCCGTGATGTGATGCCAGAAAATGCTTGGGAGCTTATTAACGAATTAACCTCATTTGCCAATGACTCGATAAAAAATGGCGGTTTAAATCGTGGTAAACGGCATGAATTTTTAACCCAGGTGATCAATCAATGTCAGCTTATTCAAGGTTATGTTGCGAGTACATTATCGCATGATGATGTTTGGGATATGTGGTGTATTGGCCGCGATCTTGAGAGAGCAGATATGACTACTCGGATTTTGGATGCTGGCGCCAATGTATTATTTGCCCATGACTACCGTGAAAAGAATCATGTGCCGTTGATTGTATGGGGGAGTGTGTTAAGAAGTTCTGGTGCTGATCATGCGTACCGCCGTAATATCGCAGCCAGTGTTGTTGGTTATAAGGTTGTTAATTTTCTTATTTCTGATGAGCATTTTCCACGGTCAGTTAATTACTGCTTGCAAGCCATTTTTCAGGGCGTTAAGTCATTGCCTAGAGGTCGAAAGGTAATGACACAAATTAATGCTTTAGATATTATTCCCAACGATAGTAAAAAGAAATCACCTCGATTTTTTTCTGAATTAGATAAAGATTTAAGCGAATACTTAAACGACCTTCAGTTAAAAATTGGCCAGTTACATCAAATTTTTCTAGAAAACTGGTTTAAGCTCGATTAAACCGACTGTTTTTTGATAATATAATTTTTCCAGAGGTAGTTTATCTATAATGACTATTCGCGTAGCTGTTCATCACAATACTTATTATAAGTTTGATCGGCGGGTTAATCTTTCGCCACATATTGTACGCTTACGTCCAGCGCCTCACACCCGTACTCCTATCCATGGGTATACTTTAAAAGTATTGCCGGAAGAGCATTTTATTAATTGGCAACAGGACCCTTTTGGTAACTATCAAGCACGCTTAGTGTTTCCGAAAAAAACTGACCATTTCAGTGTTGAGGTTGAAGTTATTGCTGATATGACTGTTATTAACCCTTTTGATTTTTTTGTTGAAGAGAGCGCTGAAAAATATCCTTTTGTTTATGAAAACGAACTTAAGCAAGAATTGTTACCTTATTTAGAAATTAAAGAAAAAGGTGAAAAGCTATTAGCTTGGGTTAAAAGTTATAAAGATAAAAAAAATATTACGATTAATGATTTTCTTGTAGAAGTTAATCAGCAGTTAGAAAAAGATATCGACTATACGATTCGTATGGAACCCGGAATACAATCTTGTGAAACAACCCTAGCCAAAAAACTGGGCTCATGCCGAGATTCAGCTTGGGTATTGGTACAAGCATTTAGGCATTTAGGATTGGCCGCACGTTTTGTTTCTGGTTATCTGGTTCAGTTAACCTCAGATGTTAAATCACTCGATGGTCCATCAGGCCCTAAAAAAGATTTCACTGATTTACATGCTTGGTGTGAAGTTTTTTTACCGGGAGCGGGTTGGGTTGGGTTGGATCCAACATCAGGATTATTTGCTGGAGAAGGGCATATTCCTCTAGCTTGTACACCCAATCCGAGTTCTGCGGCACCTATTAACGGTTTTACTGACAAATGCGAAGTTGAATTCGAGTTTGCGAACGAAGTGGTACGTATTTTAGAAGATCCACGTGTTACTAAGCCCTATACTGGTTATCAGTGGCGTTCTATCAATACATTAGGGAAAGCCTTAGATAAAGAATTAGAGGAAAATGATGTACGTTTAACCATGGGGGGTGAACCTACTTTTGTTTCTATTGATGATATGGAGTCAGCCCAATGGAATACGGAAGCATTAGGTGATGATAAATTAAGACTCTCAAAAGATTTGTTGTTGCGCTTACGTGATAGTTTTTCAAAAGGTGGCGTGCTTCATTACGGACAAGGTAAGTGGTATCCCGGAGAAGAGATACCGCGCTGGGCCTTAGGTTGCTTTTGGCGCACTGACAAAAAGGCAATATGGAAAGACAGTAAATTGTTGGCCCGGGTTGATAAGGATTACGGTTTTAGTCGCAAGGAAGCCCGTAAGTTTTTACAAACTTTGTGTCAGTCATTGCGTGTACCGATGGATTATATTATTTCAGCTTATGAAGATGCAGCTCATTACTTATTACAAGAACAGGATCTACCGGACAATATTGATTTATATGATGAAGATTTAAGTCATGATTTAGAACGAAAGCGCCTTGCAAAAGTACTGAAGCAAGGTTTAGCTCATCCTTCAGGATTTTTGATTCCCTTGGCTTGGGATGGCAGTGGTAATCATTGGCGCAGTTGTCGTTGGCCTTTGCGGCGAGAACGTTTAATTGTTATCCCTGGCGACTCACCCATGGGCTTGCGACTGCCATTAGAAAGTTTACCTTACGCCATGGAGCAGGATATTTATCAAGCGGAAGCGGACCCTTTTGCACCTGATAAAGGTCAGCCAGAAGTACAGGCTGCACCTAAGGTGATGACCGAACTAATTCGAACGGCATTATTAATCGAGCCTCGAAATGGTTGTTTATTTATCTTTCTACCACCGATTCAATCATTTTATGATTATTGTAATTTAATCGAAGCGATTGAAAAAACATCCGCTAAATTAAAGATGCCGGTTGTACTCGAGGGTTATGAACCGCCAAGTGATCCTAGGTTAAAGAGCTTTAAGATTACTCCTGACCCTGGGGTGATTGAAGTGAATATTCATCCCAGTCATTCTTGGGGTGAGTTAGTTGAAAAGACCAATGTATTATATGAGCAGGCACATTTAAGCCGCTTAGGTACAGAGAAGTTTATGTTGGACGGACGTCACACTGGCACAGGCGGAGGTAACCACGTCACTCTAGGTGGCGCAACGGCTGCTGATAGCCCAATATTGAGACGTCCAGAAATATTGCAGAGCTTGGTAACTTATTGGCAGCATCATCCCAGTTTGTCTTATCTTTTTTCTGGTATGTTTATTGGCCCGACGAGTCAGGCTCCTCGGGTTGATGAAGGCCGTGATGATGTCTTGTATGAATTGGAAGTCGCTTTTCAACAAGTACCGAAGGGTGTTATTGATCAACCATGGTTAGTTGATCGAATTTTCCGTAATTTACTCGTTGATATTACCGGTAATACTCATCGTGCTGAATTTTGCATTGATAAACTATATGCACCGGGAACAGCGTCAGGCCGTTTAGGCTTATTGGAATTTCGTGGTTTTGAAATGCCACCCCACGCGCGCATGTCTTTAGTACAAATGTTATTGCTACGCTGTCTGGTTGCTCGTTTTTGGAAAGCGCCTTATAAACATAAACTAGTACGCTGGGGGACACGTTTGCATGATCAATTTATGTTGCCCCATTATATTTGGTCAGATATTAAAGAGGTCATTACTGATCTACAAGATCATGGTTACCCCTTTAAACTTGAGTGGTTATTACCCTTTGAGGAATTTCGTTTTCCTCATTATGGGCGTGTACAAATTGGCGATGTTGAAATTGAGTTGCGTTGGGGTATTGAGCCTTGGCATGTTTTGGGGGAAGAAGTTGGTCAGCAGGGAACAACCCGTTATGTGGATTCATCGGTTGAGCGATTGCAGGTTAGGGTAACCGGCATTAATAGTGAGCGTTACGTTTTAACCTGTAATGGTCGACGTGTACCGCTTCGCTCAACAGGTCAGCAGGGAGAGTTTGTTGCGGGTGTGCGTTATCGTGCATGGGCGCCACCATCAGCGCTTCACCCAACTATTGGGGTGCATGCACCCTTGGTGTTTGATTTAGTGGATACGTGGAATGGGATTGCTATCGGCGGTTGTACATATCATGTATCACACCCCGGTGGTCGTAGTTACGATAGTTTCCCTGTGAATGCATTTGAAGCTGAATCTCGACGTATTAATCGTTTTTGGGATTATAATCATTCGCCGGGTGTCATCCGCCCACAAGCGCCTGTTGCAACGGCTTTGCTCCCTTTGGGTAAAGAGTCTCGAACCTTTTTTGTGCATAGCGATGAACCGAGACCGATGGAGCCCCCTCCAGAAGAATTGGTAGAAGATTATCCTTATACGCTTGATCTAAGGCGCGCGCCGGTTTTTTAACCGGTTTGCGTTTTAGTTTACTTATTACTCTCTTATGTAAGAGTCATTCTTCAAGTACCATTATTTAAGCCTATAAAAACTATCTTGAATAGTGTGGCAAATCGCCACGATTAACTTGCTTATGGTTGTATTTGACCTTAGAGTCTAAACTCTTAGAATAAGCCTTCCGAGTATTAGGTAGTCATTTATGCCCACGTCCAAACATACGCAATCACAGACTCAGAAAATGTCTTCATCTTCTGAGCTTGCTTATGAATCGCTTCCCGGTGTGTTTGACGAAGCCTTGTCTGACTCCGGTGAAGTGCGCAGTCACTGGTCGTATCTGTTAGATAGTTTGAATAGTTTGGGCGCTGATAATTTAGCCCAAAGGCAGATTAAAACTCAACGTATCTTACGGGATGATGGAGCGACCTATAAACCCTATAGTGATCAAGAGCGGACATGGCAGGTAGACTCTGTTCCTCTTTTACTCGACAGTTCTACTTGGCATGAAATTGAAACGGGTCTCTTGCAGAGGGCTGAGTTATTCAATCGCTTATTAAAAGATATTTATGGCCCTCAAGAGTTAATTCATCAAGGGGTTATCCCCCCAGAAGCTGTATTTGCACACCCCGGTTTTTTACGTCCTTGCTTTGGTATTCCGCATTCCTCTGAACAGGCGCTTGTTCTCCACTCCGTTGATATGGTTCGTACATCTGATAATAAAGTGTGCGTTATTGGTGATCGTACTCAGTCACCTAGTGGTGCTGGCTACGCACTTGAAAATCGTATTGTGATGACCCGTGTATTTCCCAGTTTATTTCGAGACAGTCAAGTTCATCGCCTTGCGATGTTTTTTCAGGCTTTGCGTCATAAATTAAATAGCTTGGCCCCAGAAGGTGAGTTGCCCAATATTGTAGTGTTGACGCCAGGCAGTCGGAGCGAATCTTATTTTGAACATGCCTACCTTGCGAACTACCTTGGTTATTCCTTAGTGCAAGGGCGAGATTTAATTGTTCGTAATGGTTGTGTCTGGACGAAATCGTTAAGTGGTTTATCACGTGTTGATGTTATCTTACGACGCGTTGATGACTTTTATTGTGATCCAGCAGAATTAAAAAGTGACTCCTACTTGGGTGTTCCGGGATTATTAGAGGTTATTCGCTCGGGTAAAGTCGTCGTTGCTAACCCTTTAGGGAGTGGCATACTGGAAAGCCCCGTTTTTCTTAAGTACTTATCTGCAATTAGTCAGGCTCTTATAGGACAAGAGTTAAAGCTACCTTCAGCAACAACATGGTGGGCGGGTGATTCGAACGATAGAGAGTATATTCTCGATAATATAACGCACTTAATTATTAAACCCGTTTTTAAACGTTTTGGTCAACAAAGTGTTCTGGGTAGTGAATTATCCGCAAATGAAATAGAACATTTGCGTCAGGAAATAAAACAATATCCATTAAAGTATGTGGCGCAAGAATTTATTAAACCTGGTTATTCTCCCTCCTTAGACGCACAACAATTTGTTCCTCGCCCTACTGTTTTACGCAGTTTTGTTGTTGCAGGGGAAAATTCTTACAGTGCTATGCCGGGTGGTTTAACACGGGTTGGTAAAACAAAAAATGATCACTTAATTACTAATCAATTATCGGCCTTAAGTAAAGATACTTGGATTCTTGCATCAGAGCCAGAAAAACAAATTAGCCTGTGGTCCGATAAAGCAGGACATATATCTATATCAGAAGATCAGCAGCAAGATCTTCCGAGTCGGGTGATTGAAAATATGTTTTGGTTGGGGCGTTATGCAGTGCGTGCAGAATATGCTTTGCGTTTATTGCGAACGGTCTTTATGCAGTTGAATAATACCCATCATCTTTCAGAAAAAAGTTATAAAACAATTTTATTGGCGGTGACCCAAGTTACAGAAACTTTTCCCGGTTTTAGTGCAACAGACAGCGTTTTATTTGAAAATCCTGAAGCTGAATTATTGTCTGTTATTATTGATGCCGACCGCCCGGGTAGTGTGGTCTCTAGCTTAAATGAGCTGTTGAACTGTGCTGAAGAGGTAAAAGTGCTTTTATCTGCAGATACGCAGCGTGTTATCAATGATATTCGTGATAATGTTAATTATTTGGAATCGTCTATCCGTAATGATTTTGCTTCTGCACCGGAAGAAGCCTTAGACCCACTAGTAACCAGTTTGTTGGCTCTCTCAGGTTTAGTGCATGAAAGTATGATTCGCGGTTATGGCTGGCAGTTTACTGAGATTGGACGCAATCTTGAACGATCCTATCAAACCATGTCATTGCTTAGAGCGTTACTTGTCCCTAGTTTGCAAGAATATGATGAAGACAGTGTACTAGAAACAGTATTGTTAACTTTAGAAACACTGATTACTTACCGCCGGCGTTATCGTGCTAGAACAGATGTTGTTAACGGCTTGGAATTAACGTTATTAGATGATAGAAACCCTCGTTCATTGTGTTATTTGCTTAAAGAATTAAAAGATCATATTGATGGGTTACCGCAAAGACAAAAGAACAATTTTTTAACAAAAGAGAAACGCACTATTTTAGAGTTATTAAACCGCATTCAGCTGGCTCAGCCTGAAAATTTGTCTGCAATTAATAAAGATGAAAAAGAGCGTTCTTCTCTAGATCAATTATTGGAAGAATGCCAGTCATTATTGAATGAGCTAGCAACAGTATTAAGTGATATTTACTTTGATCATACTGAAACCCATCAACAGGTTATGGCAGCTTCTTGGGAGGATGAATTGTGAAATACCGTGTTCGTCACCTTACCCAATTCGACTATGAACAAAAAGTGAGTGCTTGTTACAATCGTGCGCATTTATTGCCAAGAGAAACACCCTTTCAGGCGGCTAATAATTCCCGAATTGTTATTTATCCAACGCCTGCTACCGGTAATCGTCGCATTGATTATTTTGGTAATCGCCTTTATCACTTCTCAATACAAGAGCCCCATGATACTTTATCAATACAGGTCACAACAGAAATTACCCTTAAGCAAGACCGTTTAGATTTTGGCGAACAATTGGGTTATGGTAATACTTGCGCACAGGTGCAAGATTTATTAAATAACCCCAATGGCAATGTTGAAACATTGTATGCGCGCGAGTTTTTATTAAATTCCCCAATGATTAATGCCAATGAAAGTCTTAAGCAATATGCGGTAGATTGCTTTTCTCCGGATAAACCGTTCTTGTCTGCAGTAATGGACCTTACTCATAAAATTTTTGAAGAATTTGATTTTGATCCCAATGTAACCAACATTGCAACACCGCTTGAAGAAGTATTGCTTCATAAGCATGGTGTTTGCCAGGATTTTGCACATTTGGCGATTGGTTGCTTACGCTCTATGGGGTATGCGGCGCGTTATATCAGTGGTTATTTAGAAACATTGCCGCCGCCGGGGCAAGAAAAATTAGTGGGTGCTGATGCTTCCCATGCATGGTTCTCTGTCTATTCACCCGGAGAAGGATGGTTTGAGTTTGATCCTACCAATGATTCGATACCTATGTATCAGCACTTGGTGACCGCATGGGGGCGTGATTACTCTGATGTGAGTCCTCTCAGAGGTGTTATTTTTGGTGGTGGGCAAACACAATCACTCAATGTTTCAGTTGATGTGGAACGTTTTGAAACAAACCGTAAAGAAGACTTAATCAGTTAAGGGATATTGCGTTTCATTGTGTTCGCAGACACAGTAATGCCATTGTAATCTGTTTTAAATTCTTTTATTACTTTAAAATTATATTGCTCATATAATTTTTTTGCAGGTATGTTTGATTTTGCAATATTGAGGGTGGTGCTTTGAGGTGCTCTTTCTAATAAAAAAGTAAGCAACTTTCTACCAACACCTTTTCCTCTAGAGTTTGGTTCAACAAACAATGCACGAATTTCTGCGTCGCATAAAGCGGCATAAGCAATAACCTGCTGCTCTTCTTCATAGACATAGATGTCAGAGTCAAGTAATTGTTGTAACCGCCTTGAATCTTTATTAAGGGGGAGAAGGGTAAAGGTATTTTTCTCATATCTCAATTCATCCAACTTTGATTGGTGATAGATGGTTAAAATACCTGAGTAATCTTTTTGGGTGTAAGGACGAATCATTGAAAAATTAAAAAAATATTAAGAAGAAATTGAATTTGCAAAGTAGTGATATGCTAGTAATGATACCCATGCTGCACTAAATACCCATGGTAAGAAATACCAAGGAAGTAGCCATTCTTTACCTTTTTTGCTGGCGCCAATCATGGGCGGAAAGAAAAAAGACGTGTGTTTTGTTTTTAAATCCTCAGACTGCTCTAAGAGGTTGCCGATGGCATTCACTGCTCGGGTACAACTATAGCCAATAGAAATGCTTGATAATAAGCCGATGCTGGCAATAACGACAATAGGTAGTAAATCTTTTCCCCACATAAAGCCTGCAGCACCGAATAGTAAGCCTTGTAGTGTCCACATCCAACCTAGCCGAGTGTTAAGTAAGTTGTCTTCATGTTGAATAAGTGAACGTATAGTCGCTAAATGTTTATCCGCTTCGTCAAATGTCATCTTTTTCCTCACTATTATCCGTTTTTTTCTGATCTATAGTGGTTGTTATTTCAAGTTGACCATCTTTTATATTTAAGTTGAGTTGCGGTAATTTGCGCAATGATAAAATACCGAAAGCAATCGTGCCGGCGAGTAAAATAAACGCCATTGATACAAGCTCCCATCCTGAAATAGTAAACTTAGTAAATGCACTCAGTGCCGCCAAAGCAAAAATTAAGGTCATACCCGCTAAGGCTGAAATTAAAGTACCCATAAATCCATATTTACCAAACTCAATAATTTCTTTTAATTCTTCTAATGATTGCTTATCCATTGTTATTACTCAAGTAAATTATATTTAGAGAAAGGCTGATTTTTTGTGTTCTAATAATTTAATCAACAATACTTTCATTGTTAATATTATTAACTTCTTTCCTGATCTCTTTCTTTTTATTTTCTCTACGAATGACTTTAGTCGATCGCTTAATCTCTTCAGTAAATTCCCAATGTTCCATATTGGAATGCCCACGCTTACCGCCACTTCCACCTTCAGTTTTTCCTTTTGAGGTTGCCATTTTTATAGCCCTATACACATTATGTAACTACTTGTTGATTGGTTTTCAGGTTGTACTGTTTTGTCAGAAAGTTTAATTCAGAGTGAGAACCACTAATTTCCCACTCTAACCAGTTAGTCCATTCAAATTCCAGTTTTAATTTGTTTTTCTTGATTGTATAGCTATCATAATCAATGCCTTTGTCGAAGGCTAATATGCTATATTCTTTTGTTTTCTTCCAGCCATCATTCTTAAGATCTTCTAATATTTTGTTGCCCAGCTTAGTATTAATATTAATTAACTTCATGTTTCTTTAAATATGAGGATTAATTGTTGATGTATTAGGTTGTCTAAAGCCTTTGCAAGTCATCAAGCTCAGAGCAAAGGTAAGGACCCAAGAGTTATTCCTATAATCTTCAATGATTTTTTCATATTCATGAGTAAATACGTTTAAGACCGCATTACATTGCATTATTGTAGGAATGCCTCATCTAGTTGCTTATATAATTTTAAGGATTTCTCAGATTCTGTTTTTATATTTTCGTAGAGACTGCTGGCAATCACACGAATAGCATGTTGCTCATTGATATTTAGTTTGGGGTAGTTATTCTTTTTGAAATTATCGAGAATCTTCTTTTTTCTTGCTTCGACTTGTTCGGTTTCACCGCGATTTTTACATACCTTGACTAAATGCTGTTCCCAGTTGCAGTAGGTTTTGTCTCCTAGACGCTCGCGTTTATTACATGCCTTGCAACAAGGGATAATATTACCAGGATGATGTAAGCCAAATTCAGTACGATTGAACATTAATGCATGCTCAATTTGAAGGCTATCGCTCTTCTCACCACAATAAGCGCAGCAACTATTAAAATCATTATCGCGAATTGAAAACCATAGAGCTTTTCCTTTACCGCTGCCAGTATTAAAAGAGTGACCGAGATAATGTTCACCAACTTTGGTAAGGAAAGCTCTTATAGCAGTGTTAGCAGAATCAGAAGCGGTATTGTATACAGCCATACTTTATTGTTCCTTGTAATAATCTGTTTTAGAGGCCACTGGCCTTTCTGCTACTAGTATAAGTCCATTGACCCTTGTTTTTAACTATTTTCCAGTTTACTGTTTGTTCTTATCGTTAATCTTCAAGGCTTATTCCTGTGTGATATAGATCACATAGCTTTTTTTGCTAAGCAGACCTTATTTTAATAATAAATCATTCCTGAAGCCTTTTCGTTATAAGCCGATAACACTGTATATCTTTTAATGATCCCACAGGGTAATTACATGTTATCGCCGCTAACACCTTCAGAAACCAGTGGTTTTTCTTCGTATAATTTTTCATCTAATGAATCATTTTCACAATCGTCGTCACAGACGAGCAGTGATGGTGGTACTCAGTATAGTTATCGTTATGAAGGCCAAGTATCCTCTTATCGGGTGTTGTTAAGTGGAAATGCAGCGGGTAGTCAGGAATCACTGACCTATTCAAAGCTTAATCAAGATTATCAGCTCAACAGCCTTAACGTGGGTGAAGTCGCTGATGTGGCACCTGTTGAAGAAGCAGCCCCCTTATTGGATGGCGCAAAAAACATTTTAAGTTTTATTGAAAACCGTATTGCCAATGAAAAAGCCTCTGGTGCTTCCGATGAGGCATTAAACGACTTATTGGCCGAGGGTTTAAAAGGCTTTAAGCAGGGATTTGCTGAAGCAGAGGATATTTTAACGGCCAGCGGCGACTTAAATGATACGGTCACAAGTGCGATTGGTACTTTATATCAGCAAGTACTTGATGGCGTTGATACCTTACGTGAAGAATATACCGACATTGCAGGATCTTCCCCATCCTCAGGGCCTTCATCAACGGAAACACTCGCACCGATACCCACGAGTCGTGGTCGGGGGCCTGAAGATGCCAATGGTGTTAACCCTTCGTTGTTGACCTTACAACAGCCCAGTAATGTAAACGTATCGTTTATTTCAGAAGCCGCAGCTTATTCGAATTCGGTGGGTTATTACTTGATTGATGAGAGTGGTCTGTTAAGTGATGCTAGTTTACTCTGGGAAAATAGTAATAAAACCGAAGAAGGCGACACGGTGACTCTCGAAAATGTCCCTGCCGGTGAGCTTGGCTTCTTTATTATCCCTAATGGTTATTCACACTACCAAACGATTATTGATGAAGCGGCTAAGGGTAATGGTGTTTTGCGCTTTGAGGATGGACAGGGTAATGCATCCACCGTCAATGATACCGGTTCTGTACTCGTCTATTACTCTGCAGGCTCAACAGACCAGCCTGAAGGCGAGAGAACTGAATTATCTAATGTTTACCATGCTTCATATGGCAATCTGAACTCTGATGGATTTTCCCATGCGCGTTCGGGTGCAAGTGCAGATGGCAGTGGCGCGTTAACTATTGGTTTTGAAGATCTACCGGGCGAACGTTCTGACTGGGACTTACAGGACTTTGTTTTTAATGTCAGTATTGATGCGTCAGCATCAAACCCAGCACCAAATCCGGTAGCACCGACTACAGTAGATTCTACAGCGGTCTACTCTTCTTATTCTGCGGTGACTCAGAGTGTTTCAGGTCAAACAGTTGTCAGCTCATCCAGTAGTGGTGGTATACGTCAAATATCTTCTGGTAGTAGTCAATTTGAATCTTATAGTAATCAGTTTAGAGCCATTACCGGTGGTAGTGAGCGAGGAACCTTAAGCAGTGTACAGGATAATCAGGGTAGTGGCCCTATAAGTAACAGTAATCCAGTAGCAAAAACCAATGATATTCCAGAACAAAGCCCTATTAGTGCACAACTTGAATATGGCCGTAAAGATCGGTTTTCATTTGAGTTGACCACATTGGATGGTGATAAAATCAGCATTACTGCAAGCAACACCACGGTTTATTACGGTGAGTATGGAGAAGCTCAGCAGGATAATGATAAACAATTAGTAGAAGGCCTAAAAGATAGTAGCCGTTTTGCTATTGATGTTACTGGCGAGCTCGATGATGATGAAGTGAAAGCCATTGAAGAGTTGCTTGATCAAATTATGGCACTTTCTGATGAATTTTATAATGGTGATATTAATAAAGCCTATGAAGCGGCATTGGATCTAGGTTATGACCAAAATGAGATAGCGAGTTATGCTTTACGTCTTAATCAGGTAGAGCAATATAAAGTTGCCGCTGCCTATCAAGACTTTATGCCAGAGCAAGATCAGCTGAACAAAGGCAATGGCGATATTTTTTCTGCTATTGGTGATTATGCTCGAAATATACTGGATACACTTAACAACCCTTTGAATTACGACTTTTTTGATTATAGCCAGTTATTATCGGGTATTTCAGAAGAAATCGATCGGCAAATTAAGCCTGCATCAGGCCCTTCGTTTAGTGATGTAATGGCCGATATTCTTGAGCGGGCGGGTGCATTGAATAATGCTCAAGCTAAAGAAAATACTTAAGTATTTGACTCCGAATTAAATAAAAGCTGCAGGCTATTCTTTTTTTGCATACACTCTGTTTATGCAAGAACTTATACTTTATTCCACTTTGGGTTGCCATCTCTGTGAGCTGGCCCTTGATGAAATTTCCCCCTGTGTCATTAATCGTGATATCGTCATTAAAGAAGTTGATATCGCCGATGATCCGCTATTATTGAAAGAATACGGAACATCAATACCCGTTGCTTATGCCAGCCATACTAAAAAATCTTTGTACTGGCCGTTTGATCACAGTGCGGTAAAACAGTTTATTGATGAGAATTATTGATTGCGATAAAGCAAGGTAGTGTTGGGGTTAAAGAGGGGTATCATTGATAGGACTTATCAATGCATTGGACGATTTTCTTCTACCCATTGAATGCTATCAAGGTAAGCTGCAGTGATATTTTCCATGGAAATAATATTACTGTTAAGTAAGTTGTTTTTAGCCCCAGTGTCATCCCATTCACCGTGTTGGTAACGTATTGCACATTCTAGTGCGATGCCCATTTCGCCTTCTTTTTTGAGTAGTGCATTTTTCATTGCATCGGATAGAGAAAGTTTCTTAATTAAATCTTCCATGGGCATATCAAAAAATGCATCAATCAGTGAGAGTAAACCTACAGTAAAATAATCATCAGCGGTATTCCGTTTGCTGATTGTTTTACCGAGTTGTTCACACATTTTTGCCCTTAGCATGGCAAGGTCTGTGAGTGCTTGGGGTTTACTATCTAAACTGCTTAGTGCCAAAAAGTTTATCCAGCTTTTGAGATGGTTGAGGCCCAGCATCATAATTGCGTGTTTGATGGAGTCTACTTTTTGGGGTAAACAAAATAAGCCCGAATTAATCGTTCGCAATAAGTTATAGCTGAGATTGGCATCTTGCGTAATGGCTTTTGTGACTTCTTCAATGTTGACATCTTTTGAGTTCAGTTTGCTTAATAAACTTAAGATAGTTAATTCATTGTTGGATATCCTTTTGCCTGACATTACCTTTGGTTTGGCAAAAAAGTACCCTTGAAATAAGTCAAAGCCTAATTCACAACATTGTTCATAAACTTCATATGTTTCTACTTTCTCTGCCAATAGTGTAATGCCTTTATCCTTGAGTCTGGGGATATAGCCGGCCCATGATTCCGGTTCATCCTCTAATACATCGAGCTTGATAATATCGGCATATTCAATAAGCGCTATGGTTTCCTTGGTGAGGCAAAAATCATCTAAGGCGATTTTGTAGCCTTTTTTGCGTAGACGCTCCAGTGCTTTTAAAAGCGCGGGCGTCACTTCTTGCCCCTCCAATAACTCAATGACGAGTTGTTTGGGGGATATGGGGGGAAGCTGATTGAGCAGGATATTACTGGTGAAATTGACGAAAGCCAGTTTATTGCCAACCACATCATTAATAGATAGGTCATTAAACGCTGATAACAGCACATCAATAGTGGCGCCGTCGGCATCACTGACGACAGCTTCGTTATTTTTGCTCTGCATGCGGTATAGCAACTCAAAAGCAACGACCTTGAGCTGCTTATTACAGATGGGCTGACGGGCAATTAGGCTTGATGTTTCGCTCATATCCAGTGGCTTATTTAGTGACACATTGGTAAGTGTAGTTGAATTTGCGTGCGTTATAGTTTCTTTCAACTACACTTTTAAGAGTAGCCTATCAATTAACAGTTGTATCTTTAATATGTCTGGAATTCTTGCAAGTGTAGACTCGCGTACAAACCTAGTGGGTGAAAACCGCCTTGAGCTATTAATGTTTCGTTTAAAGGGTAGCCAGGTTTTTGCGATTAATGTCTTTAAAATCCAAGAGGTGGTGCAAGTACCGCCACTAACAGAGATGCCGTATAGTCACCCTGCTATTTGTGGTGTTGCCCATTTACGTGATAAAGCAGTGCCTATTATCGATCTGAATGTAGCTATTGGCCGATCGCCTTTACCTCGAGATGAGACCTGTAATCTCATTGTTACCGAATATAATCGCTCGATTCAGGGCTTTCTAGTGGGTGCTGTAGACCGGATTGTGAATTTAAATTGGGATGCGATTCAGCCACCCCCTAAGGCATCTGGTAATGCCCACTTTTTAACGGCATTTACTCGAATTAACGATCGAATTGTTGAAATCTTAGATGTTGAGCGTGTACTGGCTGATATTATTCCACCAAGTACAGAGGTATCGGAAGGCGTAAGAGACCTGACTTTGAAAGAAATAGTCGGCGATAAAAAGCTGGAAATTCTTTCTGTAGACGACTCTCCAACGGCAAGACATCAAATTAGAGATACTCTAAAAAGCCTTGATTTGGATATTGAACTCACGACTGCCGGCGATGGCTTGCAAGGCCTAAATTGCCTAAAAAAATGGGTAGAAGAGGGTATTAATGTTAATGATAAGCTGCTGATGGTTATTACTGATGCTGAAATGCCGGAAATGGACGGCTATCGGATGACCCATGAGATTAGAAATAATCCTAACCTTAAAGACCTCTTTGTTGTTATGCATACCTCTTTGAGCGGGAGCTTTAATGAGTCAATGACCAAAAAGGTTGGTTGTGACGGGTTTTTATCGAAATTTAGGCCGGATGAATTAGCCACTATAGTGCAAGAACGTATTAGAGAAATCTACGGTAAGTAATTCTTCCCATTTCTCCCTCGTCTTCCTCTCTCACCCTCTTACAGAAGCCTGTTAGACTCGGATTTTGTCAACAGGGGGGCTTTTTCCCCCATTCTGTATGCGTAGACTACTGCATAAGACAACACGTTTTGAACATATTTACGTGTTTCTCCGAAGGGAATCACTTCAATCCAGATATCATGGGGTAATTGGCTGCCTGTTTCCGCGAGCCAACGATTAACCCGACTGGGGCCAGCATTATAGGCAGCTATAGCAGGCACGCGGTTATTATTAAATTTATGCAATAACTCTCCAATATAGCGACTACCAAGAGCAATATTGTGTTTGGGCCGCAATAAATCTTTCTTTGTGTGTGTGATTCCAGCCTTTGAAGCGGTTTCTTTGGCTGTTCTAGGCAGTATCTGCATCAAGCCCATAGCACCAGCTCTGGAGCGTGCATCGCTTTCCCAGGCGCTTTCCTGACGAGCAATCGCATAAATAAGTGTAGAAGGCAGGCTAGTTTGTTGGGCCTGTTGTTCAATGATTTTTTCATGGGCGATAGGAAAACGAAGACTTAAATCATCCCAGGCCTTTGCCGCTGCCATAGATTCAATGGATTTGCGATACCACCCCCATTCATATGCCAGTATAGCGGCGCCTTGATGTTCTTCTTCAGACAGTCCTGATGTCGCAAACGCCCACTCTTGTCTGGCGTCATGTAATTTATCAATAAAGAACAGTTCCCTTGCACGTGCAAAAGCAGGAGTCGCTTTGAGTGATTCTAGGGTTTGCTGCTGAATATTTGTTGGAGAGTTTTGTAAACTATAGGTCTGGTTAATATAGTCGGCTGAAAGAAAGCCATAAAAGCTTCGTGTTTTTGCGAGCGTTTCATAGGTAGGTTTATAGGATTCCTCAGGCTCTGATAAGGCCTGTTTAGCCCTTGCTTTCCAGTATAACCAGCGATCACTTTGCTGATCTTCACTCGGTAAAAAGCCAATCCACTGAGATATTTCTGGCCATTTTTGTTCTTTTAATAGTTCTCTTATTGATATTTCGATGACTGTTGTACGTCGATCTTTGCTTAGGCCACCCAATAAGCGTTTTGTATCGGTATGCTTAGCGTTGTAGGCATAGCGTTTGGCGACACTGTAATAAAAAGCCGATTGCTGTTTTTCGGTAAAATGATAAAACTGTGTGTAGTCTTGCCATAGTTGCCAAGCGCCATCGGGAGTAAAGCGTGCATAGCGGTTCAAACCATAGAAAACGATATCACCATAATAAGGGTGAGATTGTTTATGGTGTGATTTATTGTTAAGACTTTCTGGGTTATTCAGCACTTGTTGAAAAGTGTTTGCCAACGCTTTAATGTCATTCGGTAACCTTCTTTTCAAGTAGGCAGAAAGTTTACGGTTATTTGCCAAAAGTGCTTTGCGATAGCGTTCCCACATAAGGTCTGTGGTGAGATAGCCCGCTTGTTGCCACTGTTTGAATAAAGCGTCACATTGATCAGGTTGTGATTTGGATACATTCCATAGGTGTACAACATCCGCCAATGCTTTTTTGTCGCCGGTTTTGTAGCGAGACCAGAGATGTAAGCAACGGTGGGTGGCAGATTTTAAGCTTGGAGTGTAATAACTTCTGTACTCATGCCACCATTGTTTTTTGGCTAACTGATTAAGCCACTGCCGTAATAGTAACTGTCCGAGATAAGTATCTTTATGTTTATCGAGAAAGCCGTCGACTTGTTGATAAGGGTAGCTATTTAATTGGCGAGATATAGCTTGATAATCCAAATAGGGGAGTAAAGGGTAATCACTCAGGCGCTGTCGAAGTATTTGATAGCGATCTTGTCTACCCGCTTTAAGAGCATCTCGTGCCTCAATATAATATTGTCGCTGTGCGCTTAGCTGGGGTGAGTGAAAGTCAACATCGGATGCGATAGAGGTAGGTGAAAATAAGACTGTAGCAACGTAGGCGCTAATAGCAATAGATGCCTTAATACCAAGGAATGTCCTAACAATAGTACGTACAATAGCACTTGGACTTTTTAGTTTCATTACAACCACTCTCTAATCGATTTAGACTGCGCGACCAATAGCGTTTGTATATCGGTACTTGATTGATAAAAATATGCCGATAAAACAAACAGATTTTCCTTGTGTATTCCAGTATATAATAGCGTTCTGGCGGCTTATTACTAGTGACTTTTCTGTTTATTTGCTGCAAGTTAGAGACGGGCATTTTTTATTTTTAGATTTAGTTGAAAATTTGATCGCAAACTACATCACTGGAGCAATATGTCTTTTTGGGCAATATTTTTTATCGTGTTAGCCATCGCGATGGCTGTGGGTCCCATCATGCTAATGCAACCATCCAAGAGGGATCGTCGTTTGGCTGCACTGCGTAGTGCAGCCGCTATGTCCGGTTTATCTGTACATATGTCGGACTATATCAATGGCAATAACAAGCAAGCAGTGGCTGTTTATACCATGGCAGTTGAACTCCCTCAGGAAGCGCCTTCATGGCAATTGCTCAAGCGTACCTATAAACATGATATTCACTTTTATGGTCAATGGGACTGGCAAAAAGAGCCGGATCCTCTGATGAGGCAAGAAAAGCAACTCAAGGCATTACTCGATGACTTACCCGATGACATTGTGGGCTTGGAAGTGAATAAAAACCTACTAGGCATCTGGTGGAGAGAAAGGCCTTCTCCCATTAGTATTGATGATATAAAGCAATGGTTGAATCGTTGTCACAATATAGTGAGTTAGCCGCAATTATTGGTTATTGCTGGGCTGACTAGAGGCTTGATTTTGTTGTTTGTTTAACATGGCTTCTGTGACTGCTTGAGCATCTTCTGGATTCAAATCGCCATTTTGCATTAATTCTTCCAAGGCCTTTTGGTCTTCAGGGGAAAGCATTGGAATAGAGTCATCAGGGTTAAACTCATCTTCAGGCATGAGTTCAGTATCAAGCGATTTTCGGCGGCCAAAGAGGATATCAGCGAGTTGCTTCATCATTTTATGTCTACGTTCATCTGGGTGTCCAGAGCGCATGAGTTCGGTTTGGGCTTTCTTGTAGAATGCATTGGCAGTCAAAATGTCTTGCTTATTATAGGCTTTGTGCCCTTGAACAATATTTGAGATCACATAGACCTGTAAATATAACCACTCAAGATCCAAAATGCTGTCTTGCATTTGGGTAGTCGACATTTTTCCTTGGTTATGCTGCTTTTTAACAATGTTGCAGGCTTCATTTAAATAAGCCTGGATGCGCGCTATTTGAGCGTCACTATTGCATAGGCGGCTGATGTGTCTTGCTGCGGTTTCATCGCTTAATTCATCGGAACGCATAAGTGCATTACTGTGCCCGGCTTTTAGATAGGCAGCGCTATCATCCAAATCAATCATAGCGCTGTATATTTCGATGACTTCGTCATTGATCATTTTAGGGATGGCTCTATTTTCACAAAGTTGATCAAGAGCCAGTACCACATCCTCTAACTCTTCGACACGGGCTTTGTATTTGTGTAGGCGATGACGTACTTTCTTGGCTTGTTCTACCTTGTAATTGGCAAAGGCCACGACACACATGGAACCGATTGCGATAATGACAAATGCTATAAGACTGGCAAAGGCGGACATAAAAATATTCACTACTGCTTAATTAAAAACCGACATATCCATTAGTCTTATCGGCCATTAAAATAAATTCTTGAGAAATATCTATTAATTATTTAAAAACAGTAGCTTATGATCACTAGTTAAATTTTTTCTAACTTTATTTTTATTGTTCATAGGGGAGAGTATTTGGGTATCTAGGGATAAGTAGTCTATAAATACTTGAAACAAATTACTTGACCACAGCTTGATGAGGTCTTATATATGCCGTCCTTTCTTCCTTATTATCAATAAGTTGGATATTTATTAAGCAAGCTGTTTGTAGTTGTTAGTCACAATAATAGAGTAAGTAGCCGTTAGAGATAGATTTATGCCCAAATCCCTTGTGATTGTAGAGTCGCCAGCAAAAGCTAAAACCATCAATAAATACCTTGGCAGTGATTATATTGTTAAGTCGAGTGTTGGGCATATACGCGATTTGCCAACGAGTGGAGGTAAGAAAGCGCCTGTTGACCCGAAAGAACGGGCACGGCAAGCGGCCATTACTCGCAAGCTATCGCCTGAAGATAAGGTTATTCACAAGGCTAAAAAATCAAAAGAGCAGCTTATCAAGCGAATGGGGATCGACCCAGACAACAATTGGCAGGCCCATTATGAAATCCTTCCGGGTAAAGAAAAAGTCGTTGATGAGCTCAAAAAATTAGCAGAGAACGCCGATACTATTTATCTCGCAACGGATTTGGATAGAGAAGGAGAAGCCATTGCTTGGCATTTACAGCAAGCTATTGGGGGTGATGACGGGCGTTATCGACGTGTTGTCTTTAATGAAATTACCAAGTCGGCTATTCAAAAAGCCTTTGAAGCACCCGGTTACTTAGACCAGCACCGTGTTGATGCGCAACAGGCAAGACGATTTCTTGATCGCGTTGTTGGTTATATGGTGTCACCGTTATTGTGGGAAAAAATAGCGAGAGGGCTTTCTGCTGGGCGCGTGCAGTCGGTAGCTGTTCGTTTGGTTGTTGATCGCGAACGTGAAATACGTGCATTTATTCCAGAAGAGTATTGGGATATTCATGCTTTACTGAATGCCGAGCACGATAAAAATAACCTTAAATGTGAAGTTAAAAAATATAAAGCGGAGAATTTTCGACCAAATAATCGAGATGACGCTATGTCTGCGGTTGCCTTACTTGAAAAGGCAGAATACATTGTTTCTAAGCGAGATGATAAACCAACGACGTCTAAACCTTCTGCGCCTTTTATCACTTCAACCTTGCAGCAGGCAGCGAGTACCCGTTTAAGCTTTGGGGTTAAAAAGACAATGATGATGGCCCAGCGTTTATACGAGGCGGGTTACATTACTTATATGCGTACTGATTCAACTAATCTGAGTCAGGAAGCCGTTGCCAATTGCCGCGACTTTATTCTTGAAGAGTACGGCGATCGCTATCTTCCCAAGCAAGCAAATAGTTACAGTAGCAAAGAAGGCGCTCAAGAAGCTCACGAAGCGATTCGGCCTTCGAGCGTTACAGTGTCGCCAACACAACTTAGCGGCATGGAGAGAGACGCAGAGCGCCTGTATGCGCTTATTTGGCAGCAGTTTGTTGCTTGCCAAATGACACCAGCAGAATTTACGAGCACATCGATTGTTGTTACCGCAGGTGATTTTGAATTGCGGGCTCGGGGCCGAGTGATACGCTTTGACGGTTTTATGCGCGTACAACCGTCTGCTGGTAAAAAAGATGATGATGTGGTTTTACCTGATCTTAAGGTGGGGGATAAACTAGACTTATCCAAGCTCGATCCAAAACAACACTTCACCAAGCCAACCGCACGTTATACAGAGGCCAGCTTGGTCAAAGAGTTGGAAAAGCGTGGAATCGGTCGCCCATCTACCTATGCTTCTATTATTTCTACCATTCAAGACCGTGGTTATGTCCATGTTGAGAATCGGCGGTTCTATGCAGAAAAAATGGGTGACATTGTCACCGATAGGCTTGTTGAAAATTTTGCTGATCTTCTTGACTATGGTTTTACTGCAAAAATGGAAGAGTCCTTGGATGATGTTGCCGAAGGTGGTTTAAATTGGCAGCAACTTCTCAATAGTTTCTATACCGATTTCAGTGAAAAGCTGACTCATGCTCAGGATGCTGATAAAGGTATGCGCGGTAATTTACCGACGGAAACGAGTATTGCTTGTACAACTTGTGATAGACCTATGCAAATCCGTACGGGTAGTACCGGTGTATTTCTAGGTTGTTCGGGTTATGCATTGCCACCTAAAGAACGTTGTAAGACAACAATGAATTTAGTTTCTGGCGATGAAGTTGTCAGTACCGAAGACGGGGATGATGAAGAGGCTGAGGTACAACGACTGCGTAACAAACGTCGCTGTTCAATCTGTAATACGGCTATGGATAGTTATTTAGTTGATGAAAAACGTAAGTTGCATATCTGCGGTAATAACCCGGATTGTTCAGGCTATGAGATTGAAGAGGGGAGCTTTAAAATTAAGGGCTATGATGGACCTGTTATCGAATGTGATAAATGTGGTAGTGATATGCAGCTTAAAACGGGACGTTTTGGTAAATACTTTGGTTGTACCAATGAGTCCTGTAAAAATACACGTAAGCTCTTACGTAATGGTGAAGCGGCTCCACCTAAAATGGATCCCGTACCTATGCCAGAACTACAGTGTGAAAAAGTTGATGACACCTATGTTTTAAGAGATGGTGCCAGTGGTATGTTTTTGGCGGCGAGTCAGTTTCCTAAAAATCGTGAGACACGTGCACCGCTTGTATCTGAGCTTTTACCACATAAAGACGAAATCGATCCTAAGTATGCATTTTTATTTAAAGCCCCTGTTGAAGATGATCAAGGCAACCCAACGATTATTCGTTATAGCCGTAAAACCAAAGAACAATATGTTCAGTCTGAAATAGACGGTAAGGCAAGCGGTTGGAAGGCGTTTTATGAGAAAGGAAAATGGGTTGCGACTGGTTCGGCGGTAAAGACACCGGCTAAACGTAAGCCAGCAAAAAAGAAAGTGACTAAAAAATCGAAAGCAAAGTAGCTATTTGCATGATCAACGATGAATCTTATTTCCATTTAGTCAATCGTCGTTTGGCGGCTGTTAAATTTCAACTATCGATTGCAAATAATAAAGAAATAGCTGATACCGTAGCAAAAGAGCATGCTTGTATTGATTCGGCGCTATTGCAGCTTTATTTTGCGCTGATAAATTATCTCAATGAGTTGTTGGAGCATTATCAGCGACCCGTGATATGTTCAGATAATCTTGATCTTGAAGAAATATTAGTTGATACAAAGAATCAATTTCATCAAATTTATGAAGCCGATGAAATAAAGCGATGTCTTAATGCCAAAGGCAGTGCTTTAGCGCTTTTAATTAAACTACCTGCTTCGCTTATGATAAAAACGACTATCGCGTCAACGAAAAGAAAGGATGTAGCCGTCGGAAAAAATGTTATTGCTGTTTCTAGTGAGGTGCCAGAGAAAAATTTATTTTCAGTCTCTGTTGTTCAAGAAATATCAGATCATTTGCAAAAAATAATCGATAGGCAAAGAGCAAATCAATCAGAGTATTAAAAAAACGTATCTAAAGAGATTGTGTAATGATTCCATTACAGTTTCCAGTCTCTGCAGCCGCTTCCATCTCTTTAATATCATTGTCTGACAAGCCGATCATATCAGCGATGACTGTATGGCTGTTTCCTGCTCTGAGTGCTTCCCATAAAATCCAACGACAATCATTTTCTGCTTTAGTATGTATAATTCGAAGAGTGTTTACGGACGCACCCATATTATGAATTTGTTGTGCGTTGGGCTTACGATCAGTAATCCATGTTACCCATCGTGAAGACTCTTTATTTTTCGTTGAGGACTCTTTGCTCTTTGTTGAGGACTCCTTGTTTGTCGTTATTACTTTTTCAGCAGGTTGTTTGCTCAAAGAAGCAACGAGTGGAAAAACAATGGCATTACTGTTTTGCCCTTGCGGAATAATCACCTCTGTTACACGTCGATTTTGTGCAGCTGTTGTTGGGTAATGATTTAATGCAGTATTCATTTTTTTCTTCCTAATTTATGCACTAATGTCCTTAGTGCTGACGTAAAACGCCAACACTAAGTCCTTCAATAGAAAATTCTTGATCGCTTAGATCGACTTCTATCGGTTGATAATCTTGGTTTTCAGCAATAAGTTGAACGATAGGGCTGTTACTTTCTCTTTGAAAGCGTTTTACAGTCACTTCTTCGCCAATACGGGCTACTACGATTTGTCCATTATTAACCTGGGTGGTGCGATGTACTGCGAGTAGGTCACCATCAAATATACCGACATCAATCATGCTGTCCCCATGGACTTTAAGAAAATAATCTGCTGATGGTGAGAAGAATTCTGGTTTCAGCGTGCAGTAATCTTCAATATGTTCTTGAGCCAATATAGGGCTACCTGCGGCAACACGGCCGACAATGGGAATTCCAAGGTCTTGTTGTTGTTCTGGTAAGCGAATGCCTCTGGATGCTCCCGGCACAATCTCTATATGACCTTTACGGGCGAGGGCACGAAGGTGTTCTTCTGCCGCATTTGCAGATTTAAAGCCTAGTTCTTTGGCAATGTCGGCACGAGTTGGTGGATACCCGGTTTCTTCCATGTAGTCTTTGATCAGCTGTAATACCTGCTCTTGTCTAGCGGTTAATTTAAGCACGGGTTGGTTCCTCTTGTTGCCATTATTGGTTGCTTGTTGATAGTTGCTCTTTAGCTCTTGTTTTTAAGAAAAGCTATTCAATTGTTCTGATGACACTATTGATGTTAAGTATGAATTATCTGTTTTTTTATACAGTACCTGCGTATTTATACAGTAGTTGTGTGTGTGATGCAACACTTGAATATATGCCTCGCTTTGGATTTCTCTTGACAGTGAGTGGTGAGTGCTCGTATGTTGTTTCAATATCTTCACCAAGTTATTGATTAATAAGGTTGTTATATGCTTTTTGGTCCAGTAATGCTCGACCTTGAATCAACAGTATTGACCCCAGATGAAGAGGAACTGCTACAGCACCCTTTGGTTGGCGGCGTCATTTTTTTTGCTAGAAACTATGAATCGCTTGCGCAAATAAGTGCATTAACGGCGGCCATTCGACATATTCGGCCACAAATCCTAATCGCTGTTGACCAAGAAGGTGGGCGTGTCCAACGTTTTAAGGATGGCTTTACCCGATTACCTGCAATGCAACAGTTTTTACCGCTCTATCGGAAAAACCCGAAATCGGCCTTGTCGCTGGTTAAGGATAGCGGATGGCTTATGGCATCTGAATTACTTGCTATTGGGGTCGATTTTAGTTTTGCTCCAGTGCTCGATCTTGATGATTGTTCTAGCCCTGTCATTGCAGACCGTTCTTTCTCTGATCAACCAACAGAGACTGTTGCCTTAGCTTCTGCTTGGATGGAAGGAATGCATGAGGCTGGAATGGCGACAACCGGTAAGCATTTCCCGGGGCATGGCAGTGTTACTGTGGATAGTCACCTTTCTTTACCGCTTGACTCTCGTGATTGGGGTAGCATTCAGAAGCATGATTTAGTGCCCTTTGAAAAATTACAGCTGAGCCTTGATGCTATTATGCCGGCGCATATTTTGTTTCCTGAAATTGATCCTAGCCAGCCAGTCGGTTTTTCATCGCACTGGTTAAAAACGGTCTTGCGTAAAGAGTTGAAGTTTGAGGGGGTTATTTTTAGTGATGACCTTACCATGGAAGGCGCGGCGAGCGCTGGCTCTTTTATTCAGCGTGCTAATCTCGCCTTAGAGGCTGGTTGTGATATGGTATTGATCTGCAATAATCGTGAAGGCGCTTTAGAGGTTTTAGAAAAGCTAGTCGTTGATGATAGGCTTGAATCTGATGCCCGTTTACGCTCAATGGCTGCAAGAAAAACAGTGAATGATCAACAGATAAAATCAACATCCCGTTGGAAGTTGTCACATCAATTACTGGGAACATTTGCTTGATGCGTGGCCAGTAATATTATTTTTTTTAAACAATTATTTTGAATATAGTCAGCAAGGAATAATAACTGTAATGATGTCTGATGTTTACAATAAATTTTTAACATTAACGTCCTATGAGCATGCATGGGTCATTAACGTTTTTTTAGTTGTCTTTGCAACGCTAGCCCTCGCTTTTTTTGCAAGGCGCTTGTTGAAAAAAATGGATGCTAAAGCAAAGTTAACTAAAAATCTTTGGGATGATGGAATAATCCATTCCTTGCAGCCCCCTTGTCGGGGCCTAATTTGGTTGATGGGTATCTCCTTTGCAGCAGATTTAGTCGCTATTCATATTGGAGCGCCTATCGAGCATGTCACCAGTAAAATACGGGAAGTCGGCCTTATTATTTTATTGTCATGGTTTTTAGTTAGGCTGGTTAAATCATTAGAAATAAACTTTACTAGCGCTGAATATCAATCAGAACCGATGGACATGACAACGGCTCGTGCGATAGGTAAATTGTTAAGGGCGGCTGTTTTTATTACGGCGGCACTTATCGTTATGCAAAACCTTGGTTACAGTGTTTCCGGTATTTTAGCCTTCGGTGGTATTGGCGGCTTAGCGGTTGGCTTTGCGGCAAAAGATTTATTGGCGAACTTTTTTGGAGGTTTGACGATTTATCTTGACCGTCCTTTTGCCGTTGGCGAGTGGATTCGTTCTCCGGATAAAGAAATTGAGGGAACGGTTGAAGATATTGGTTGGCGTCTGACGCGTATACGCACTTTTGATAAGCGGCCACTTTATGTGCCGAATGCAACATTTACGCAAATCTCTCTTGAAAACCCTTCTAGGATGCTTAATCGTCGTATCAAAGAAACCATTGGTATTCGTTATGATGATGCGCCAAAGATGGGGCTTATCGTTAAGCAAGTAAAAGAGATGTTATCCAGTCATGAGGCTATCGATACATCGCAAACACTCATGGTTAATTTTAATGCATTTGCGCCATCTTCATTAGATTTTTTTATCTATACCTTTACAAAAACAACTAACTGGAGTGAGTTCCATCATATTAAGCAAGATGTCATGCTCAAGATTATAGATATTATTGAGTCTAATGGTGCTGAGTGTGCATTCCCCACATCGACTCTACATGTTGCCAGTGTTAACATGCCAAGCGAGGCCGAATGAGTAGTCAAATCTTGACCGAACAAAAATCATTGATAGAAACTGCTGAACAATTGTATGACCTCAATACGATCGATACAGCTCTCGATACTATTGCTAACAAGATAAACAAACACTTTACTGGTTTTGATCAGTCGGTAATTGTGCTTAGCATCTTAAAAGGTGGCCTAGTCGTAACGGGCCATTTGTTACCCAAGTTGGCATTTGATATTGAGTTAGACTATGTTCATGCAACTCGCTATCGAAATCAAACCTCCGGTGTTGGCGAAGTAGAATGGAAACAGCATCCATCTTCTGATCTAAAAGGAAGAGCAGTTCTTATAATTGATGATATTTTTGACGAAGGGATTACGCTTGCAGTTGTTAAACAGTATTGCATAGAGCAGGGAGCTAAGAATGTGAGTGTTGCTGTTTTGTTGGATAAGCAACATGACCGAAAGCATAGCGATTTCGTTCCTGACTACATTGCGTTGACTGTTCCAGATGTGTATGTTTTTGGTTTTGGTTTAGACTATCACGGGCATTATAGAAATGCCCCCGGTATTTATTCATTATAAATTGGAAGAAATAACAATGAGTTTAATTGCAATTATTGGTGGTTCAGGTTTCGATACGTACGATGACTTAGTTGTTAACGATGCAATCATTCAAGATACACCCTACGGTCCTCACTCGGGACCTGTCCTAAAAGGCGTTTTGGGTAATAGCCCTTGTTTATTTTTGCCGAGACATGGTGCTGGCCATCCTTTACCTCCCCATAAAGTGAACTACCGTGCAAATATATGGTTGTTAAAACAATTGGGTGTTACTCATGTTATTGCTTGTAATGTTGTCGGTGGTATTACGGCATTGATGTCACCTGACACTATCGTTATTCCTGATCAATTAATTGATTACACCTATGAGCGCGAACATACTTTTTATGATGGCAATCAAGTTGAATTATTGGGAGGGCACTTTCAGAATTTGAACCATGTTGATTTTGCTCAGCCATATTCTGAAGAGTTAAGAGGTAAGGTGATAAATTTCTTCGCGCAATCTAAGGTGAATTGTGTGCCAAGAGGCGTTTATGGTTGTACTCAGGGGCCGCGACTTGAAACCGCGGCAGAAATAGAAAGAATTAAGCGCGATGGTTGCGACATCGTTGGTATGACAGGTATGCCAGAGGCAGCTTTGGCTAGAGAAATTGGTATTGAATACATTTCAATGGCTGTCGTCGTTAATTGGACAGCAGGTGTGACCAGCGAAGTCTTGTCTATGGTCGACATAATGAATACCGTTAGAAAAAATATGGGTGAAATTAAGCGACTGATGCCCGATTTGTTACATTTTTTATGAAGTACGTCACTAAACTTTTCGTCAGACTCAACGTAAGCGGCTAGACATGATATGGCCTATCCTTGAAAATGTTTGCATTACTTAGGTATAAAAACTTAAGTTTTGCAAAGTTTTAAGAATTACGAATAAAGATAAAAAGGGTAGTAGAATGTCTGATCGAGAAAATGGCACTGTTAAGTGGTTTAATAACGCCCGTGGTTATGGGTTTATTGCTTGCAACGAGCACCAAGATGATATTTTTGTGCATTACAGAAATATCCGCGGTGACGGCTTTCGTTCTTTAAATGAAGGACAGGAAGTTGAGTTTGAACTGTCTGAAGGTGAAAAAGGCTTACAGGCCGAAGATGTACTCTGTATCTAATCTCAGATCTAAGTAAAACGCCTATTTATCAATAGGCGTTATCAGTATTAATAACCCCATTAAAGGATGATCAATATAGTGCAGCTCTTTGCTGCGCATGCGCCTGCGTTCCTGTAAAGTTGCGATAGGCTTAGTGCCAACTATAGAGTCATAAGTTAATGTGGAAAGCCCTTGAGCATCAATGGGTTTTACTGATGCAGGTGTTGTTGTACCTGGGCGTGATGGGACTTTGGGCCATTGTGCACCAGCGGAGCCCGTAGCCTCACCTGTTTGGGTATTATTAGTGGTAAGCCATAGATCCGTTGTTAAATGTAGATAGCGGGCAATATGTATTTTGATATAGCCCTCAAGCTCTTTGTGATCACCGCTTAAATTACCACCATTTATGATAATGGCGGGTGAATTTGCTGCATTCTGCATTTGCTGAGTCCATGCTTTATGGTACAGGACTTTATAATTTTCCTTTTTTCTCAGTGTGTAGTTATAGCCGCCGAGCTTGTGGCTATTTTGCGGTCTTAATGAAAAACTGCCTGTTCCACCAGATTTTAAATAACGGTAGCGGTTAGGGTAGGTCAACTCGATATTATTGCGCCAGTTTTCACTGGTTAATGCTGCTGTACCTTGACGCTTAAATATCAATACTTCAACTTCATACCAGCGGCCTTCATTTTGGGCATGCACTGGAGTGCAATACAGCGATAAAAGCAGTAGTGCGCCAAGTGTTTTGGAGAGAAGGGTTTTATCTGTTTGTCTATAGTTTTTCATCATTGCTATTCTAGTGCTTTTGAGTCAGTGAACTCAGTAATTGTTCAACAGCAACTAAGCGGTCTTCGGCGCTGTGCATACTGATGGTGAATAGTAACTGATTTGCTCCACGAAGTTGATAGTGTTGCGGTTGATTTTGTACCATTTTCACAATTGTCAGTGGATCGACAACAGGATTAGAGGAAAATTCTATTTTTCCTTGCTGTGCAGAGGCATTAATTTTGTTAATGCCCAGTGATTCCGCTTCCAGTTTGATTTGAGTGACTCGAATCAAGTGTTTAACCTCCTCAGGTAGTAGCCCAAATCGATCAATCATTTCCACTTGCAGTTCATCAAAGCCTGCTTGGCTGTTAATTCCAGATAATCGCTTGTAGAGATTTAAGCGGGTATGGACGTCGGGTATATATTTATCAGGAATTAATGCTGGAATATGTAAATTAACGTCTACATTTGAAGGTTCCAGAGTGATTTCTGTCGTTGCTTTTCCTGACTTAAGTCCATTCACTGTTTGTTCGAGCATATCCATATAGAGCGTGAAGCCAATGGTTTGCATTTGCCCGCTTTGGTCATCCCCCAGTAGCTCACCTGCTCCTCGAATTTCTAAGTCGTGGGTCGCCAATGTAAAGCCAGCTCCAAGGTCATGTGCATTCGCAATAGCCTCAAGTCGTTTTTCCGCATCTGCTGTCATGACTTTCGCTGGCGGAGTCAGTAAGTAAGCATAGGCCTGATGGTGCGAACGTCCCACACGGCCACGCAACTGGTGCAGTTGAGCCAGTCCAAATTTATCGGCACGCTCTATAATAATGGTATTAGCGTTAGGGACATCAATACCTGTTTCGATAATGGTGCTGCAAACTAAAATATTAAAACGTTGGTGATAGAAATCACTCATCACTTGTTCGAGTGCTCGTTCACGCAGCTGACCATGTGCCACCGCAACCCGTGCTTCTGGCACTAACTCTTCGATATCGCGTGCTGTTTTTTCAATTGTTTTGACATCGTTATGTAAAAAGTAAATCTGACCACCGCGAAGAATTTCTCGTAAAAGGGCTTCTTTTATCAGATTGATATCATGAGGGCGAACAAAGGTTTTAATTGATAACCTGCGCGCAGGCGGTGTAGCGATAATTGATAAATCTCTTATGCCATGCATTGCCATATTCAGTGTGCGCGGAATAGGGGTTGCCGTTAGTGTGAGAATGTCGACTTCACTACGTAGTGCTTTAATGGCTTCTTTCTGGCGAACACCAAAACGATGTTCTTCATCAATGATTAATAAGCCTAAAGATTTAAATTCAAAGTCTGAATTTAAAATTTTATGGGTGCCAATCAATATATCAATTGAACCATTACTGATTTTATCTTCGATTACTTTAATTTCTTTTGCTGTTTTAAAGCGAGAAACAACTTCTATATTGACAGGCCAGTCGGCAAATCGATCGCGAAAATTATCGTAATGTTGTTGCGCAAGCAATGTCGTTGGAACAAGTACAGCAACTTGTTTGCTGGCTTGCGTTGCAACAAATACAGCTCGCATTGCTACTTCTGTTTTACCAAAACCAACATCCCCACAAACCAAGCGGTCCATTGGTTTGACTTGTGTCATGTCATTAATGACAGCATTGATTGCTGCTTCTTGATCGGGTGTTTCCTCAAAAGGAAAGCTGCTGGTAAATAATTGATAGTCGGTTTTATCGAATGAGAAGGCATGACCTTTTCTTGCATCACGTTTGGCATAAATTTCTAATAGTTCTGCCGCAACATCACGAACTTCTTTAGCGGCCTTATCTTTAGCTCTTTGCCATTGATCGCTACCAAGCTTGTGCAGCGGTGCGAGTGACTCCTCTGAACCCGAGTAGCGGTTAATTAAATGTAGATGCGTGACAGGGACATAGAGTTTGGCTTTATCTGCATATTCCAGCATTAAAAACTCACTGGCTTGATCATCTACAACCAGTGTTTCTAAACCTAAGTAACGGCCAACCCCGTGATCTATATGAACAACTGGAGCGCCTATTTTTAACTCGGTTAAGCTTTTAACCAATGTTTCAGTTGTATCTTGTGTTGCTTTTCGGCGACGACGTTGTTTGACTTGTTGACCGAATAGCTCGGCTTCTGTGATCAGTGCAATATTGTTGTCAGTTAATAGACAGCCATTATCAATAGCTGATTCAATAACACCAATCGTGATATCTGTATTGTCGATAAACCCTTGCCAGCTATCCATATTGGCGAGTTCGAGCTTTAATGGTTTTAATATATCGAATAATGCTTCACGCCGGCCGGCGGACTCTACACTAAATAGTAAACGGGACTCGGTGGAGGTAATAAATTTTTCGAGATTAAGGAGCGGTTGTTTACTATGACCATCGATCGCTAAGGTGGGCAGTTGACTGGATGAAAAAGTGATATGTGCTTTGGGTGTTTCATCAAGTAAAACGGTTTGGTTGAAGTTTTTAAATTTTGAAAACAATTCATTGGTTGAAAAGAACAGTTCATTTGGCTTCAATATTGGGCGTTGTAAATCACCCTGACGACTTTCATAGCGGTCAGTAATTTCTCTCCAGTAATGATCTCCCGCAGCTTCTAAACCTTCTAATGAAATTATATGGGTGTTACTGGGTAAGTAATCAAATAGCGAAACGCACTCATTAAAAAATAAAGGCAAATAATATTCTATGCCAGCAGAAGCAAGGCCTTCACTTACATCTTGATATACGGGGCATTGACGGTGGTCTACATCAAAGCGTTCATGCCATTGATTACGAAATTGCCGAATACCTTGTTCATCTAAAGGAAACTCTCTTGCTGGTAGTAAGGATATACTCTCGGTTTTTTCAATACTGCGTTGTGTTTCGGGGTCAAATGTCCTTAAGGTTTCGATAGTCTCATCGAATAAATCAATTCTGTAGGGAAGGGAGCTGCCCATTGGGAACAGATCAAATAACGACCCTCTAATAGCGTATTCCCCGTGTTCATAAACAGTGTCAACGCAGCGATAGCCGGCTTTTTCTAATTGGCTTCTTAAGGTCTGAGGATTAAGTTCATCCCCTGTCTTCATTATTAAACTATGTTGTTGTAAATGACTTGCCGGAGTCAACCTGCCCATCAGCGTTGTCATCGGTACCACTAATACCCCTTTTGTAAAGTGACCTAGGTGGTAGAGCGCAAGGAGTCTTGCGGAGACAATATCATCATGAGGTGAAAAGTGATCGTAAGGTAATGTTTCCCAATCAGGAAACTGTAATACAGGAATGTCGCTATTTGCTAAAAAGAATGCGAGTTCATCCTGTATCCGGGTAGCACTGCTCGTATCGGGTGTAACGAGTAATAAAGGATGTTGCCGGGCGGCAGTACTAATCGCTAGTGCTTTAGCGCTCCCTTTAAGTCCTGACCAAACCTGTTTGTTGCCTGTGGTATCAAGCTGAGGCGGAGACAAAGGGGAATAAAGAGGTTTATTTTGCGTAGCCGTCATGAAGATAGTATGTGATGATTTTAAAGGGCGGCTATTTTAACGAACCTGATCATGTTAGTCTCTGTTTTAAATAGAGACCTTTGCACGAAAGCCATTTTATTCTCATACGGCGTTAAAAATGTACTCAATCGGTCATTTATCAAACATAAATTCTCTCTTTCTGTGCATTTTTGCCTTGCCTGAGAATAAAATCATCTTCCGTGCAAAGTTCTCTAATAAGTATTTTTAGTTTATATGTTTATCGCTATGGTTCGGTTTATACATTTAACCTGTATTTTTTTATTGATGATATTGGTGTCAGCTTGCTCTTCTTTCAATGTTAAGGAAATTGGAAAAAGTGATATTGATTTAGTTGCCGATACACACCGCCAATCAGTTGATGCTTTAATTTATGAGTTAATGGGAAAATTGTATAAGCGCAACCCTCGTGAACTCAGTAAGCAAGCAGAGCCTATTATCGGTGCACAAGTGCAGCGTTTAAGGCAAATGATTGTCAAAGATCAACCGTTATTGGTGGATGGTGATGAAGATATAGCTATCTTGCGCAAAGGCTTTTCGGCAGACTTCCAAGGGGACAGAGTCTTTCACTTAATGGCAGGGTTAATCAGTATGACCCACAAAAGTTATAACTATCGTAGTGACTTCTTCTTATTTGATAAGTTAGACCAGCAAAAATTGTATAATTCAGCGAGGAATATAGAAGTGTTTGCCTGGCTTTTACGCACGTCAAAAGATGCTTCAGGGCAGCCGGTGTTACTGTCTACTGCGCTAAAGGGCCCCGTAATTAATCTCAGCTTTGAGCGTTTGATAGGTAAGATGATTGCTTTGCAAGATATGATGGCTGTTATTAGTGCCGATGGCGATAGAAGAACCATTAAAAGTGTTGCTCAAGGTGTTATACGCGCAATATTTTTACCCATATAACTAATCTCGGTACAAAAACCAGCACAGACCTTGCGTTCATAGCAATGAATTACGATAATACGCGCCCAAACTGAGTCTCTATAGGTTCCCTAGCAGGCTCTTGATCATTTTGACCCCCCAACAGTAAAGGTATTTTGTGGTGAATCGACCTAAGCCGGATGATTATTTTAAAGACTGGAAAGAACGGGAAGCGTTGGCTGAAGCCATGATTCCTATGATTGGTAAACTTTATCGTGAAAACAACGTTAAGGTTTACATGTACGGAAGACCGCTAATTAACCGTTCGGTTATCGACATTATGAAGCACCATCGTGCTGTGCGTCAGGTCGAAGAAAACGAATTATCGGAATTTGAAACCTTTCCTATTTTAAAAGCAATGACAGAGCTTGAGCTAGGAACGGCTCATGTTGACCTAGGTAAATTGACGGTCAAATATATGGATGCCGGTAATGTTGCCGATGTAAAAGAGTGGGTTGCTGGTGAATTAGCTGAGTTCGTAGGTTCTAATGATAAGCAATTAGATAAACCTCAAGATGTTGTGCTTTATGGTTTTGGCCGTATAGGCCGTTTAATGGCGCGATTATTGGTAGAAAAAACCGGTGGTGGTGACATATTGCGCTTGCGTGCGATTGTTGTGCGTAAGGGTAAAAGCCCGAATGATTTGGTAAAGCGAGCAAGCTTACTACGTAGAGATTCTGTTCATGGTAGTTTTAAAGGGACTATCCGTGTAGATGAAGAGAGTAGCACCCTTATCTGTAATGGCTCTGAAGTCAAAGTAATCTATGCCAATTCCCCTGCTGAAATCGATTATACAGAGCATGGTATTAACGATGCGATTCTTGTGGATAATACAGGCGTATGGCGTGATGAAGATGGTTTATCACAACATTTGAACTGTGCTGGTATCAACAAGGTATTGTTAACGGCGCCAGGTAAAGGTGATATGAAAAATATCGTCTTTGGTATCAATAACAACACAATTGCCCCTGAAGACAAGATTATTTCTGCGGCTTCGTGTACCACCAATGCTATTACACCGGTGTTAAAAGCCTTAATGGACAAGTATGGTATTGAGCGTGGTCATGTTGAGACAGTTCACTCCTATACCAATGACCAAAACTTAATTGATAACTACCACAGCGGCGAACGCCGTGGACGTAGTGCAGCCTTAAATATGGTACTTACTGAAACCGGCGCTGCAAAAGCGGTACAGAAGGCTATTCCTGAGCTGGCGGGTAAACTTACGGGCAATTCTATCCGTGTACCAACACCAAACGTTTCTATGGCGATATTAAATATCAACCTCAAGTCTAAGGCGACTAAAGAAGAGTTGAATGATTATATGCGTCATATTGCGATACACTCTCCTTTACAGCAGCAAATTGACTATACGAATTCACCTGAAGTCGTATCTAGTGATTTTATTGGCTCGAGAAAAGCCTGTATTTTCGATAGTAAGGCAACCATAGTGAATGATGATACCTGTGTGCTTTACTGTTGGTATGACAATGAGTTTGGCTACAGTTGCCAAGTTATGCGTTGTCTTGAGCAGATGGCCGGAGTGGATTATAAATTCTATCCAGAAGCTTAGTATTGTTCTGATTAAGTTGCTAAAAGCCCGGATTTATCCGGGCTTTTTTATTTGTGCTATCGTTAAGCATGTGGACTTACCAGAAGGCCAAAAGATTATTTTTTGAGCAA
>JBOEHG010000008.1:0-120667 GCA_050633825.1 Cellvibrionaceae bacterium | reverse complement strand
AGGAGCCGAACTTTTCAAGGACAAAGAGCTAGGATGCTCCCATAAGGCAGGATGCCTATATTTTCTTATCAATTTCCCCTTTTATACTTTTATAACCCTCGTCTTCCTAATAGAGAATAGCTATCGCAGCCAATATTCTTCAGTCCCCCCTTGGCTGTTATATTTAAAGAAGGCAATCATCTGCGGAAAAAACTGTATAAAGTCTTCTTCAATCAATAACATATTGCCTTCTATCACTGATGTGTAATCACTAGCGCTTTCCTTGGCTAATATTCTTTTAGAGAGCCGATAGTCGATTCGCTGGAAGCTCAATGCTAAACCTTCAACAGTAGCGTAACTGGTGAGCACCTTCGACTGAATAATGCGTTCGATAAAATGCTGTGCCTCATCGGGGTAATGGATGATTGTTTGTGTGGCGTGGTGATAAAATTGATTGATAAAGGTATTAATATCGATAGCAGAAAATTCATCCCAATGTTTGAGTAAGAGGTGATCATAAATCATATCGACAATCACTCCTTTTAAATATCCCTTTTTACCTAACCTAGATTTACTTTTTAAAAAATATTCATTGGTATCTGTAAAAGCATCAATACGGCGATGCATAGCAAACCCTTCTTTTACGCTAGGGTGTGCATCTGGCCAGCATTTTCCCTTTAGTGGATCCGCTAAAATATTACCCAGTTGATAATCAATCGATTTTTTTGATAATAATATATGAGCAAGCCAGTTCATTTTTATAAAACGGTATTTTTATAAAAATTTAAAACGTGTTCATTAACAATAGTGGGATATTCCCATAAAGGAAAGCCGCCGCCATTGGGGATAATAATTTGTTGAGAATGTTTTAGTAATCGACTAATTTTATTGGCTGCTGTTCTGAAATCTGCAAGGTCATATTCTCCATTAAAAATAAGCGCTGGTATTTTCAGTGTTGTTAATAGTTCGTCGATAGATTCTATTGGAGAAGCAAGATTTTGATCTAACCAAGGTTTTCCTGAAAAATGCTCAATAATATCCCATTGCTCTTGGGCGCGGCATTCAGTTGGGTTATTGCGAATGACAGCAAACCATTCTGATTCTTCTATCCATATCTTCCGTGCAGTTTCTATTCCTTTACTATTGGCGGCTTCTCGCACTTTTGTCAGTGTGTTTGCTACCGATGGTAAAGCATGGCCGGGTAATACAGGGGCTTCTAAGACAAGAGAGTTTATTCTTTCGGGTGAATGTGCAGCAAGTAATAGTCCCGCGCCTGCACCGAGATGTGTCCCTAGAAAATGGGATGACGTTATTTTCGCTTTATCTTGTGCGAGCTTTAAATTTTCTGAGAATTCAAGCAAGCCGTAAGGACCATCCATAGACGCTGATTGACCATGTCCGGGTAAATCAACTAAGAGTAGGTTAAAGTACGCTTTAAAGTCATCAACTTGTTTTGAAAAGATACGACTATCTTGCGAAACACCATGAACCATCATTAACCAAGGCTTTGATGGATCACTATTTTTAATAGTGCTTGTATAAAGCGTCATAGTGTATTCTTCCTTTCCTTCAGAAAAAGGCTTCAATAATTTACCTGTAAGATTTATTGCTTAGTTTTTTGGGTTTTATTTTTTACAATAATATTGATAGCAACAGATTTAAAATTGGGCGTTTTGCTTCTAGGGTCAAGAGTACCTTCAGTCAGTACATTGGCCTCTGGGTAGTAAGCCAATACATTGCTTTTAGGTAAGTCAAATTGTTGTACGCTTAAGTTATCCATTCTTCCATAGCGAGAGATAAGGTCAACTGTATCTCCATTTTTAAGGCCTAACTCTATCATGTCAGATTTGCCGATTAATACAGATTGCCGGCTAGCATTATATCGATAACTATCGGTCTCCTCATAAATAATACTGTTAAATTGCCCTTCGCTACGAATGCTGGCAAGTGTATAGGGGTATTCTTGAACGTTATTATTTACTGTTGGGATTGGGCGAATAATAAAATGTGCTTTACAATCTTTGGTTTTAAAATCTGGTTTATGTTTAATTCGGTTTTTAATATGAAACTCTTTTTTAGCAACACTAATGTCTTTTAATGCTTCCATGCCGGGCACGATACTAGCAATGGTTTCGCGTATGGAATCGTGTTGATTAAAACGATCAAAATCAACTGTACTCTCAGGCAATAAACGTTTTCCTATAGCCGCTAATATAGCGACTTCTGAGCGTACATTATCTAAACGTTCAATGCCGCCATCGCTTAATCGTACATAATTAAACATAGATTCCTGAGTCGTTGATTGTTGTTCTTCATCCCGAGCAGCGACGGGTAAAATAAGAACGTCACTATCATCAACACCATATAAATGCCCTTGGTTCAGTGTTGTTGTTAAAAAACATTTAAAGGCAATATTATTGAGTGATTTGGCTGCCCACGCTGAATTGGGTGTGGCGCTGTAGAGGTTGCCACCTACTATTAATGCACAGTCGATTTTGCCTTCGTAAGCGGCTTTAATACCATTAAAGGTATCCAGTCCTGAGCTGCGGGGTAACTTAACATTTAATTGTGCTTCGATTTTTTCAAATACATCATGGGCTAAAACAGGTTTAACGCCAACAGTTCCAATGCCCTGAACATTACTGTGACCCCGTAAAGGCAATAGGCCGCTATAAGGTTTTCCAATCATGCCACGTAACAGTGCGAGATTTGCAATATATTCAACATTTTCACAACCAAATTTATGGTGTGTCATTCCCATTCCCCAAGCAAAGACAGCATTCTTTGATTGGCTGTACAAGTTTGCTGCTTGGGTTATTTCTTTTTGACTAAGGCCACAATGTGATTCGATATCACTCCATTGAGTGGTTTCGATATCATTTTTGAAGTCAGAAAAACCTTCACAATATTGTTCAATAAATACTGTGTCTTCTTTCTCTGAATCTAAAAGTGCTTTTGCAATACCTTTAAATAACGCGATATCAGTGCCAATACGCGGCTGTAAATAAAGAGAAGCGATATTAGTACCGCCGACAATCATCGATTGCGGGCTTTTAGGCACCGCAAATTTTACTAAGCCCGGTTCTTTCGCTGGGTTAATAACAATGACATGACCACCTCGATCGCGACAATTTTTGAGTTGATGAATAAAACGAGGGTGGTTTGATGATGGGTTGGCACCAATAACAAAAATTAAGTCACATTCTGATAGATCTTCAAGTTCGATTGTTGCTGTGCCGGTCCCAATAGTTGACCCTAGGCCAACACTGGTTGCTTGATGGCAATAATAAGAGCAGTTATTAACATTATTCGTACCGTAGAGTCGTGCCAGTAACTGTAATAAAAACCCGGACTCATTTGATGAGCGCCCGGAAGAATAAAAAAAAGTCCTATCAGGTTTGGTCTCGGCCAAGCGACTAGAAGCATAATTTAATGCCCAATCCCAGTCAGCTTCATAATAGCGATTGGTCTCTTTTACTTTAAAAATAGGTGAGTTTAACCGCCCTATATGTTCTAGTTCATGCGCCGACAGTTCACGTAACTCATCAATGGAATGTTGGAATATTTCGGAAGGGATGGGTTGTTGAATATCGGTCGATTGTGCCTGAACACTTTTATTACAAACAGAAGGAAATTCATCCAATTCATTTGTCATGCCGCCACGTTGGCCGCCCATGCCTAAACCACAGGCTTTACAGGCGTTTTTGCCCATTAATGCCTTTGCTGAATTCTTGAGGCCAATACGTTTAACGGTTTGCAGTGTATAAAGGACTTTTTTGGGTCCGCCACCAATAATCTTTTCCATAACTCGCTTTTCTTGAGTCGCACAGAGGGTTCAGGATAACCTAGGTTTATGATGCTAACAATGTGTTGTTCTGCGTATCCAATATAAAGGGCATGATTCATTCCTCTATTTTATTGCGTAAACAGCAGGCAGAAAAAAGGCGGAATAAATTCCGCCTTATGGAGTTAATGGAATGAAGATTATACTTGAGAAGTAGCTTGGCTTAGGTCAGAAAGCTCTCTAATCGCAATACTTAAGATTGAGGTATCTCCATCATTATGATTGTTGAGTTCTAACACCATATTTTTCCAGCGAGCGGTTAGTAATTCTTGCTCCGCTAGCCAGCTTTCTACGGTTTCTTGAACATTCTCTTCATTACAGTCTGTATGACTCAACATATTTTGGGTGAGTTGACGCTGTTGCCATTCAAGATCATCCCGTAGAGATTCTCTTGCCATGGCTTGCCAGTGAGTTGTGGTTGGCATTCTATTTTCCAGATGATCTGAAAAATCATCCAAATCCAGTTTTTCGGCAAGCGCAAAGAAACCACTGGCAACAATATTGATATCCTTGCTCAGCGAATTACTTGCGGAGATAACACCTAAAAAGTCATACAAGTATTCACAAGAGGCCAGTGTTCCCGCTAATGCATCTGGTGCTCCCATGCTCACTAACTCTTCTTTAGCTACCTGCCATTGTTCTCTAAGTGGCTCTGGTAAAATAGACGGCAATTTCTTACGCAGGTCCTGAATGGAGCTTTCATAAAGTTTAATCAAGTTGGCGACATCCAGCTGGGAACGATGATTTTTTACTAACCAGCGACTGGCGCGTCGTACCAAACGCGAAACTCGCAACATCATATGGTATTGAAGATCACTACTCACTTTGTAGTCTAATGCTTCAATAGCAGACCATATGTCATTCAGCGAGAATATCTCTTTTGCGGCAACATAGGCTTTAGCGATATCGCTATGACTAGCACCAGTTGATTGCTGCATGCGATCAACATAAGAGATGCCCATATGATTAAAGATATCATTTGCCACTTGCGTCGCAATAATTTCTTTTTTCAGTGGATGGTTCCTCACTTCGTTGCCGAAATTTTTGACAAGTACGGGTGGGAAAGCAGATTCAACCGGTTGAGTCAGGTAGTTGTCATCCCCAAGGTCAGCATTCATCAAGGCTTCTTTCATATCGGCTTTGACATAGGAAATTAAAATACTGAGCTCAGGCTGGCTGAGGCCTTGTTGCTGACTCTTCCGTTCTGACAATACATCATCTTCAGGTAAGAACTCTAAGGCACGATTTAATTTACCCGTTGATTCAAGATAGCTAATGACGCGACGATATTCTTCCGTACGGCGATTGGCTTCCATATAAGCTAATGCAATAGCTTGGGTCTGCCGGTAATTATTTTCTAGCACTAACTCGGCAACACTTTCAGTCATGCTTTCGAGTCGACGATTACGCTGCTTCTCTGTGAGTTCGCCATCAGTGACTTGCTTGTCCAGCAAAATTTTGATGTTAACTTCATGGTCAGAGCAATCCACACCACCGGCATTGTCGATAAAATCAGTAAACATTGAACCGCCCATCAAGCCGTATTCAATACGCGCCCGTTGGGTTAGACCTAAATTACCGCCTTCGCCTACAACTTTACATTGCAGCTCATTAGCATCGACACGTAAGCTATCATTGGCTTTATCGCCTACATCTGTATGCTGCTCCGTGCTGGCTTTGACATAAGTGCCAATGCCGCCATTCCATAACATATCAACATGCGCTTTTAATAAGAGTGAAATAAGCTCAGTGGGTGTGACAGTTTTCTTATCTGAATTGACGAGTTTACGTATTTCAGGGCTTAAGGTAATTGACTTGGCCGCGCGACTGAAAATACCACCGCCTTTAGATATCAGTTTACTGTTGTAATCCTCCCAAGTAGAGCGAGGTAAAGCAAACAGACGTTGCCGCTCAGCAAAACTGGAGGCTGTATCTGGATCAGGGTCAACAAAAATATGTAAGTGGTTAAAGGCACCGACTAATTTAATTTGCTCGGAGAGGAGCATGCCATTGCCAAAAACATCACCTGACATATCGCCGATACCGACAACGGTAAAAGCTTGTTCTTGAATATTGATACCCATTTCCCGGAAGTGACGTTGTACGCTGACCCAAGCACCGCGTGCAGTGATACCCATTTTCTTATGGTCATAGCCGTTACTACCACCTGAGGCAAAGGCATCGCCAAGCCAGTGGCCATATTCATTGGATATTTCATTGGCAATATCGGAAAAGGTCGCGGTGCCTTTATCCGCGGCAACAACAAGATAAGTATCATCTTCATCGTAGCGAACCAGATCTTTTGGCGGAATAACTTGCCCTTCTTTTAAGTTATCAGTGAGATCCAGTAAGCCGCGGATAAATAATTTGTAACATTCGATACCTTCTTTCCAAAATGCATCGCGATCACTTGCAGGTGGTAAGCGTTTGGCAATAAAACCACCTTTTGCGCCGACAGGAACGATAACGGCATTTTTAACCTGTTGTGCCTTCACTAAGCCGAGTACTTCTGTTCTGAAATCTTCTGTACGATCTGACCAGCGTAAGCCGCCACGAGCAACTTTACCGCCTCGCAAGTGAACGCCTTCGACTCTAGGTGAATACACAAAGATTTCAAATTTTGGCCGAGGTAATGGAATCTCTTTAATCAGATGTGGGTCAAGCTTGAGGCTAAGATATTCTTTATAGTCAGCTCCTTCCGCTTTTTGGAAGAGGTTGGTTCTCAAGGTTGCTTGCATTAATTCCAGAAAGCGTCGCAGTATTCTGTCTTCACTGAGGCTGGCAACATTTTCGAAAAGGCCTTCAAGTTGTTCAATAATACGCTGAGCGGTTTTTTCCGAACGGTTTTTTTCTGGATTGAAACGACAATCAAAAAATGCAATAAGCTTTTTAGCAATATCGGTGTGGTTAACCAATGAGGTCGCAATATATTTTTGGCTGAAGCCAAAGCTTATTTGCTTCATATAGCGTGCATAGGCTCGCAACATGGTTACTTGTCGCCAGTTTAAGCCTGCTTTTAGAATCAATTGGTTAAAATCGTCATTGTCAGCATGCCCTGACCACACAGCAATAAAGGCACTGGAGAGCAGCTCTCTAAAGCTTTCAGGCTCTATGTCCGGGTTGGATGGGAAATCCACCGTAAAGTTATAGATCCAGAAGGTTTCACTCTTATGTTCAATATCATAAGGGTATTCTTCTATCACCTTGAGGCCGAAATTTTCCAAGACTGGAATCATATCTGACAGTGACAGTTGGGTTCCTTGGTGATAAATCTTGATTTTGAGCTCATTCTCATCAGATGAGATGGCCCGATAAAAACTCAAGGCTAAATTACCATTGTTCTTTTCAGATAATTTTTGCATCCGTTCTATATCGGTAACAGCAATCCGTGCACTGTTTTCTTCAGCATAACTGGGTGGGAAAGCATGACGGTATTGACGGTAAAGAGAAACGCTGCGCTCTTCGCCAAAGGCATCGCTTAGGGCGACTTGTAAATCTTCGTTCCAATCTCGTGCCAGTTCAATCACTTTACGCTCAAGGGCTTCTTCATCAAGTGCTGTCTCCAGTGGCGTATTCAACTTAAAGACAAAGCGGCAGCGGGCCAGTGACGATTCGCTGAACCAAGTACTGGTGATTGAGCTTTCAATATCAATATATTGTGATAGTAATTCGAAGACTTGCTCTCTTAGGCGAGAATTGAGTCGGTCACGAGGTGCGTAGAAGATCGCGCTAATAAACTTCTTATCGACATTCTCTCTGAGGAAAAGCTTAACTTTGCGTCTTTCTTGAATATAAAGAACGTTTAAGCCAACATCCAGTAGGTAATCTGTGTCAGCTTGGAATAACTCATCCCGTGGAAAGGTACCCAGAATATGGGAGAGTTCAGCGTAGTTATACGTTTCCGGAGGGATATTGGAGTTATCCAGAATCGTTTGAATTTTTTTACGAATAACAGGGATATCGTTAGCACTGTTTAAGTAGACATTGTGCTTATACAAGCCCATAAAGCGGTAGCCGCCGGTAATTTCCCCTTTTTTATTAAAACGCTTGATCACCACGTAATCAGAGTAAGCTGAACGGTGAACAGAAGATAGGTGGCCGGACTTGGAAAAGATAATCGGTGTATTGCCACTGGCCATTTCAATTTGACTCTGTGACATTTGTTCGAACAGTTGAGCTTTAGGTTGGTTATGCTGACGAAATAAACCCAGTCCAGAGTTTGCAACCGGCGAGATTCCTTCCTTATTGGTTTCATATTCATCATAGGCGAGGAAGGTAAAATGCCCGCCTTTTAGCCATTGTAGAAAGGTTTTTGTCTCTTCAATGGTTTCTGCGCTAATGTCTTTGCTGTTGACTTCCAGTGAGTCGGCAACAGTATCTATACGCCCTGCCATTTCTCTGTAGTCTTGAGCAACGGTTTCTACATCTATTACCGTTTGGTCTATGGCTTTATTCAGTTCTTTAATGTCTGAGCTGCGAGAATGATGATCCACCTCTACATAGAGTAGCAGTTCATCATTGCTTTTATCTTGGCTGGCTTTATCTTGCGCGCCTATTTTTTTGATGGCGCCTTTTTTATCACGCTCGACAGAAATATAAGCGTGGAATACATTATGAATTTTTATTTGCTTCTGATTCAGGGTGTTTCTAACTGAATCAATTAAATAGCGGATGTCTGTATGATGTAGCAAAAGGATGGAATGGGCACTTTGCCAGCCATGCTCTTCTACATTGGGGTTAAATAGGGTGGTTTTACCTTTGGGGGCAGTTTGTACATATCGATAGAGGGTCTCTATCAGACCTTTAAGGTCATCATCTTTATAGTTTTCCAAGTCATCGGTATTGATATGGCTAAAAAAACTGGATATTAAGGTTGTAAAATTATTCGTTTCTTTCTTAGGGATACGCTGTTTTACAGATTCGCATATTTCTTTGATTTTCACCTTCGCTCTTGCAGGTGTTGAAGTGGTCATTAGTACCTCTTTTTAGGTTAATGGGATGCTTAAAAATGATTGGATTTTTGTCTTGGTTGCCTTATAGGATGGCGCTGAAAAAAACTGCCATGACAAGGCGATAATTATAGGTTATTTAAGGGGAATTGATAGTAATATAAAGCAATATAAATAATACTTATCTATTAAATGCAATACCTAGTTTAATAATTTATAAGCCGGGTGTTTTACTAAGAATAAATAATAAGCTTTATTATTTATTATGAAAAAATTTATACCCTTTTGCTGTATTTTCATGTCAAAAAGCTATGAAAGAGTGGCGGGCCTTGTTGAGCGTATTATACGGGGTTTACTTCAATAGCCAGGCCGCCGCGCCTAATAAGCTCAAACCTACAATAGTTGATTGTGTATTGCCGACAAGCTCATTGAGCTGTGGCCATAAAACAGTGATGCCGCCTGCAGCGACCAATGTGGCCAGAATTGTTCGTTGCCAACGCTTTTGCTTACGCTGAGAGTGTTGATGATAATCGTCTGCTACTTGCTTCAATACTGGTGCCATTTCGCCAAACTGCTGTAAATTCTCGATATTGTTATAAATTTTCATTGGCAGGTCAGGAAACTTCTCCATCCATTCTGGTCCATAACGCTTAAGTTCTTTGTATAAGGTTTTGGGGTGAAAGCGATCTCTCAACCATTTTTCCAAATGCGGATGAGCGGTTTCCCATAAATCCAGCTCGGGATAAAGCTGTCTTCCTAGGCCTTCTATATTGAGGAGCGTCTTTTGTAGCAGGACCAGTTGTGGCTGAACTTCCATATTAAAGCGGCGAGCAGTATTAAACAGATTAATCAGAACTTTAGCGAAGGATATCTCCGCCAATGGCTTTTCAAAAATGGGCTCGCAAACGGTTCGAACGGCTGCTTCAAATTCATTGATCTTGGTATCCTTGGGAACCCAACCGCTTTGGACATGCAGTTCGGCGACTTGGCGGTAGTCTCTACGAAACATCGCCAGTAGATTGCGTGCAAGATAATATTGATCTTCTCTAGCTAGGGAGCCGACAATGGCCATATCAACACAAATATATTGTGGTTGATTAGGGTGTTCCGGGCTAACAAAGATATTGCCGGGGTGCATATCTGCATGAAAAAAATTGTGCTGGAATACTTGAGTAAAAAATATATCAACGCCACGTTCAGCCAGTTTTTTCATATCGGTTGCTTGTGCTTTCAAGGCCTCGATATCGGTAACTGGAATACCATAAATCCGCTCCATCACTAATACATGCTGATTGCAGTAATCCCAGTAAATCTCAGGGACATACAATAACGACGAATTAAGGAAGTGGCGGCGCAGTTGGGAAGCGTTAGCACCTTCCCGTTGCAGGTCAAGCTCATCAAAAATGGTATTACGATAATCCTCAACAATGGATACGGGTTTGAGGCGAGGGCCATCTGCTAGCCATTGTTCTAATTTTTTTGCAATCCATAACAATAATTGAATATCTTTTTGGATCACCTTTTCAATACCCGGGCGGATCACTTTGACAACAACTTTGCGGCCATCATTCAGCTCTGCCGCATGGACTTGTGCAACGGATGCCGAAGCCAGTGGCTGGCTATCGAATTTGGCAAATAGTGTATCGACTGATTGTCCTAATTCATTCTCGACAATGTGACGGAACTTGTTAGAGTCAAAAGGAGGTACATTGTCTTGTAGTTGGTCCAGCTCTTTGACAATATCCGCTGGAACCAAGTCAGGCCGAGTCGATAATAGCTGTCCAAATTTTACAAATATGGGCCCAAGGTCTTCACAGGCTCGCCTTAATTGTTCGCCGCGATTATTAATGGTGTCTGGAAATAAAGAGAAGAAAATCCTTGCCGGCCAAGGTAAGGGTGTTGATAGCAACTTATCTAAACGATAACGGCAGCAAATAGACAAAATTTTCAGTGCGCGAAATAATACCGTCACTCGGTTTTTTCCTTCTTCTTGTTTATTGTGTCGTTAAGTGCTTGAGCCTTTTTCTCTAAAGCTTGCTTTAGCTGAGAGAAGCGTGCATTGAGTCGATCAGTATCCACTGAGAGGGCGCTAACGGATTGATTGAAATTATCGAGTTCTGTTTTGCTGGGGACAATATTGAGTTCTTCAGGTAAATACTCTTTCAGTAATCGTTGCTGCTCGGTTTGTTGTTGCTTCGACCAAGAAAACGTACGACGAATGCCATCAGCGGCCATTGGGCCTGCGATATCACCGAGAACACTGCTAATGGCATCTTCCCAATCAATATCCAATTGTTGTAGCAATGTCTGCCATTGCTGCAATAAGCCAATGCTGCCCGCAAGTTCTACACCGCTATTCGCCAGACTGGTAGGTTGTTTGAGTAATGACAATAATGCGATAGGGCTGCCTTTTAAATGTGTTGCGACTGCGTGTTCGCAATAACTCATGACCCGAATACCATCCTCTGTCCCATGGCAATATAGCGTCAATGTTTGAGTGGGGGCAAAAGCTGAGGCAACAGAGGGGAGTGACGTTTCAATAGCCAAAATATCAGTGATCAAGGCGATTTGCCCTCGACTAGCAGGATCGTAGCGTAGAGCGGTATTAACTGTTGCTTCGATAGCGGCAGTGAGTGCGGTGAGTAGCGATGTGGAAAAACCTGTGTGGGTCATTCTACGGTTTGATTCCCTTGTGTAAAGCTACCACGCCGCCGGTCATATTATAAAATTCAGTATTAGCGAAACCAGCATCATCCATCATCGTCTTTAAGGTTTCTTGATCCGGGTGCATACGAATAGACTCGGCAAGGTAACGATAACTGTCAGCATCATTGGTGATCAATTTACCCATAAGCGGTAGTAAACGGAAAGAATACTCATCGTAGGCTTTTTCTAGCAGGCTATTTTGTGGTTTTGAGAACTCTAGTACTAATAAGCGACCACCGGGTTTTAATACCCGTAACATGGAGCGTAAAGCTAGCGCTTTATCGGTAACATTACGCAAGCCAAAAGCGATGGTAATGCAGTCAAAGGTATTATCAGCAAAGGGAAGGTATTGAGCATCCAGTTGAGCGTACTGGATATTGTTATTCACTCCTCGGTCAATCAATCGATCACGGCCGACATTTAACATAGAGGAGTTAATATCGGACAAGACAACCTGACCATCTTGACCGACAAGCTTGGAGAATTTGTACGCTAAATCACCTGTACCGCCGGCGATATCAAGTACCTTATGCCCTGGTCTTACTGCGGATACTTCTATAGTGAAGCGCTTCCATAAACGATGGACACCTCCCGACATTAAATCATTCATCAGGTCATACTTGCTGGCAACGGAGTGGAACACGCCGGCAACGCGTTTAGCTTTTTCTTCGACAGGAACTTCTTCGAAGCCGAAATGGGTCGTATTTTTGTCAGTCATAAGCAATATGCAGTTAACATTGTCGCTCTATTGTAACGGCTGAAACCAAGCTTGTAACGGTTGATTGCCAAGTATATGGTGTAAAACATCTCTTATTGACTTAATAGAAGCATCCGCGCTGTAATACACATCACAGCTGATTGATTTCAACAATAATAAACTATTCAAATCGATCTAAAGGCTGCTGCTTGAGCTCATATATTTATTATCAATACCTGTATATTTTTGCAGCATTGCCTTTTCAACTCTATCGCCATAGGTAAAGTGATGAAGAACAATCAAAAGAATGTCCCTGATAACCAAGACGATGCAGTCAGTCGGCAAATACGCGCTTTATGTGAATATCTGACGATTGATCATACGGATGAACCCTCTGTTGATGCAACGACTTGGTTCCTTGGTCCTAAAGCCGAAAATCGAGCCATGTTTGAAAAACAGATTATGCAGGCTTTGCAGGCGAATTATGAGGCGAGAGAAGAATACGAACCTGATGATCCACACTTTAATGGTGTGCTTGCGGGTAATTCAGTCTTTGAGGCACAAACTGCGGCCATTGAGCCGCCGTTAGAAAAAATGCTACGGCTGTTAAAAGATTCAATTCCGATGCCGAGTTATCGTAATCAGTCCCATATGAACTGGGACCTGACGACCCCGAGTGTAGTCGGCTATATCGCAGCGATGCTCTACAACCAAAACAATGTTGCGCCAGAGGCCTCGCCGGTGACAACGGCTTTAGAAATTTTAGTGGGTCAGGACCTCTGTCATATGCTCGGCTTTAAAGAGCAAGTCAGTGACGAATTTACATCGCCGTCGACATCTATCGTGCCTTGGGGACATATTACCTGTGACGGTTCTATTGCTAATGGCGAAGCCATGTGGGCAGCGCGTAATTTAACTTATTTACCCATTGCCTTGGCAGCAGCTATTCGTTTGGAAGATGATATGAAAGCTGCACGCACGGTAACAGTAAAAACCTACCATAAAAAACGCGTTCGCTTACTGACCTTGTCTAATTGGGAGTTACTTAATCTCCCCGTGGATGAAGTATTAGGCCTTGTTGAAAGGATTGAAACTACCAAGCTGGTGACACCGGAAGCGATTCAGGCTGCCGTTGAAAAATACGCTTTACAGAGTATCGGCTTAATGGCCATGCGGGAACAATATTTGGATGATTACAATCATGCAAAACCCGTTATTTGTGTACCTAAGACGGCACATTATTCGTGGCCCAAAGGTGCAACTCTAATTGGTTTGGGCACGCATTCTATTAAGTTTATTGATGTCGATTATGACGGGCGTATGGATATGCGCTCACTTAGAGCCGTATTAGCTGAATGTTTGGGTAGGCAGCAACCCGTACTCCAAGTTGTTGCAGTGATTGGTAGTACAGAAGAGGGTGCTGTTGATCCCTTGACTGAAATTATTGCCATACGAGAAGAATTTCGTGAGCAGGGCATGGAATTTGTATTGCATGTGGATGGTGCATGGGGCGGCTATTTTCGAACGATGTTATTGGATGTGGATACGGGTCGCTTTGGTGAAGATAGAGCAACAGATATTGATGAGCATCCGGGCCTGCAATTAAGTGAACACGTTTTACAACAGTTACACGCATTTCCTGAAGCCGATTCTATTACCATCGATCCACATAAATCCGGTTTTATTCCTTACCCTGCGGGCAGTTTATGCTATCGCAATGGCGCCATGCGTGGACTGATTAAATTTACCGCCCCTGTAGTTTTTCATGAACCTGAAGATAAAAATATTGGTGCTTACGGCATCGAAGGGTCTAAGCCGGGCGCGGCAGCAGCCAGTGTCTATTTGTCTCATGCTGTTATCCCGCTTAATCGCTTGGGTTATGGTCGGCTACTTGGCCGTTGTATCTTTAACAATAAACGCTTTTACGCTGCCTTAGTTGCTATGCCTGAACAGGAGGATTTATTTACCATTACACCTTTACAGCGTTTGCCTTCAGAGCGCCATGAAAAAAATTCAAATAGTATTGAAGAAGAAATTAAAATTCTTCGAGAGCAAATTGTACCGCTGGAAAATGATGAGTTGTTTGATTTTTTTAAAAAAGATAATGAAAGGTCTAAAAGGGCATTGGCATTATTTAAAGCTATTGGTTCGGACTTAAGCATCATTGCCTATGCCTTTAACTTTAAAACAAGGGATGGCATTAATACGGATGTCACCTTGATGAATGAATTGAATGATTTGATTTATCACACGCTCAGTTTTACTACGATTGATATAGACAGTACGGATGCAGACAGCCGCGATAAAACAAAAAATAAAAAACCAAGTATGATTGTAACCTCTTCTCAATTTGATCCTGCAAATTATGGCAATGATTTTGTTGATTATTTTGCCAGTCGAGCCGGCGTAATATTAGATCCGAAAAAAGAAATTCCTGTTAGTTTTATTATTTCAACAACACAAAATCCCTGGTTAACTGCAACCAGTCAAGGTAATTTTTTAAGTACATTGATGGATGTCTTAAAAGAAACCGTGAACGAAGCAGCAAAAACAGTGATGAAAAATCACAATATCCCGCTCCCTATTTCCACTTCTGGCAAGCTCTAGAGCTGATTGAATATTCAGCTAGCGACATATAAATAAGGTGAAAACAATGAACACTATGCAACATGGATCAGGCCCTTTTATCAATAATATGCGTCATCAACATGCGTTCGTAGTCGTTGGTGGGGAACAGCTTTTTGGCGTGCACATGACGCAATATCATTGCGAGCTACATAAATATCAAATTATTATTAAAGTCACTATTGATGATGACATTCGACAGCAGCTTGCAGAGCTTAGAAGTCACGCGCCTCGTGATACTTTTATGCTGGTTAACCAGAGTGGTGAACCGGTTGATGACCTCTTTGGTGAATATTCAATTCCCGAGTTAGCCAATGGCACCGTTAAAAAATTTAAGGCAGATATTTATCAAGGGTTGCCACCGTTCCCGGAAGAAGATGCGGCCACTGATCCACACTTTATTCCGTGGAAACGTAAATATACTACCCCCGTTTTTTCAGACTTAGAGGTTACCGTTGAGCACATTGTTTTATTTCGTCCCTTTGCTCACCATACACAATTACCGCCTTATGGGACGTACTTTCTATTCGGTAAAGATGAAGAAGCGCACATGACTAATTTGCAAACGGCTTCTTTAGCAACTAATTCATTCGAACCTGCTGTTTTTGGGCCTGATTATGACCATGTGATGTCGTTATTGGGTGCTCCAGCTTGGTTAGATAAACCTTTATTGGAAGCGGGTGTTGTTATTACTGTCCCTAAAATTTCACTATTTGATCCGATAACCGGCGAGCCGACTATCCCTTGCCAAAATGTATTTGAAGAGGGTGAGTCAGTAGAAGTTTTATATCGAGGTATGGGAGAACGCTTACGGGTAACAGCAGGCTGTACTTTTTTACAGTTTACCGGGGTTTGTAATGGCCCTGCCGGTAGTTATTTTACTGATAGAGTGATGCCGTGTAAGAGTGAGGATGGTCAGGTTAACCCGGGTTATATTAGCCAAACCCCTAGAGTATATTGGGCTATTAAATAGTGCTGTAAAATAGAAATATAAAATAATATAAAAAGGTGAGCACGATGACTGATACCGTTGAAATTGAAAAAAATACAGAGACACAAGCCCAAGAAAAATTCGAAAAAAAAATGGGTAACGAAGCGCTATGGCAGCAAGTGTTTGGTATCGGTGCCCCTGAATTAAAAAAAATGCAAAAGTGGAATAAAAAGTTACCCAGTGATCCCCGTTGTAAATTATGTAATGCACCATTTAAAGGGATCGGCGGTTGGCTGATGCGTTTTAAAGGTAAAGCAAGAAATAATCGAAACCCTAACTTTTGTAACGCTTGTGATAGCTTTATTGAAGCGCATCCCGGTGGGGCTGAAATAGACTTGTCTATGTTATTTGTTGATATTCGTGGTTCTACCGATTATGCCGAACATGCGAACCCTTTGGATGTGAGTCAGCGAATCAATGCTTTTCTCGATGCTGCTACGAATATCATCATTGATAATGACGGTTTTGTTGCTGCTTTTTATGGTGATTGTATTGTCGCTACATGGCCTCCCGGTTTCTGTGGTGAAGAACATGCTAAAAAATGCCTCAATACGGCCATTGAAGTAGCGAGGCATTCTATTAAGGACCATGAAGGTAAGGTCATTCCTGTAGGCGTTGGTGCGCATACCGGTTCTATGTATATTAGTGTTGTTAGTGCCGCGAAAGGGTCGTTTCGAGACGTGTCTGTTTTTGGCGCCAATGTTAATTTAACCGCTCGTTTGGCGTCATCTGCTCAGGCTTCAGAAGCGCTTGTGAGTGAAGATATTATCAATGCTGCAAAGCAAACATTTGCTGCAGATAAGAAAAAAGAATTAACCTTAAAAGGTTTTAGTCAATCGGTAACAGCGTACTCTGCTTAATGTGTGCAAGCCAATAAGCTAGGCACTAAAAGTGCAGAGGCGCATCATTAATGACTTCCTTCAATGTGAAGAAGCTTCTAAGTTGCCTTACCCCAGGTAAGGTAATGAGTTGTTGGCTATGCAACTGATTGAAGTCAGCGATATCATGAACGCGTACTTTTAAAAAATAATCGAAATCGCCAGCGACGAGTTGACACTCCAAAACGAAAGGTAATTGCTGTATGGCTTGCTCAAAATTTTGGAAGCTTTCTGGCGTAGAGCGATCTAAGACCACGCCGACTATCACTAGAGCCCCCAAGTCGAGTTGTTGGGGATTAACTTGCGCACGTACTGAGTTGATATAGCCGTCATCAAAGAGGCGTTGAGTTCGCCGATGGCAGGTAGCTGGGCTGATATTGGCCTTATCAGCCAATTCAGCATTACTTAAGCGCCCATTATCTTGTAAGTGTCGCAAAATAATGAGGTCAGTTCGATCTAGTAAAGTGTCCATGGAATATTGTCTCATAATGATACTATTTTATGGAATAATAGCATATCAACCCGTATTTTTTTGTTCTAAATCGTCTGTTTTAAATCAAATTAAGAAAGCACCTTTCGTCAAATAAAATTTATTATTTTAGTTGATTTCAACTATTGTAGAAGGTGCATTTTGTGAGTGAAGAAAATAAGATCAAATCATTATTAGGTAAATTTGAGCGTTACCCATTAACTTTCGGGCCGACACCCATAGAGCAACTACCACGACTGTCGTCAGCTCTGGGTGATAAGGTTGAAATCTATGCGAAGCGTGAGGATTGTAATTCTGGCCTCGCTTTGGGTGGAAATAAACTGCGTAAGTTGGAGTATATTGTTCCTGATGCGCTTGCCTCTGGTGCAGATACGTTAGTGTCTATTGGCGGAGTACAGTCCAACCATACTCGTATGGTAGCAGCAACAGCCGCTAAAATTGGTATGAAGTGTCGCTTGGTTCAAGAAAGCTGGGTGCCTCATGATGACGCGGTATATGATCGTGTTGGCAATATTCTTATGACACGTTTAATGGGAGCAGATTCTCGCTTGGTTGATGATGGTTTTGATATTGGCATTCGTCAAAGTTGGGAAGAAGCAATGCAATCAGTGCGTGACGAAGGCGGTATCCCCTATGGTATTCCTGCTGGGGCCTCGGTTCACAAATATGGTGCTCTAGGCTATGTTGGTTTTGCTGAAGAAGTACGAGAGCAAGAGGCGGAATTAGGGTTTACATTCGACTATATCATCGTATGTGTCGTGACGGGTTCGACTCAGGCGGGTATGGTTGTAGGGTTTAAAGTGGATGGCCGTTCAGATCGTGTGATTGGTATTGATGCATCGGGTACCGTAGATCAAACACGAGCCCAGGTAACCGAGATTGCTCACAAAACTGCTGACTTGATTGGTCTTGGGCAAATACTGAGTGACTCGGATATCGTTATTAATCCTGACTATGCTTATCCAGCTTATGGTGTCCCCTCCAAAGAAACGAATGACGCGATACGTCTTGCAGCCCGTACCGAGGCGATGATAACCGACCCCGTTTATGAGGGTAAATCAATGCAAGGTTTAATTGATCTTGTTGGCAAAGGATTTTTTCCTGAGGGTTCAAAAATTTTGTACGCTCATCTCGGCGGTGCGCCAGCGTTAAATGGTTATAGCTACACTTATCGTAATGGCTGAGCAATAGGTACAGATTGAAAATAATGATGCACCGGAATTATGTATGAGAAAAATTCTCTGAGTTTAATAAAATGGAAGTGTTCTTGTTTATGAGGCAAGCTCTTCCAGTTTATCTATATTCAGTAAAACAATTCCTGTTTTTTTAAATGAGAGAATGTTTTCTTTTTCCCAATTCTTGATATAGCGATTAACGTTTTCTCTGGCGATACCTGAAAAATCACCTAAGTCAGATTGACTGATAGGATGGTTAATCACCAGAGTATCGTCATGTTCTTCACCCCATTTTTCCGCAATACGCAGGATGCATCTTGCGAGTCGAGCACTGGCTGCAGTAAGAGAACGATTTTCAAACATATCGGACGCGTTGCGGACACGCTTGCATAGTGTTTCTATAATCGCAAAACAGGCATCATTGTTTTTTTCAAGGTAGGCCTTAAATGTGTGGCGGTGAACGATCAGTCCGGAGGTTTCTTCAAGGGCAATGGCATCAGCACTGCGATCCTGATTGTCTAAAATGGCAACTTCTCCTAAGACTTCACCGCTTTCCATATAATTCATTACGGATTTCCGACCATCCATAGCCACAACACTGATTTCAACAACACCCGATTCTATAATCAGCATCCAGTCCCCCTGATCCCCTCGAGAAAAGATCGCCTCGCCTTTTTTATAGTGCTTTAGTTTTGCACCTTTTAGAAGGTGCTGACGATGCAGTGGAGAGAGAGTACTAAATATAACGCTATCAGCATACAGTGCTTCAGCCATGGCTAGCCTTTTTATCATTAGTAGAGCTTACATCTAGTATATCGTAAAAAATACAGTGACGCTCATCACTTTGCTTGAGTTTTTATGTATTTAATAAATAGACGCTTGCCTTATCAAAGTGATGGTCGTCACTGAGGCTGATGGCGATCATGATTATGATAAAAGCCACTTATTAGCTTACATTTTATAATTTGAATAAAAAGAGGTAAATTTTATGAGCATGAAAAGTCAAAAGATAATGTTTATTTTTATTTGTATCACTATTTTTTCGCTGAGTGCCTGTGGTGGCGGTGGGGGTGGAGAAAGTAATAATCAAGGGAGTGATAGTCCAGCTTCATGGGGCCAAACAAACTGGGATCAAGGCACTTGGAATTAATAGTAAGAATGCTTAGGCAATATAAGATGCTAGAGTTTTTATGATTTATGTTAAAAATAAGAGGTAAAAGTTATGTCTATCTATCCGTTAAAAATTACTGCCATCATTATGTTGATGGCTAATATAACGCTACTCAATGCCAGTGAGTTAAATACTCCCCACACCTTTGTCGCCGGCGAACCTGCTGTTGCTGCTGAAGTTAATGAAAATTTCTCTGCAGCACAAACAGCCATTAACGATAATCATGCATTAATTGAAGCCACTATGGATACTGTTGATGATTTAAGTATCTCTACTGGTGTTGTTGCGGCAGGCGCTAACTCGTCAATATCATTAAATGCCACAGATAAGACGGTTAGGTCGATTACGGTTATTCCCCCCAGTGATGGACGTTTAGTTTTTGTTGCTACAGCATGGTTTAATTGTACTTCGAGTACAACTTGTGTTCCTAGATGCTCTATTAATCCTGGCAACTCTAATATCGATACTAGTCGCTTTTCTATTGGTACGGTGCCCAATGGTGGGTTTCAAACACTCAGTATTGCAGGTAATTTGCCCGTAACAACGGGTACCAGTCTCACCTTGAATATGGTGTGTGATACCTTTGCGGGAAGCGGTTCTCTCGGCGACGCTAATATTATTGCGACTTTTAGTACAACTGATATGACGCAGTAGTGCTTATTGATTCCGTTTTCTCTTAAATCCTTCTTCAATTTCCCCTTAAGTTCTCTCTTGACCCGTTTTCAAACGGGTTTTTTTATTTTCTACTTTGGCATTTTGAGCTCTGAGTGATGCTCGTCACTGTGCATGTTGAGCTATCAATGGATTATAGGTTCGGAAGCATTGCTTTTTGTCTCTCTAATAAAGTAATGCTGATATTTTTTAAAAGGAGATAATGATGAAAATTTTAATAAAACAAATCAAACAACTATCGGTGGCTGGGGCTATATTGTTAGCTTCAGCCTCTCATGCCTTTGCTTTTACACCCAGTGTCTATTGTTATAGCAGTGCAGCAAGTGGTATTTGTGAATTACACATTGCAGAATCACTTACGTTGGAAACAACGGTTGCCGGTATGATTGATAACTTTGATCAATCATATCAACTCAGTGGTACGGTCACCCTTTTATCGGGCAGTACGCGGTTTCCTTTGCAAGAAGCTGATCTGATTGTTGAACTGGGTGATACCCCCGAACTATACGGTAGTGCAGTCGTTCCCTTTGACAAAATGAAAGGTTTGGAAAAAGCGACCTTTGAAACACTGCCACGTGTTCTTGTTGGTTTGGCGCAAGGCGACACTATTGAGGAATTGGTAGGTAAACCTATTCCACTCAATGATGGCACTTCAGAAAAGGGAACGAAAAGGCCAGAAGGGCAACCTCATATCTTTTTTCATGCCGACGCCGGTTTAGCGATGCGCTATGATTTTGGTGAAGATTATTCGGCTTTAAATAACTTTGTGTTCACACTGCCCGGCTCTGTCAGTATGACTGCTATTTTTGATCCTGTTGACCCCTATATTTACTGGAGTTACGACAAGACAGAAGGGATAGACCTTAATGGTTTAAAAAAGAAAGAAGAAAACGGCGTTACTTTGTATGACTTAGAGGATGATCAAGGGAATTTAACGGTTCGATTTTCTCAAATGGATAGCGGTGAACTCGTTGAGCAAAATTTCGAAACCGGTGAAATCATTATTTATCAGCGTGATGCGGATGGTAATTATGTAATGGAGGGTGGAGACCCCAATAATCCTGTAGTGCTCGATGGTAAACAATTTGATGGCAGCGGTGGTAAGCGCCTTGATGGGGATGATAGCGATAAAAATCAAAATGATGATAAAAATAAAGACAGTGGCGGTGCAGACATTGGTGCCTTTGGTTTTTCTCTGAACGGTTGGATTCCTTATGAAGCACAAAATGCGGAGGGCATGCCATTAGAGCTTGATAGTTTTTCGGGGCAGATTGCATTAAGCGGTACTATTCCTATGCCCGGTGGCGTTAATCTCGAAGGGGATGTAATTACTTACATTGGCGAACATGGTTTCGCACAGGGTGGTAATGGTGATCTCGTTTGGGGCTTACCTTTTTTACCGGATTTTATCAGTTTTGATATTGAACTAGGTGCTGCCAGTGCTGCGGTAAAAATTACGGATGAAGAACAGCTCACCTTTGTTAGTGGTGAATTAAAACCTGATGCGGCTTTTTTGGAAGATATTCTACCGGTGATGCCGCAAGCGGGCGCCAAAGTTCAGGGATATATTGATAATCAGTTAGGTGATGCTTTCATTTCTATTGAAGGACAAATGGGAATGGGGGCTGATACCTTTGGTGATTGGATTGGCGTCGATCTTAACTCACTCAATATGACAACCGCCAGTATGTTGATCTCAGCAGAGGGGTTTTCGGTTGATGGAAAAACAACCATGCAAATCCATCCCGCTATTCAAATCAATAGCGAGATTAGTGTACATGCCAGTATGTCTTGGTTGGCACCTGAAGAGACAACCTTAAGGCTGAGCGGTGATATGGATATCTACGGTGTTGCGCTTGAGGATGTAATCGTTGAAATTAGCGGGCGCGGTATGTTTGTTAATGGTGCTTTTGTAACGCCACTGACACGTATCGGTTTATCTGGCGAGATCAATAATACCGGCGCAGAATTAACAGGTATAGGCAGTGTAATGTTGGGTTTAGGCGATATTACTGGCGCGATGAAAGATGCGCATCAAGCCTTAACAAAGGCTCAAGCTGAAGTTGAAAAAATTGATTATGCGATTGCCAGTATGCGCACCACGATACAAGTAGAGCGTGACAAGCAAGCACAAGCGCTGGCCAGCGCTAGCCGTGCAGTTAGCTCCGCTCAATCGGCTGTCAATGGACTCAATAGTAAGATTGCAGCTGAGTATAGAGCGATCAGTTCACGCAAGAGCCAGATTAGTAGTTGGTATCGTTGGTATAAAAAAGCCAAGTGGTATCAAAAGGCCTCCCGTTATTCTCGTTATGTTTATGAAAAATCATGGAGAAATGCGGATATTGCTCGCCGCTACGTTACCATCGGTGCTTATAAAGCCTCTTTATTGGCCGCTAATGGGGCATTGGAATTGGCGAAGTTAACATTGAAAGGACTAGAGGCTGCGGCAAAGACATTTCCTATTGATTTAGATCCTCGTATTATCAGTTTATTTGTAGCCAAAGAAACAGCTAATTTAGCATTAGAGGTCGCTAAATTACCCTTTGCATCTGTGCCCTTTATTGAAGGTGATTTTTCAGGTGATATTGAGTTAAGTCTAGGTACACGTGGTATTTCTGGTAATGTATCTGCCAATATTAATGGCTTTTCATTGCTTGAAGGCAGTTTAGGTTTTGATCCACGCTTTGAAGCTTGTATTAAAATTCCTACCTTTGGTTTAGCTTGTACTAAATTATAGTTATTGATGCTATTAATAAAAAAGCCAACTCATTGAGTTGGCTTTTTTGTAAGCTTAAGTAGCGTTTTCTATAATAAAAAAGCAACCCAAATACCCAGCGCCAAAAATACGCTGACCATCACAGCAGCTGAGCCAATATCTTTAGCTCTGCCTGATAATTCATGTTTTTCCATTCCAATACGATCAATAGCTGCTTCAACAGCGCTGTTTAAGAGTTCAACAATCATTACAAATAGCCAACTGCCAATAAGAAAGCAGTATTCTATCGGTGTGTTGCCTAACCAAAAGGCAAGCGGAATTAAAATAACCAGTATGTAGACTTCTAAACGAAATGCCTGTTCATATCGAAATGTTGATTTTAAGCCTTGAATAGAATAGCCGGTGGCTTTGTATAGACGAACAAAATGATTGGAGCCTTGATTGTAAGCAGACATATGTGATGATCTTCTTTTACTGAAAATACACTTGGTTTATTGCAAAACTGAAACAAAAGTGTAATAAATAACAATTTGTATCAGCATTCTAACGTTGAATGACAGCAAAAGTACAATATCTTTTTATGTAAGGTACTTATATTTTCACAATGAGCAGCTATCTTTTTCGTATCAGAGTTAGGCCATCAAAGATTTGCAGCATACTCATATCGACGCGGTCGTCAGATTTTATTTTTATATTTAAATCTCTTACTGCCTGTATAGCCTCTTCAGGCAAAGTGTCTTTAAGTGAAGCGTCCAGTAGCGTTGAATTGATCACTGAACCAAATAGCAATACATTATCAATTGCTATCAGTCCACCTTTGCGTAATAGCTTAAGGGATAGCTCGTAATAGTTATCATAGTTTTGCTTGTCTGCGTCGATAAATACAAAATCGTAAGTGTTATTTTCACCTTGAGCCAATAGTGCCTCTAAGGTTTCTACCGCTGGTGCAATCTTAAGATCAATTTTTTCATTAACATTGGCATCCTTCCAAAATTTTTTGGCAATATTTGTCCAGTCTTCATTAATATCGCAAGCAACAATACGACCACCATCTGGAAGTGCTTCAGCCATACATAAAGTACTGTAGCCAGTATAAACACCAATTTCGATCACTCGCTTGGCAGCGATTAACTGAATAAGCAAGGCCATTAGCTGGCCTTGCTCAGGAGGGATTTGCATAATAGCTGCAGGGTCTTTTTCTGTTTCCAGACGTAATTGTTGCAATACCTCTGATTCCCTTAGTGAATTATCAGTGACATAGTTTTGCATGTCCTCAACTAAAGTTAAGTTCCCTTTTTTCACAAACACCTCATTACTGTATAGAGTATAATCTTGACTTTAATATTGTGAACAATACTACGTTATAAGTCCGATTTTTCAAAATACTTTATTTGAGGAGGAGCCTTAAAAAAATCACTGAGTTCACTTAATACACCGTTCTTGCTGATAAATTCAATATAATGTTGATGATATTGAATACTCTCCCACTGTTCTTCTAACAACATCTCTTTCTGATCTATATCAAACAATACATCAACATATAAACATCCATCAAAGCTGCGTACATTAGGTAAATTTTCTTTTAAGAAACTTAGTAATGCTGTTGTTTTTTCTGCTTTTAGTGAGCAATTTAATGTGACTCTTATACTCATTTTTATCTCCATTTGTGATTTTACTTCAGTTGATTAATAAGATTTAACTAATCGACTTAATTGGATATTATCAAAGACTTCTTTGGCTAGTTTTTCACTGCTCATTAAAGAAAGTAATTTGATTGCGGCGGTATAGCTTACAACGCTGCCGTTGCTGGTGATGATATTGCCGTCAATGACATAGTTTTGATCTTCTTGCACCTTTACTTTTGGGTATTGCTTTTGAAAGTCAGCTTCACCTCCTGCCCATGTTGTTGCTTTTTTACCATCAAGCAAGCCGGCTTCGGCCAATAGCAGTGCACCTGAACAATTACTGCCTAACCAACTAATTTTTTTAGCCTGAGTTTGAATAAACTGAATTAACTTCTTATTGTTGAGTAAGGGATTCATATCGTAAGTACTGGGTACAATAAGTGCGTCCAGATTTTGGACTTCATCGATGGAAGTGTCAGTGGCAATGGTTAAGCCTTCCTCAGCGGTAATATTCTTTTTATTATTGATGCTAATCATTTTGACATCGTAATCAGTAAACCACGATTGCTTGGTCGCAACACCAAAGACTTCAGCGGGTGCGGTTATATCACTGCTCAGTACACCATCATAAATCAATATCCCGATGGTCTTTTTAGCCGCGTAGGTGGGGTTCGATGAAATCGTAGCGACAGCGATCATCATAATAAATAAAATCTTTTTCATATATGCCTCGTTTGATGTTTTAAAGTGAATGCCAGCTTAATAAATTTCAGCAATGTGATAAATAATCACTATTTCACTTTATAAGTGGTTATAATTCATGAATGGATAAATTGAATTTGATTAATAATTTCTTGGCTGTCGCACGTTTAGGTCGTTTTGCGGCCGCATCTGCTCACTTGGGGGTAGACCCCTCTACTGTGTCTAAATCAATTCAGCAGCTTGAAGGCTATTTGGGCGTACGTCTTTTTAATAGAACAACGCGTAAGCTACAGCTGACCCAAGCAGGTGAAAGGTATAGAGATAAGTGTGTTGATTTGTTGGGGGGCTTAGAACTCTGCGAACAAGAGCTACACTTGGATCAGCAGTTACCTAAGGGGGTATTAAAGATTAATTTGCCGGTGGCTTATGGTCAGTTATATATTGTCCCGATGTTAGGTCGCTTTTGCGATCGTTATCCAGAAATACAACTAGAAGTCAGTTTGACAGATGACTATATCGATATGGTGAGTCATTCCATTGATGTTGCCATACGCTCAGGGCATCTCAATGATAGTCGCCTAGTGGCCAGACAGCTATCGCCTATGGATTTTGCGACTTGTGCTGCACCTTCCTTTCTATCTCAAACCAAAACAATTAACGCGAGCAATATTAAAAAACAGCCGTGGATACTCTACCGTTTTTTACATACGGGGCGAACAATGCCTATTTATGCCATTAGTGGCAACGGTAAGCAAAGAAAATACAGCGAATTTTCTCCCGAACCGCGTTTAATTGTAAGTGATGGCTTGTCTATGGTAACAGCATGTAAATCGGGCATAGGGCTAATGCAAGCACCCCACTTTTTGGTACGCGATGCCGTTGAAAAAGGTGAGCTTGAGATTGTTCAATCCTATTATCGCTCGGAAAATTTTAATGTGTATGCTTACTACACTCATAAAACGTATATGCCAGCAAAAGTTAGGGTGTTTTTGGATTTTCTTGTTGAAGAATTAGAAAAAATTGGGGAAGACCATAAAACCACTTATCTTTCTCAATAACTGATTTCACTGTGGTGTTGATTATTAAGGGGAGAATTGCACAACACTTGTGTGTGGATCACGGTTTTTTTGTTCCTTTTTAAGTTTGTCTAAATAGACGTCCCAGAGTTGATTTTTGTCTTTGCAAAGGTCGATTAAGTATTGCCAGGAAAAAATACCGGAATCATGTTCGTCATCAAAAATAATGGTGATGCCGTAATTGCCGGTTATTTTAATGTCGCTAATGCCTACGTCGATTTTTCCATGGACCAATTTTTCTTGGCCGGGTCCATGGCCTTTTACTTCTGCTGACGGTGAATGTACCCGTAAAAACTCTGCAGGTAGGTGGTAGCTTTGCCCAGCAACGTGCAATTCAAGTATTTTTGACTTTTTATGGAGATGAATTTTACTGGGCTTGTTCATAGTCAGTGCTGTCAATTGTTACAGTATAAAACGACTGAGATCTTCGTCTTTGGCCAGCTCTCCGAGGTGTTCTTCTACATACCTTGCATCGATATCAACATTTGTTCCAGCGTTATCCCCGTTTTCAAAAGAGATTTCTTCGACTAAACGTTCCATTACAGTATGCAGGCGTCTTGCACCGATATTCTCCGTACGTTCATTGACTTCCCATGCGGTTTCAGCAATTCTTCTTACGCCATCTTTTGTAAAATTAAGTGTTAGTCCTTCCGTATTCATTAATGCGATTTGTTGCTTAGTTAGAGAAGCATTAGGTTCTGTCAGAATACGTTCAAAATCATCTGGCGATAAGGCTTCAAGCTCTACACGAATAGGTAGACGGCCTTGTAATTCAGGGATAAGGTCTGATGGTTTGGCTACATGAAAAGCACCGGAAGTAATAAATAAAATATGGTCTGTTTTTATCATTCCATGTTTTGTACTTACTGTGCAGCCCTCAATTAAGGGTAATAGGTCACGCTGAACACCTTCACGAGAAACATCACCGCCGGTGCCTTCGCTGCGCTTGGCGACTTTATCTATTTCATCAATAAAGACGATGCCATTTTGTTCTGCGGCTTTAATCGCCTCGGCTTTAAGTTCTTCTTCGTTAATTAATTTTCCTGCTTCGTCATCACATAGTTGCTTGTAAGCTTGTTTGATGGGTAGCTTTACGGTTTTCGTTTTTTCATTGCCAAAAGAAGAAAACATATTTTGTAATTGGCTGGTCATTTCTTCCATGCCAGGAGGTGCCATGATTTCTACACCAACTTTGGTTGCTGCAACTTCAATTTCTATTTCTTTATCATCTAACTCGCCTTCTCTTAATTTTTTACGAAAGAGTTGGCGGGTTGAATTAGATTTGTCGCTTGAGTCATCGGTATCTTCTGATCCGCGAGCAGGGCGTAGCAAGGCATCCAGTATACGATCTTCGGCAATATCTTCTGCGCGATGACGTACTTTTTTGACTTCTTGTTCGCGATACATTTTTATCGACATATCAACCAAGTCACGAACGATGGACTCTACATCTCTGCCCACATAACCAACTTCTGTAAATTTAGTGGCTTCAACTTTAACAAAAGGCGCGTTGGCTAATTTTGCTAAGCGACGAGCAATTTCTGTTTTGCCGACACCAGTAGGGCCAATCATTAAAATATTTTTAGGTGTGATTTCATTGCGAAGCTCTTCGGCAACCTGCATTCGTCTCCAGCGGTTACGAAGTGCAATAGCAACAGCTCGCTTGGCATTTTGCTGGCCAATGATGTGGTTATCGAGTTCATGAACAATTTCTTTGGGAGTCATAACTGACATAATGCGTCTCTTATGGTTTTCTTCTGCTGATATTTTAAATAGTGTTTTTTCTAGCGTAGAGCTGCTAGCAATCGAGTTCTTCAATAGTGAAGTTGTGATTAGTATAAACACAAACATCACCCGCAATGGTCAAAGCTTTTTCAGTAATATTGCGGGCGTCTAATTCTGTATTTTCCAATAGCGCGCGTGCTGCTGATTGTGCATAAGGGCCACCAGAGCCAATGGCAATTAAGTCATCTTCTGGTTGGATGACATCACCGTTACCAGTAACAATTAAAGAGGCTTCTTCATTGGCAACGGCTAAGAGGGCTTCGAGTCGTCTAAGGGCTCTGTCACTACGCCAGTCTTTGGCTAGTTCAACTGCTGCACGCGTTAGTTGACCATTATAGGTTTGTAATTTGGTTTCAAAGCGCTCAAATAGCGTAAAAGCATCGGCTGTACCACCAGCAAAACCCGCAATCACTTTGTCATTGTACAAGCGGCGTACTTTGCGCGCATTGCCTTTCATCACAGTGTTACCTAAAGAAACCTGCCCGTCACCACCGATGACGACTTTGCCGTTACGGCGCACAGAAACAATGGTGGTGCCTCTATATTGTTCCAAAATAAATTCCTACGTTGTTGATGGATATTAACCCATGGATATGGGGTATGGATTGATAAAATTCAATAGTGTTTTAGTCTGATTTACGTTTTAGCAGCAAAGGGCTTAAGTTTTTCGAAGCCAGTATGCTACGGGCTTTTGCCATTTTTGATCGAGACTTAAATGGCCCAACCACGACACGGTGCCAAGTTGTGCCGCTACTGTTGGCGGCTTCGATGGAGGCTTCAAGGTTGGTGAGCAAGAGTTGTGCGCGTAGCTCATTGGCATCACTTTTATTTTTGAATGAGCCGGCTTGTAAAAAGTAAGTCAGGTTTTCTGGTGTTGCAGCCGCTATTTCGCCGGATCGATCCGGAACCTCAACTTCTTGTTCCTTAAGGATCTGATAAAAATCGAAACGAGGTTGTGGGGGTTTGTTATTGGTAGGCTTTGGTGCTTCAGTGGTGGTTTGAGTATTGCTCTGATCTTGCTTAGGTTGATTAGCAAGGTAAATCAGCAAGGTAATCAGTGCGGCGAGTAATAGGCCTATGACCAACCATGCCCAAGCAGGAGCCTTATTGGAGTTTGCTGTTTTACGATGACCATTTTTGCGCGGCTGAGCACTGCTCGAGCGAGACTTGCTGGAGGCGGTTTTTCTGCGTTGAGTTGCCCGTTTTGTCTTGGCGAAGTCTTGAGTCATCGATTTTTATATGATTTAACTATTAATTTAAGGTTAAGTAATGTAAGTTTATGTCGTTTTAGATTATGTAATTTCAGGCTATGCCGTAATGGGCGACGATTTTACGTGGCTAAAAATGGAATAGAAAGCGATTTCCCCTAAAGTCTTAAAATTCTTGGGGGTCTACATCCACTAACCAGTGAAGCCCTTTGGGTATGCGAGTATTTTCGAGCTTTTCGCAGAGTTGTTTCAGCAAGTGTTGGCGTTCTCCGCGATTGGCAGCTTTGATTTGTAATATAGAATGATAACGGTTGTTACGTTTTTCCATTGCTGCTGGAAAGGGGCCCAAATACTGTAAGCCATTATGTCCGGGTAAGATTTGTTCGGCTTGCTTTCTCGCTTGCTGAAGAAAGGTTTGCGCTAGCTCTGGTTGGTGGGCATGGCAGCGAATCACCGCGAGATGCTCATAGGGTGGCATAGCAGATATTTTACGTTCAGATAACAATGTTTCAGCAAAAGGGCGGTAGCCTTCTTGTAACAATTGTTGCAGTAAAGGGTGATCGGAGAATTGTGTTTGTATCAGTACTTTGCCCTGAATATTCTCGCGCCCAGCGCGCCCCGAAACTTGGGTCAATAGTTGACCCATACGTTCCGCCCCACGGAAGTCACTACTAAAAAAAGCGCTATCCAAACCTAAAATAACTGCAAGTCCAAGGTTGGCAAAATGATGACCTTTGGCAAGCATTTGTGTGCCCACCATGATGCACGGTTTGCCACTATTGATTTGTGTTAATGCGGATTCTAGCTGCCCTTTCTTTGATACGCTGTCACGGTCAATGCGTAGTACGGGCGTTTGCGGAAATAAATGTTCCAATTGCTCTTCACTGCGTTGCGTGCCAGTACCTAAAGCCTTGAGGCGCCGACTATGGCAATGGCCACATTGCTGCGGTACTGCTGCTTTAGTGTCGCAATGATGGCAATGGAGCTGTTGGCCTTGCCGTGCGGATAATCGTTGATGAATCGTCATACGACTATCGCAGTTGGGGCACTGGCTGATCCAGCCGCAGTCTTGGCAGATCAGTGCGGGCGCATACCCCCGACGATTAATAAAAATAAGGACTTGCTGATTTCTTGCTAAGGCCTGATTAATTTCTGTTATGGCTATTTCATCAAGATTTGTATCTGCTGTGGGTACACAGTTTACCGACGGTAGGGTTTGTTTGTTGGCACGTTGCCTAAGCGGGAGGTGCTGATAACGACCTGATAGGGCATTCTGCAAGCTTTCTAGTGATGGTGTTGCGCTGCCTAAAATAAGCGGAATATTTAATTTTTGGGCGCGAACAATGGCTAAGTCACGAGCCGAATAACGAACGCCTTCTTGTTGTTTGTAAGATAAATCGTGTTCTTCATCGACAACAATTAAGCCGAGTTCGGGTAGTTGGGTAAAAATGCTAGAGCGAGTGCCAATAATAATTTTAATTTGATTGTGACGAGACGCTTGCCAATGAATGAACCGTTGTTTATCTGTGAGACCTGAATGCAAGGTCACAATAGGTAAATTAAAGCGTTTTTCAAAACGGGAAACTGTTTGCGGCGTTAACCCTATTTCAGGCACCAATACCAGTATTTGTTTATCTTGTTTCAGAGCTTTTTCTATAGCTTGTAAATAGACTTCAGTTTTACCGCTACCCGTAACACCATCAAGTAAATAAGTGCTAAAAGTACTTAATCCAATAGCGTTAACTGCCTGTTGTTGCTCTTCATTTAATGTCAGTGGTGGCTCATTAAGTAATTGCTTAGGCAGTGCTAAAGGTTCTTTTGATGGCTCAATGTCCTGTTTTTCGATTAAGCCTTTTTCTGCTAGTGCTTTTAAGGTCGAAGCACTGATAGCCTTTTGTTTTAGCTCAGCATTGGTAAGTTGTCGATTTGCTTGAAATGCCTCAAGAGAATTTAGCTGCTTGGGTGCACGCTTTAATTCATCGGTATTTGTTACTTCGCCATTGGGAGTGATTTGCCAAATAGTTTCTGTCATAACTGGCATTGGCTCAGGTTTTCTTAGTAATGCTGGTAAGGCAAGGTGACAGACTTCGCCCAATGGATAGTGGTAATAATCAGCGCACCACCTACATAAATCCAGCATCTCTTGGTCAAAAACAGGCTCTTTATCAAGTATGTCGTGGATAGGGCGCAATTTATGTTGAGGTGGCTCAGCCTTGTTGGAAAAGCCGACAGCAATACCCATGATATTTTTTTGGTTGCCAAAAGGTAGAGAAACTCTTGAGCCTATGAGAGGTCTTTTAGGTTCTTGATTAGAAAGGTAATCAAACGTCTTTCGAAAGGGGGAGCTTAAGGCGATCTGAAGAGATTTAGGTTCTAGCATGCAGAGAGTTTAAAATATCTCTGCATGCTTGTGTGATTTTTATTAAAAACTAGAGAATGACACTGTTTTAATCATCAACTTGCCATACAAAAGTATCAATCGTCCCATCTGGTGTTGTAACTTCTACGGTTAAAAGCCTGGAACCTGTTGTTCCAGCTGAACCATCTGTATCTAGTATTATACTATAATTGCTTGGGCCAAAAGCGGTATTTAATTGTGTAAAGCTGGATGGACCTACAATTGCTCCGTTATTTGTACTAAATACAATAGTTGTTCCAAGAGGTAGAGGGTTTATAAAACCACTAGGGTTTTCTGCATCTGGTGGGACATAAGAGTCGGTGAAACTCACGGTAAGAGTCTGGGTTCCTCCAGAGACGTCTATGGTGCTATTTTCAGCAAAGCTACTTGATATGAGCCTTATACTGTCAGTTGGCATAACCAAATCAATATTGTTAAATACAACTATGCCACCTGTTGTCCACGAGCCATCGCCAGAACTTCTTATTAAATCTGTATTGTTATCGAGAAAAAATTCACCAAGATCATAAGCATTATTTTCAATTCCATCAGCATAAGGCTCACCAGTATCATCACTAACGTTAAAGGTGTCGCTGCCATCAAACACGCCATTACCATTATTATCAGTGAATCTTTCAACACCATTAACATACCCAAGTATAGTAAATCTTCCATTGGCGGGCCTAGGTGCTGCACTTGTCCATGTAACAGAACAACGGCCATTGTCTGCTGTAGAGCAGCTTGGTTCTATGGTTCCACTTTCAGGCGAAACGAATCTAATTTGAGTGCCATCCGGTACAGGGTTACCTAATATGTCACTGGCGATTACATTTATCGTTGAGGTTATACCATCTGTATCATGTGCATTTGCCGGATTTAAGACGGTAGCCGAGAGAGAGAATCGGTTTTGTACTGGTAGCCCCGCTGAAACAATGAGTGGCGCTGAGGTAATTGTTGTCGTTGAATTGACGAACGCTGTTACAGAAAATACTCCGGGTATTGTGCCACTTTGTACAGTGGTGGATACATCACCATTAACATCTGAAGTCGCAACTGTATCGGTCAGGCTGATAGATGTACCGCCAAGGTCATTGATTTCGAAAGTAACATTAACTCCTTGGAGGGGGTCACCTGCTTGATTTGATACATTAAAAATCAATACTGCTTGGTCAATACCGCCAGAATCTTGGTAGGCAAGAGTGTCTGTGCTTGTTGAAACAAAGGTAATCTGATCGGTGGCCAGATCGGTTACGGTAATATCCGGTGAGGTTTCAGATATGGTTGAACCTGTAATGGTTGCAGTTACTGTAAATTCACCATCGCTATTGCCACTGTTAACCACAACAGATACAGCCCCGTTACCATCACTGGTTGCTGTAGTGCTTACAAGTGCAGCTGAGGTGTTTTGTGGATCGTTTAAGCTAAAAGTAACATCTGCGCCACTAACGGGAGCGTTATTTGTGTTAGTGACGTTAAATGTAAGCGTGGTTTGGTCTGTGCCACCTGAACCAAGATAGTTGAGTGTAAACGTTGATGTTGATACAAAACCGATTTGATCAGGAGTTAGTCCTATGATCGGTATTTGTGCTGATGTTACGGAAGTTGTTGTATCTGTAATGGTTGCTATTACAGACACCGTTCCAGCTGTGCTACTACTTTGTATTGTTGCGGTGACAGTGCCGTCAGCTGCAGATATTGGAGACGTGGCTGAGATTGATGCACCAGTGCTACCTGGGTCGTTAACACTAAATGTAACTTCTACACCGCTAACTGGTGCAGCAGCATCGGTATCAGTTACAGTAAAGGTTAAGGTTGTTTCTGTATCACCTCCAGCGCCAACAATAGAGAGCGTACTAACACTGGCAGATGTGAACGCGATGGTTCTTGTGGGATCAGCAGTAGGGGTGTCCGTTTCTTCGTCACTACTTCCACTGCCAACACTTCCACAGCCTGTAATAAATAGGGCAGTTAGAAGAAAAAGAGTAAAAACCCTTATATGGCTTTTTTGGATATTAATGTAATTCATTATTGTTTTAGACATATTACAGGTGCTCCCTATACTTCTTCGTCAGGTGTTTTTATGGCAATAAGGTGTAACTATAGCTCAATATTATAGGTTGGAAATGAAAACATAGTATACAGCTAGTTTCTTTAAGTGCTTTCATTTTCATATATCAACCTACTAATACTAGCAAAATGTGCTCTTTTTTTCTGTTATATCATTGCAGAAAAGTCTATCGGTTCATCTTTTTGATTGTTTTTCGTTGTATCTCTGTTAGAATCGCGCCCTCATTTTGTACAGGTGGCCGTGCTCAGCATGACCTATTGCCAATAAGTCAACTAATTGACTGGGTGGCGGCGCCGCGATAACACGAGATTACACTTATGAAAACTGATATTCATCCTAATTATGGCGAAATGGTTGCAACTTGCAGCTGTGGTAACGTCATCAAGACTCAATCAACCATGGCCAAAGCTATTCATATTGATGTGTGCTCTGCTTGTCACCCTTTCTACACGGGTAAGCAAAAGGTTGTTGATACGGGTGGCCGTATTGATCGCTTTAATAAGCGTTTTGCGCGTTCTACCAAATAAATAATTCGTTATTTATTTGATTTCCAAAAGCCGAGATATAATATCTCGGCTTTTTTATGCCCTAAATCTTTAGAATAGCTCCTCTGGGGCAGGGTTGTTGCTATTGCTACCATTAGTGATTGTGTTGGGGTCCAATTCTGTAGGCGCATTTTCTTCCAAAAATATTTCAAATATCCCTGTAGGGTCAGAGGGCGCTGCTCTTTCACCTGTTTCCGGGTTAATGCGGACAGTGACAATACCATCAGGTTGGGGTGGTAATGCTTGTGGAGCATCTTCTAAAGCGGTTTTCATAAATTCAATCCAGATAGGCAAAGCTGCAACCCCACCATACTCACCTCGTCCAAGTTTCTGGTTATTATCGAAGCCAACCCAAGCTGTTGTTACTAAGTGGGAGTTGTAGCCCGAAAACCATGCGTCTGTTGGGCCATTAGTGGTGCCGGTTTTTCCTGCTAAATCATTGCGTCCTAGGCTTTGTGCGCGGGTTGCAGTGCCTCGTTTAACAACATCTCTTAGCATTGAGTTCATGATATATACGATACGTTCATCCATCACTTGCTCAGCCTCTGCGCTTTGCAGTGCTACGGTTATCGTTTGTTGTATGACTTGGTCTGGTTTGATGGGGGTGTCGCCAATAGTGTCGGGGGTGCTATTGGCTTCTTTATCTTCCGCGTCATTTTCTTCTGTTTTGTTTTCTGTTGTAAATAACAGAGGGGCTTTACCTGGAATGGTAAGGGGTTCTGTTTTGTAAAGAACCTCATCGTGACGATCACGAATATGATGGATCAAATAGGGCTGGATTTTATATCCACCGTTGGCAAATACACTATAACCTGTTGCAACATCTAAAGGTGACATAACATAGCTACCAAGTGCCATTGACAGGTCTCGCGGTATCTCTTGGGCGTTCATGCCAAAGCGTTCCATTGATTTGATAGTCTTGCTGATACCCAGTGTACGCAGCAGTCGGATGGAAACGAGGTTGCGTGATAAATAGAGCGCTTTGCGCAAGCGCGTGGGACCATAAAACTTACCGCTGGCATTTTCTGGGCGCCATGAGTTTTCTAACCTGTCGTCTTCCACAACGATGGGGGCATCGTTGAATATACTGGCTGGCGTCATATTGTTTTCAAGGCCTGTTGCATATATGAAAGGTTTAAAATTTGAGCCGGGTTGACGCTTTGCTTGAGAAACTCTATTGAAGCTGCTGTGATCAAAATCAAAGCCGCCAACCATTGCGCGAATGGCGCCATCTTCAGGTGCTATAGAAATCAATGCCGCTTCAATATCTGGTATTTGGCTAAAGTGCCATTCATCTTTATCGTTTTTATAAATGCGGATAATATCGCCTAGTTTGACGACCTTATCTGGCGATATGGGTGGGTCGCCTGCAAAGTTTTCGTTGACAAATGGTCGTGCATCCTTTATTCCGTTTTCCCATAAAACATCGGCTGTGCTGCCGAGCGCAGTGAGTACGGAAATTGACTTTTTACCGATACGGATTACCGCTGCTGGTTCTAAGCCGCCGTAGGCAGGTGTTTTTTTCAGTACTTCTAGCCAAGGAATTAAATTAACGGCATCAAGCTGTTCTATAAGATCAGCTTGTTTTTCTTCGTTAGGCTGTGTTGGATTCGAATTTTCTTGGGTTTGCTGTTGGTTGAGTTGTTCTAGTTGTGATACATCGAGTTGTTTCTCTGGGCCTCGATAGCCATGGCGATTATCGTATGCCAGCAGTCCTCTTACGACAGCGCTTTGAGCTGTTGCTTGTAAGCGGCTATCGACCGTTGTGTATATTTTATAACCGTTTGTGTAGGCGGCCTCACCAAATAATTTGATAGCTTTCTCTCTGGCTTGCTCGGCTATATACGGAGCATTAAGGTCTAGGTTTTGCCCGTGATAGCGTGCTGTAACCGGCTCTTCGGTGGCGGGTTCATAATCTTCGGGTGTGATTTTCCCGAGGCTTAACATACGTTTTAAAATCCAGTCTCGTCTAATTAATGCTCGACTTGGATTGGCAATAGGATTGTATGTGGAGGGGGCTTTTGGTAATCCTGCAATCATCGCAAGTTGAGCAAGTGTTAATTCTTGTAAACCCTTTCCATAGTAAGCTTGCGCTGCCGCCTTAAAGCCATAGGCGCGATTACCCAAATATATTTTATTTAGGTAGAGTTCGAGAATTTCTGGCTTGGTTAATGTTTGTTCAATTTTAAGTGCTAATAATATTTCGTTAAACTTTCGAGAAAATGTTTGCTCTCTCGATAAAAAGAAATTACGAGCCACTTGCATTGTAATTGTACTGCCGCCTGTTTGAATTTCTCCAGATAAAAGCAATTCATAGGCTGCTCTTAGTAGACTTTTTATCGAGACTCCACTATGTTCATAGAAGGCGTCATCTTCTGCCGCTAATATTGCGTCGATTAATGGTTGAGGTGTGTCGTCAATGTTGACAGGGTCACGCCGTTTTTCACCAAATTCGCCAATCAGTTTATTGTCGATTGAATAAACCCTTAGTGGCGTTTGTAGTTCTACGTCTTTGAGGGACTCAATAGGAGGTAAATTTGGGCTCAGGTAAAGATAAATGCCGGAAAGGCTGGCCCCCAAGCCACAAAAAAGAGCAATAATTGCCCATGAGCAAAAATAGACGATTTTTTTATTGATGTGAAATTTTTCCATATTAATTAATAGCTTACAGTGTAGGAAATTCTGGAGAGCGGATTATACGCCATTTTCATGCTTTATATGTGAACTGTGTAGTTGCACGATTAAGTTAAAGTGCTATAACATGAAGATTGCCTAAGTTGCGGATATAGATAGAAAAAAAGGCCCGTATGAGTTTATTTGAATCTAAAGCCAAGCCTATTATCGGTTTGGATATCAGTTCGACCAGTGTGAAATTGCTTGAGCTTTCTCGGCATGGTACTGGTTACCGTGTTGAGAGCTATGGTGTTACAGCCCTTGCACTCGGTTCTGTGGTCGAAAAAAACATTAGCGATGAAGATGCTGTAGCCGATGCGGTTAGGCAGGTAATTGCTCATTCTAAGTGTAAGCTCAAAGATGCTGCTGTCGCAGTTGCTGGTTCTGCGGTCATCACTAAGATGATTGATATGCCTGCAGGTCTTGATGACGAAGCGCTTGAATCGCAAATTACAATTGAAGCTGATCAGTACATTCCTTTCCCTCTTGATGAGGTCTCAATAGACTTTGAGGTTCAGGGTCCGGTGGATGATAACCCTGAGCAGGTAAAAGTTCTTTTGGCAGCTTGTCGCCGAGAGAATGTTGAACTGAGAGCAGGGGTTTTAGAGCAGGCTGGATTGCACCCTAAAGTAGTTGATGTTGAAGCATATACCATTGAGCGAGCTTACCCTCTTATTTCTGAGCAATGGGAAGATCAAGAAGAGCAAGTTGTTGCGATTATTGATATCGGTGCGACGATGACAACTTTGAGTGTTCTTTCCAGCGGCAATACTATTTACACTCGTGAGCAACTGTTTGGCGGAAAACACTTAACAGAAGAAATTCAGCGGCGATATGGGCTGTCCTTTTCTGAAGCCGGTCTTGCGAAAAAACAGGGTGGTTTACCTGATGATTATGAAGAAGAAGTATTGGCCCCGTTTAAGGATGCGGTGGTTCAGCAAGTGACTCGCTCGTTACAATTTTTCTTCTCTTCCAGCCAATATAATGAGGTGGATCACATCGTTATTGCGGGTGGCGTTGCTTCCATTGATGGTATTGCAGAATTAATACAAGACCGCCTGGGTACGCTAACGACAACGGCTAATCCGTTTGCCAATATGTCAGTTGCATCTCGTGTGAATGCTATGGCGCTGGCTAATGATGCTCCTTCTCTTATGATTGCTACCGGGTTGGCTTTAAGGAGTTTCGATTAATGGCGAATATTAATTTACTGCCTTGGCGTGATGAGTATAGGCAAGAAAAGAAGCGTGAGTTCTTTTCAATATTGATGTTGTTGTGTTTGTTAGGTTTGCTTGCTGGCTATGTTTGGATAAGTTTTACTAAGGCTGCAATTAGTAGTCAAGAGCAGCGCAATGATATATTAAAGAAAGAAATTGCTATTCTTGATGAGCGAGTAAAGGAAATTGAGCAGCTTAAGAAACGTCGAGAAGAGCTTGAAACTAGAATAGGGATTATCCAAGATTTGCAATTGAAGCGGCCCCTCGCCGTTCGGTACTTTGATGAAATGGTTCGCGCGGTGCCTGAAGGTTTATATTTTGATAGTTTAGAGCGTGAAGCTGACACTTTTTCTGTTACCGGCATTACAGAATCTAATAACCGTGTTTCAACACTTATGCGCAATCTTGATCGTTCTGACTGGTTTAACTCCCCAAATTTGAAGAATGTAATTTCAGATGAATTTGAGCTGTCGGTTGAGTCTGCTTCGCCCAATAAAGAGCAAGAGGGGGGAGGTTAAACTATGGCGTTACAAGACACTTTAGAGCAATTAAATAATCTCGACTTGAGCGATGTTGATTGGAGTCGAGTTGGTGTTTGGCCTTTATCTGGCCGGATTTTTGTATGGTTGCTAGCTTTGTTGGCAATAGTTGTTGCAGCATATTTTTTGTTTGTAAAGGATTTGCATGCAGAGCTTGATCGAGCTGTTATTAACGAGTCGTCTTTAAGACAAACCTTTCAGCAAAAAGCGTTTCAGGCTGCAACATTAGATCAGTATCAAGAGTTGATGGCTAAGATGGAAAAAGACTTTGAGTTTTTAGTTTCTCAGTTGCCCGAAAAAACGCAGGTCCCAGGTTTGCTTGATGATATCGATGAAAAAGGGCGTGAGAGTGGTTTAGATATAGGCAGTATCAAGCTGCAACCTGAAGTTGTCGGTGATGTATATGTAGAGCTACCTATTGAAATTATTGTACAAGGTTCTTATCACGATTTTGGAACGTTTATTAGCAGCGTAGCAGGTATGTCTCGTATAGTTACACTGCATGACTATACTATTTCTAAAAATGAAGAAAGGCCTTCGGTTTTGGAAATGGTTGTTAATGCAAAAACTTATCGTTATCGCTCTCCTGACGAAGGGGGTGTTACTCAATGATTGGCCCAAATAAGATTTCAGTTTTTTTGGTTTTATTTGCCTCGGCTTTAATGGGGTGTAGTTCTTCTGGTGACCATGAGGATTTAAAGCAGTTTGTCGATGAGATGAAGCGGCGGCCGCCTGGTAATATTAAAGCGCCACCTCAAATAGAGCCTTATGAAACGTTCACGTATGACGCATACCGTTTGCGCAGTCCTTTTGACCGGCCTGTTTCAGCTGAAGTTCAGCAGCAGGTGGTGTCTTCATCAAGTAATGTTAAGCCAGACCTTTCCCGGCAAAAAGAACGATTGGAGCAATATGATTTGGCGACGCTATCAATGGTTGGAACGCTAAAGAAAGATGGCAATCTGTGGGCGCTAATTAGTGACCCAGATGGCTCGATTGAGCGGATTAAGCCAGGTAATTACATTGGGCGTAATCATGGCAAAGTAACAAGCTTGTCAGGTGGTAAAATTGAATTGATTGAGATAGTAGCTAGTGGCGATGGTTGGTTGGAGCGCCCGAATATTGTCGAGCTTAGAACAGCGGATGCTGAAAAAGAGAATTAGGTAAATGGTTAAAAGTATAACAATGAGTAGGACAACAACAAATAAAGTGCTTCAAAGGGTTGCAGCTATGGTTGATTTTCGTATTGCTATTATTGTATTGGGCACCCTGTTTGGGGCCGGGCCGGTCTTCTCAGCGACTCTTAATGATTTAAAGTTTTCTGAATTGCCTGGAGGTGCTGTTGAAATAAGAGCTGAGTTTTCTGAGCCTCCAGCGGTTCCTAAAGGTTATTCTATCGAGCAGCCAGCACGTATTGTGTTAGATTTTGAGAAAACTGAAAGTAATTTAAAAGAGAAAAAATTTCCTTTGTCATTCGGTAATGCAAAAAGTGCTGTTGTGTTAACCAGTGCAGGCAGAACGCGTTTTATTATTAATTTAGTGTCAGCTTCTTCTTATAGAACTTCTGTTGAGGGAAATACTTTAGTAACAATCATTGATGGTACTTCTAAATCTACAACCTTTACTCGCCAACAGGAAAATGAGGAAACAAGGCAAACATTTACAGATAAAATTGATCGTTCAATTACAGAGGTTGATTTTCGTAGAACGGAAAAGGGTGAAGGTAATATATTGCTTACATTGTCTGATCCCATGGTTGCTGTAGATATTGAAGAAAGTGCTTCTGGTATTATTGTCAACTTTGTTGATACTGATTTACCTCAAAATCTTCGCCGCCGCTTAGATGTTGTTGATTTCGCTACGCCGGTTAAAATTATTGAGTCGTCTGTTGATGGAAATAATACTCAGGTTTCAATTGAAGTAATCGGTGATTACGATTATTTAGCCTATCAAGCCGATAGCGAATATGTAATTACTGTCAAGCCTCTTACTGAAGAAGAGTTGGCTGCAAGAAAAGAACGTTTTAAATACGTTGGTGAAAAGTTATCTCTTAACTTTCAGGATATTAAGGTCAGGGCTGTATTAGAAATTATTGCTGATGTCACTGGGCTTAACTTAGTTGCGAGTGATACGGTCGATGGCAATATAACTTTGCGCTTGGATAATGTTCCATGGGATCAGGCATTAGACTTGGTGTTAAAGTCTAAGGGTTTAGATAAGCGTCAAAATGGTAATGTTTTATTGGTTGCGCCTGCTGCAGAAATAGCTGAGCGTGAAAGACAAGAAATTGAAACTCGCAACCAGCTTCAGGAATTGGCACCGCTTCGAACTGAATTTATTCGCATTCGTTATGCTAATGCGAAAGATATTTTTGAGTTGTTTACGGGCGAGGATGACGAAGATAGCAATGATGATAGTGGTTCAAAAAGTACGCGGGGTATTCTTTCTGAAAGAGGTACGGCTATTGTTGATGAAAGAACAAATTCAATTATTTTGACAGAAACTGAAGATAAGATTGAACAATTTAAAGATTTAATTGAGCAAGTTGATATTCCGATTCGTCAGGTGATGATTGAATCCCGCATAGTTGTTGCCAACAGTGAGTTTGGTAAAGAGATTGGTGTGCGATGGGGTGGTATTTCTGCTGGAGTAAAGGATGGTCGCTTGTACGAAGCGGGCGGTTCGCTAGAATCATTTGCGGGTAACACAGGTGCCAACGGAGAAAATAATACTTCAAATGCGGAAGGTTCTCCTGCTGGTTTTTTTGGTGGTACAGCTAGTACAGTATTAAGTGAAAATAACATAGTGGATTTGGCTACACCCAATACTGCAGGTTCTTTAGCGGTTAGTTTTTTGAATAGTAAAGTGCTTTTAAATCTTGAGTTGACGGCTTATGAAAACTCAGGTTTGGCTGAAATTGTTTCCCAACCTAAAGTTATTACAGGGGATAAGCAGAAGGCGACGATCGAATCAGGCCAGGAAATACCTTATCAAGTTATTACTGATGATGGTATTGCGATCCAGTTTCGTGAAGCGGTACTAAAATTAGATGTTACTCCTCAGATAACGCCCGATAACAGGGTTATCATGGATTTAATTATTAATCAGGACTCGGTGAGTGATCGAGAGATTTTGTCGAATACTTCGTCAGTCCCTATTATTGATACTACTGAGCTAAATACAAAAGTATTGGTTGGCGATGGTCAGACAATTGTGCTGGGTGGTATATTCCAGCAATCTTCAGTAAAAGGCGAAACTAAAGTCCCATTTTTTGGTGACCTTCCTTTTATTGGGCGTTTGTTTAAACAAAATATTGATGAAGATTCAAAGCAAGAACTTTTGATTTTTATTACTCCAAGAATTTTATCTGATAGTTTACTCGATAATTAATGTTATCCCCGCAAAAAATTGTACTTGTCGGCCCTATGGGAGCTGGCAAGTCAACTATAGGCCGTTTGCTTTCCAAGCAGCTGCAACTCCCTTTTAAAGACAGTGATACGGTTATTGAAGAGCGTAGTGGCGCTAATATTCCTTGGATTTTTGATGTTGAAGGTGAAGAGGGTTTTCGCCAGAGAGAGACGGCGGTCTTACAGGATTTATTAAAAGAGCCTTCTTTGGTATTAGCCACAGGGGGCGGTATTGTTTTAATGGATGAAAATCGACGCTTGCTCAAAGAGCTTGCCGATGTTGTTATTTATTTATCCGCTGATGCAGAACATTTAATTAGGCGAACAGAAAAAGATAAAAAGCGGCCTCTATTGCAGGTTGCTGATCCTCAGCAGCAAATTCGTAAATTATTAGATGAACGAGATCCTCTTTATAGAGAAGTTGCCACACGCATCGTAACAACAGATACTCGTAGTCCGAAAATTGTTGCAAAAGAAGTTGCAATGAATTTAATCTAACTTTTTATATTGACCGATATGAACTCCACTTTAAAGCAATTGACAGTTGATCTAGGTGATCAACGAAGCTATCCCATTTTTATTGGTGGCGGTAGCTTGAATGATATCGATTTTTTTGCTCCTTATATTTCAGGTAGGCAAGTTTGCATCGTCAGTAATGAAACGATAGCGCCGCTATACTTGCAGGCACTAGTCGATATGCTGTCTCCGCATTACCAAGTTGATGCCGTTATTTTGCCTGATGGAGAAAAGTTTAAGACCTTAGAGATCTTGTCTCAAATATATGACTGCCTTCTTGAAAAAAAGCATAATAGAACGACAACATTAATTGCTCTAGGAGGCGGAGTTGTTGGGGATATGACTGGTTTTGCCGCGGCATCATATCAGCGAGGTGTTAACTTTATTCAGGTGCCAACGACGTTATTGTCACAAGTGGATTCATCTGTTGGTGGTAAGACTGGGGTGAATCATCCTCTGGGTAAAAACATGATTGGCGCCTTTCATCAACCTCGGTCAGTGATTATCGATACGAATGTTCTTGCAACATTGCCTGCAAGGGAATTGTCTGCAGGCATTGCAGAAATCATTAAATACGGTTTGATTATTGATTCTGAGTTCTATCAATGGCTGGAAGATCATATGGCTGAATTAAAGTCGTTGGAGTCTTCTATTATTATTGAGGCTATTGCTCGGTCATGCGAAACCAAAGCAGATGTTGTTAGTCAGGATGAAAAAGAAAGCGGTATTCGTGCTATTTTAAACTTAGGGCATACTTTTGGTCATGCCATTGAAGCTGCACAAGGTTACGGCAATTGGCTTCATGGTGAGGCGGTTGCGGCAGGAATGGTTGTTGCGGCTGAGCTGTCTGCTCAATTAGGCTGGATTAAAGGTGGAGAAGTTGATCGCTTGCGAACATTGCTTGTTGCGGCTGAGTTGCCCGTGCAGATCCCTAGTGATATGTCAGTCGAGAAGTTTTTAGATCTTATGTCTGTTGATAAAAAAGTGATTGATGGACGTTTACGTTTGGTATTGTTGAAGGCTATTGGAGAATCAATTGTAACCGACGAAGCGCCAAAAGAAGCAGTGGCTTCTGCAATTGGTGCATGCTACTAAAGTCTGTGGTTAAAAGGCTTTCACGAAAAGAGTGTAGCGACAATAAAATAGGGTGTCACAAGCCCTTATTCTAAGGCTTGATTTGTTGTGGCGAACGAGTTAGCCTCAGTCATAACTAGGGCTGCTGATTTCTCAAAACAAATAATATACTAAGTAGCCCTGCTTAAAAGATAACAATGGAATAATGGTGAATCATTATGTCCCAAGATATCGATCAAAATGCGCCGGAGGCGCCAGTCTCTATGTCTCGACAGTCTGTTGTGACTCAAGATACTTCTGTCAACGCAGAAAATTACTCTGACCCTTTTTCCGATTCATCCAGTGCTGCTTTTTTTGGTGGTGCGGACAGGCGTATGTTGCTTGACGAGGTGATACATCTTTGCCAGTTTGGTAACAACCTTGTTGCTGCTTTAGGTGACGAAGGTGTCGGAAAAACAACTTTCTTATCTCAGGCGCGTTATGAATTAGCTGAAACAGCATTCTGCTGTTTTATCAGTGGGTCGGTAATGACGTCAGCGGAAGATATTTTTAAGCAGATAATTTCTCAGCTTGAACTGCCTGTCGCAGCCTCATCCAGTGCCGGTGAAATGATCGCTACTCTTCGTCATTCAATGGCAGAAGGTAATCTTCATCGAGTTGTAATTATTATTGATGATGCGCACCACCTTAATGATCAAATTCTGTCTGCTTTAGTCAGTTTGTTGCAGGGGCATCAAGGCCAACACTTGCATATCCTTGTTGGTGGAGATAAAAGTCTTGCTCAGCGTCTCGATCAATTTGAGATGGTTGATGTCCTTGTCTATGACATTACTCTTAATCCTCTTTCTGTGGATGATGTAAGAGACTACCTCGATTTTAAATTGTCGACCTCGGGTTATCAGGATTCCAGTCAGCTCAGTGATGGCCAGGTTAGCACTATGTGGAGCGAAACAGGAGGGTATCCTGCAGCCGTCAATCGTTCAGCGCAAAATCTACTTTTTCAGCAGGATTTCGGTGGTGATCAAGAAGAGCGACCTACGGGTTTGCCCATTATGCATATGTCTTTATTGGTTGTGCTATTGGCCGCATTGATTATGGCGTTGTTTTATATGGGTGGCGGTGATGAGCCGGTTGTTGAAGCACAGCCGGAAGTCACTGTTTTGCCTCAAGAGCCTGCGCCCCCTGAAAGTCAAATTTCAACTGAAACATTAGCGAATGATTCTCCAGTTGTTCCTGCTCAAGTTGTGGAGTCGCCTAAACCAGAAGAGTCCGTTAATACAGTAGAGCCGATTGCCACAGAAGCTGTATCTCAGCAGCTCCCGTCCCCAGTATTGGCAGAGGCTCCGCCGGTTAAGCCTATTACTGAAAAAGTGCCGCTGGCTCAAGCCAGTGAGCCAGAGCCCGAAGTGATTAACCCAAAAGCACCTCTTGTTGCATCGGACGATGTTGATAAGGCCAAACAATCTTTGCAGGAAGAGCTGAAAAAAGAAGCCGAGTTACTTAAGGCGAAAGAAGGGGAATCCCAACAAAAATCCGCTGAAGTTGCTGCTGCGCCAAAGTCATCGGTAGTGAAAGCTCCCCAAGGTTTGACGAGTGATGAGCAGCAGGTGCTTGGTTGGCCCGATAATGAATATACATTACAAGTGATGGCTGCAGCTCAAGAAAAGGGTTTGCGGGATTTTATTGCTAAGCAACCTAATAAAGAAGCCCTTCGTTTGGTGACTGTGGAACGAAATAATCAGCCTTGGTATGTTGTGCTTGTAGGGGTCTATGATGATGGTAACCTAGCCCGTCAAACAATCCAGTCCTTGCCGCAATCTCAGGTAAATGCCGGCCCATGGCCTCGTAAAGTTTCTGACATTAAGCAGCAAATAAGGGCATTTAAAGGAAGATAAACACTTTTTATCAGGATAGATAACTTTTTTTATATCCATTTATTGCCAAATGCGGCATGAACCGGTACTATCACTCTCCCAATTTTAACAAGCCCCTTTGATCAGGGGCTTTTTTATCTGGCTAGTAGTTAAACCGTAAACCTACGTTAGCCTTCGCAACATTTGCGAGCATGTCAGTTTTGAATGTTAGCTGCATCAATAAGTTTTAGGGGTCGTATAACCTGACCCTATGAGGCGCAGAACACTTTACTTCAGTGGATCTACCGCCTCCCAGAGCACAAATCTAGTTATGAGTTCTGACCGTTACTAAGCTGGCCTAATTGCCAGAGAGGTGAGAGTGGCAGTACTAAAAGAAAGTGTAGTTAGATGATGCTCCAAATATATTATTCGTTAAATAAAGAAGAAGCATGAGAGACCCCGTATGAAAAAAGGCCTCTATAGTTTAGATGAGTTTAAAGATAACTGTGGCTTTGGCTTAATTGCCCATATTAAAGGCCAGGCAAGCCACAGTATTTTGGAAAAAGCCATTGAGTCGCTTACGTGTATGACTCACCGTGGTGGTATTGCTGCTGACGGCAAAACTGGCGATGGTTGTGGATTGCTGCTGCAAAAACCAGATGCTTTCTTCCGAGCTGTTGTTAAAGCAGAAGCTGATGTTGAGCTTGCAGAAGATTATGCGGTTGGTGCAATTATGTTGGGCCAAGATCTTGTAGAGGCAGCTAAAGCCCAGGCGATCTTCGATGAATCTATGCAAAGCGAAGGCCTTTCGGTTGTTGCTTGGCGTGATGTGCCAACCAATGGTGAATGTCTTGGTCCAATAGCACTAGCGTCTCTCCCTCAATTCAAACAGGTTTTTATCGACAAGCCTGAGAATTTAACAGAGCAAGAATTTGCCGCAAAACTATTGATTGCTCGACGCAATGCGAACAAGCAACTGCGTAACGATGATCTTTTCTATGTTGCCAGCTTGAGTGCGGGTATTGTTTCCTACAAAGGCTTAATGATGCCTGTAGATTTGCCCAAGTTCTTTCCTGATCTGGCAAACCCTGAGCTTGAAACCGCTATTTGTGTATTTCACCAACGTTTCTCAACGAATACTATGCCTCGCTGGCCTTTGGCTCAGCCATTTAGAATGCTGGCTCATAACGGTGAGATAAATACCGTCCAAGGTAACCGCAATTGGGCAACTGCACGCATGTCCAAATTTGTTTGCGATTTGTTGCCTAACCCGGAAGCGCTTGCGCCAATGGTAAACCGTTCAGGTTCTGACTCTTCCAGTTTGGATAATATGTTGGAGTTGTTGCAAGTCGGTGGTATGGAATTACACCGCGCCATTCGTATGTTAGTGCCACCTGCATGGCAAAATGTTGCATCCATTGACGAAGATTTGCGCGCTTTCTATGAATATAACTCAATGCATATTGAACCATGGGATGGTCCTGCCGGTTTGGTTATCACCGATGGTCGTTATGCGGTTTGTACTTTGGATCGTAATGGTCTGAGACCTTCACGTTGGGTAATGACAAAAGATGATGTAATCACGGTTGCTTCTGAAATTGGTGTTCATGACTATGCACCGGAAGATGTTGTTGCCAAAGGCCGGCTTGGGCCGGGACAAATTCTTTCGGTTGATACGCTGACGGGTGAGTTATCGCATACCGATGATATTGACCAGCAATTAAAGTCCAGTAAGCCTTATAAGCAATGGTTGGAAGAAAATGCAAAAATTATTGATGTAAAAGAAGAAGCTATTCAGGGGATTGAAGGCGAGTTGCTTGATACTTATATGAAGCAATATCAAGTGTCGAATGAAGAGCGCATTCAAGTTTTACGACCATTGGCCGAAGCGGGTCAAGAAGCAGTTGGTTCCATGGGTGACGATACACCAATGGCTGTTTTGTCGGAAAAGCAACGCTCTTTATATGATTATTTTCGACAGCAATTTGCGCAGGTGACGAATCCACCTATCGACCCTTTAAGGGAAGCGGTAGTTATGTCTCTGGAAACGTGTATGGGGCGAGAGTTATCTGTTTATTCGGAAACGCCTGAACATGCGAATAGGCTTATTATTGACTCTCCTGTTTTATCGCCGGCTGTTTTTGAAGAGTTAACGGGCGAAAATGCACGCTATCCAATGCGTGAATTCAACTTGCAATATAACCCTGAAGAAACAACGTTAGAGCAAGCGGTAAATGGTCTAGTGGAATCCGCTTTAGCGGCGGTTCGCTCGGGGGCGGTATTGCTTGTACTGACGGATAAAAATATTGCACAAGGACAAGTCCCTGTTCATGCTTTATTGGCTGTCGGTGCGATACATCACCGTTTGATTGAAGAAAGTGTTCGCTGCGATGCTAATATTATTGTTGAGACTGCGACAGCACGTGACTCTCATCATATGGCTGCGCTTATTGGTTTTGGTGCGACTACCATTTACCCTTATTTAAGTTATAGTCTAATCAATGACATGATCGCCAGTGGTGAGATGGTCATGGATACCGTTACTGCCTATGAAAAATACAATAAAGGTATTGATAAAGGCTTATTAAAAATTCTATCCAAGATGGGCATTTCAACTATCGCGTCTTATCGCGGTGCGCAGTTATTTGAAGCTGTGGGTCTCGATGATGCTGTGATTAAATTGTGTTTCCCGGGTACGGCTAGCCGTATTCAAGGCGCTACCTTTGAAGATTTAGAAAACGATCAAAAAATATTGTCTAAGGTTGCTTGGAAAAAACGCAAAGCAATTTCTCCTGGCGGCATCCTCAAATATGTTCACGGTGAAGAGTACCACGCCTTTAATCCGGATGTGATCCAAGGGATGCACCAAGCTGTTCGAACTGGTGACTTTAAAGACTGGTTATCGGTTGCGGAACTTATTAATAACCGCCCCATTGCGACATTACGTGATTTATTACAATTACGTGAGGGTGTCGAATCGATTCCGTTAAGTGAAGTTGAGCCTGTATCTGCAATTGTAAAACGTTTTGATTCCGCCGGAATGTCCTTAGGTGCATTGTCGCCTGAAGCACACGAAGCGCTGGCTGAAGCACAAAATCGTTTAGGTGGTCGCTCCAATAGTGGTGAGGGCGGTGAAGATCCTGCTCGCTACGGTACAGTGCGTTCTTCAAAAATTAAACAAGTTGCTTCCGGCCGTTTTGGTGTCACGCCTCATTATTTAGTCAATGCTGAAGTACTGCAAATTAAAGTAGCGCAAGGCGCAAAACCAGGTGAAGGTGGTCAGTTGCCTGGTGGTAAAGTGAATGAGTTAATTGCACGCTTGCGTTATTCCGTACCTGGTGTCACATTAATTTCGCCACCGCCGCATCACGATATTTATTCTATTGAAGATTTGGCTCAGTTAATTTATGACTTAAAGCAAGTTAATCCAGATGCCTTGGTGTCAGTGAAATTAGTTTCGCGTCCGGGTGTTGGTACGATTGCTGCAGGTGTTGCCAAAGCTTACGCAGATTTAATTACCATTTCTGGTTATGACGGTGGAACAGCGGCCAGTCCGTTAACGTCTATTCGCTACGCGGGTTCACCGTGGGAGTTAGGTTTAAGTGAAACACATCAAACTCTTAGAGCCAATGACTTACGTGGCAAAGTACGTGTTCAAACTGATGGTGGTTTAAAAACGGGCTTAGATGTTGTTAAAGCCGCTATTTTAGGCGCAGAAAGTTTTGGTTTTGGTACTGGGCCAATGGTTGTTCTTGGATGTAAGTATTTGCGTATTTGTCATCTTAACAACTGTGCTACAGGTGTTGCGACACAGCGTGAAGATTTACGTAAAGATCACTATCTCGGTACAGTTGAAATGGCGATGAACTTTTTCCGTTTTATAGCGGAAGAAACACGTCATTGGATGGCGAGTATGGGTGTACGTTCGCTTGAAGAGTTGATTGGTCGAGTCGATTTACTTGAGCGTATAGACGGTGAAACCAGTAAGCAGAAAAAACTGGACTTGGATCCTATTGTTCACACCGATGAATTATTACAGAGTAAACCACAATTCTGTGAAGTAGAAAAAAATACACCTTATGATCGTGGCGAGAAAGCTGAAGCAATGGTAGAGGAAATGTTGCCAGCCATTGAAGCCAAACAAGGCGGCCAATTTAATTATTCTATTACCAATTGTGACCGTTCAATCGGTGCTCGTTTGTCTGGTGAGATTGCAAAACGTTACGGCAATCAGGGAATGGCAAATTACCCAATTACCGTTAATCTTTCGGGCATTGCTGGTCAAAGCTTTGGTGTTTGGAATGCCGGTGGCTTGTATTTATATCTCGACGGTGATGCTAACGACTATGTCGGTAAAGGCATGGCCGGCGGTAAGATTGTTATTCGTCCACCTGCGGGTTCAGGCTTCGAAACTCAGCATACCAGTATTATGGGTAATACCTGTTTATATGGCGCCACTGGCGGGCAATTATTTGCTGCCGGTCGCGCTGGTGAGCGTTGCGGTGTACGCAACTCGGGTGCCCATGTTGTTGTAGAAGGTGCAGGTGATCACTGTTGTGAATATATGACCGGTGGTGTCGTTACTGTATTGGGTGAAACCGGCGTTAACTTCGGTGCCGGCATGACCGGTGGTTTTGCTTATGTATATGATGAGCATGATGACTTTGATAAAAAGTATAACCCAGAGCATATCGACCTACATCGTATTGATCGTAAGCTGGATCATTTAAATTATTTGCGCAGTGTTATTGAAGAGTTTGTTGAAGAGACCAATAGCCAATGGGGTCAAAGCTTGCTTGAAGACTTTGATCAAGTCGCGAAGAAGTTCTGGTTAGTCAAACCAAAAGCGTCTTCTATTGAGCAATTACTTGATAATGCCAAGCAAGTTCAAGAAGTGGCATAAAGTAGGAATAGAGTAGGTAGTTTTATTATGGCAAAGCGTCTAGATAATGTTTTTCAATTCCTTGATGTAGGTCGACATGACCCTAGTAAACGGGATATGGAAACACGTACCGAACAATTTGTTGAAATCTATGATCCATTTACAAAAGATGAAGTAAAAGATCAGGCGCACCGTTGTTTGGATTGCGGTAACCCCTATTGTGAGTGGAAATGCCCTGTTCATAATTTTATTCCTAATTGGTTAAAACTTATTTCGGAAGGCAATATTTTTGAAGCTGCTGAATTAAGTCATCAAACGAATTCGCTACCGGAAGTCTGTGGTCGAGTGTGCCCGCAAGACCGTTTATGTGAAGGCGCTTGTACCTTGAGTGATGGCTTTGGTGCGGTAACCATTGGCAATGCTGAAAAATATATTACTGATACAGCATTTGCTATGGGTTGGAAGCCTGATATGTCCAGTGTTGTTTGGACTGATAAAAAAGTCGCTATTATTGGCGCGGGCCCTGCGGGCATTGGTTGCGCGGATATTTTAGCCCGTGGCGGTGTTAAGCCTGTTGTATTTGATAAGTACCCCGAAATTGGCGGTTTGCTGACTTTTGGTATTCCTGAATTTAAATTAGAAAAATCGGTGATGGCACGTCGCCGGGAAATTTTTACTGAGATGGGCGTTGAATTTCGCTTGAATACAGAAATTGGTAAAGATATCAGCATGGCAGAATTGCTTGAAGAATATGATGCTGTCTTTATGGGGATGGGAACCTACACCTATATGAAAGGCGGCTTCCCCGGTGAAGACCTTCCGGGTGTTTATGATGCATTGCCATTCCTTGTGGCCAATGTAAATCGCAATTTAGGTTTTGAAAAAGATCCTGCGGACTTTATTAGTGTCGAAGGAAAGCGCGTAGTTGTTTTGGGTGGTGGTGACACGGCAATGGATTGTAACCGAACATCGATTCGCCAAGGTGCTGCTAGTGTGAGCTGTGCTTATCGCCGTGACGAAGAAAATATGCCCGGCTCCAAACGTGAAGTTGTGAATGCAAAAGAAGAGGGCGTAGAGTTTTTGTTTAATCGCCAACCCGTTGAAATTGTGGGTGATGGAAAAGTAGAAGGGATCAAAGTTGTGACGACCAAATTAGGTGAGCCTGATGAAAATGGTCGACGCCGTCCTGAAGCGATACCCAATAGCGAAGAAATTCTTCCGGCAGATATTGTATTAGTGGCTTTTGGTTTTAACCCTAACCCGCAAGACTGGTTTGCCGATCATAAAGTGGATATTAATAGTTGGGGTGGTGTTGTTGCCCCGGAACAGCAAGAATATAAGTTCCAGACGTCAAACCCTAAAGTATTTGCTGGTGGTGATATGGTAAGAGGTTCTGACCTTGTTGTGACCGCTATTTGGGAAGGTCGTCAAGCAGCCGAAGGTATTCTTGATTATTTGGATGTATAATCACATACCCACCGTGTTCTCGTAAAAAAGGCCGTGAGGCCTTTTTTTATGTCCATGGATGGACGGTATCCCGCGAACACAGGACGTGTAAAAGCGGGGCATGCCTAAATTAAATTTGAGGAATTGCTATGTCCGCTCGGCGTTATAGAGAGTTGGTCGTAAAAAAGAAAACCCTATTAACACCCAATATGATTCGTATTATTTTGGGTGGGGATGATTTGCATGACTTTCCTGAAGGGCAAGAAAGCGCTTATGTAAAATTGGTCTTTGCTGCTAATAAGGGCGCCACTAAGCCAACGACGCGCTCTTATACTATTCGTGCTTTTGATAAAGAGACCCTGACCTTAACTTTAGACTTTGTTGCTCATGGCGATAATGGTCCAGCATCTGCGTGGGCGCTAGGTGTTAGTGAAGGTGAATGTATTGCTATTGATGGTCCGGGTCCAACAAAATTGGTGGACACATCGGCCGATTGGTTTTTTTTGGCCGGTGATATGACAGCCTTGCCGGCGATTAGCGTTAATTTGGAAAAATTGCCGCAGGATGCCAAGGGGTATGTCGTTTTAGAAGTGCTCAGTGATGCGGATAAACAAGACCTGATTGTGCCAAAAAATATGAATGTACATTGGCTTATTAACCCTTCGCCTGATCAGCCTAATACATTGTTGCCTGATGCAGTTAAAGCATTGCCTTGGCTTGAAGGCGAGCCGAATGTTTGGGTTGCCAGTGAGTTTGATTCAATGAGGCGTTTGCGTACTTACTTTAAAAAAGAGCGCGGTGTTGGACGTGGACAAGTTTATGCCAGCAGCTATTGGAAAATGGGTGAAACCGATGAAGGCAATAAAGCTGCTAAAAAAAGAGATGTTGAAGCCTAGTAATTTTAAATCAGTCCTAAGCGCATAGAGGCATAATGTAATAAAAAAGCCCGGCTTGGCTGGCCGGGCAATATAGGGACAAAACACTAACTAACAATTAAAAGTCGTGGCGCAAACCTATCTCTGCAATAGTGGGTTCAGCTACAGTACCCTCAGAAGAAATCTCTTCATATGCAAGCCAAATGCGGGTTTTCTTTGATAAGAATTTTACGTATTCCAGCTTAATACTTTCTTCAGCTGAATCTGAGTCACAATCAAGTGTGGCAAAACGAGCATGGAATTGATTGCTGCCTGTTTTATATCTTCCATATATACCGGTTGTATCCCGGTCTTCACCTGCACAAGCCCCGGTTGATGCACTAGCATAGCCTCCACCGACACCGTATAGATCAAAATCATCAGGAGAATTGTGATGGAAGGCTGACAATGTTACCGGCCCTAAGTAAGCCCATGCACGGATACCGGTGAGTGTGCCAGTATTATCACCTAGGTTGTCTTTTAATACGGCTGCCTGCAGTTTGAATTTTTTATTGCCATAGGATGCACCAGCAGTATAGTGATTAATATCTTCGTCATCCTCAGCTTCAAATGATACTTCTGCACCATAGCTGAAGCCGCCATTTTTTCCCATGTATTGAACAAGGTCATCATCACGTATCGTTCCGTGGCGAAGAGAGTCATTGCCATCGGAAAAATAAGCACCACGAACCATTTTATGCCATAGGGGTGTCTGCGAACCGATGGAAACTTTACCAAAGTCGCCCTTAAAACCGACTGTTGCTAAACGTAAACCTAAATCCTCACCTTGAGTGAACTCGCCTCCAGCAGATAGCCCATACTCTATTTGCCCAAAGATGGTTAAACCATTATTCAGTTTGCTTGATCCTTTTACGCCAATTCGACTTAGTCGGTCTTCAATGTCGAGAGAGTCTGTTGTTCCACCATCTGTATCCAAGTCTTGTAATGCTAAGCGCAAACTACCATAAACTTTTGTTTCTGCAGCGGCACTGCTGGCAATGGCAGTTGCAATAGTTACGGTTGAAATATATTTTACTAATTTCATTGATCTCTCCTAGTACTTTGAGTCTTTATTTTTTTAAATTATTTTTATGAAAAAAATGTTTAAACTAAATGATGTTTTTATATTTTTTATTGAGAGAGGGATATTACATTTTTTTGAATGAAATTCAAAAAATATAAGGGTATATACTTACTTTTACTCTTAGGGCTTGAGAGGTACTTTTTTATTTTTCTTTTTAAGTGTTTGTTATTTATAGATATTATTATTTTTATTTTTTCGTATAAAATTTATTTTTTGACTTTTATATTAATGTTTTTTGTCTTTTATTATAAATGCATTGGGGGTTATGCTGTTTTTTTATGTGTTTTTATATTTTTAAAGTTAAAAAAAATTTGTTTTTTTATATTTATTTTTTTAATTTTTGTCTTAGGAAGATGGTTCTTCTGTTAAATTGAAAAATATCTCTTCTTGTTTTATTTCAAAAAGAGATATTTTTTCTTATTTTTCAGGTGCAAGCCAAATCCAAAAGTCTCGTTTTTCATTGTCTGACGCTTTTTCCCATAAAGACTTTAATTTATTGAGAGTGTTTGGCTCTTTCGTGTTTGTTTTTTCTACAGGCTGGGTGTTTTTTGCCTTTAATTTTTGTGAGGCGCCTGTTGATGGTGCGCCATATCTAAACCGACCACTGAGTAGAGACTCTATCAAGTTAGGTGTGTCTAATGTTTCGCCACTTATTATTTCTCCTTTAGTACTTTCTACAGTAATATTTGGAGTTTCTTTTAAACTGATGGCGGTTTCATAGTTTTTTGGTCGAGTATAATTAATATTATAGCGCTCTCCTTTTTTAAAATTGACCTTTAACCCAACGGGTTGCCATTTGACGACGCGTCCTGATGCCGATGAACCATCATTGTCATTGTTCCAGTTTTCCACATATTGCACCGCCATCGTATGATTCCCCGGGGGGATATAAAATAAATAGTTACCGTTATTCAAGCTGGGTGTTCTGACGGATTTTCCGTCAACTTCATATATTTCCAATGCAGCAGGGACAGAGATTTCTATTGATCCGTCATTAAAAATTACCTTATTATTTTGTTGTGTGCTGCAGCCACTTAATAATAGAAATGTGTTAAATAAAATAATGATTAGTAATACTTTATTGGTTTTTTGAGAAGAGTATAACGCTAGCATCTAAATAATCCTCGATTATTGTCATTTTTATAAAGATGCTGGTTATAGTAAGGGATCTATTACGTGCTTTGCTAATAGTTTTTTCGTGAATGAATTAAAAGGATTTGTATTTGTATTTTTACTTAGGAAGTAAATTTTTTATAAGGCCTTTTTTCCTGTTTTACCAAACAGCAATTCAATGCGCTCCTGAATGGATTTGTAAATGCCTTCGCCATCTAAACCAATAGATGAAAGAATTTTTTCACGCTTACCGTGATCAATAAAAATATCAGGCAAGCCGAGTTGTAATATTGGAACGACAATACCTTGAGATGATAAATATTCGCTAACGGCGCTACCGGCACCGCCCGAAATGCTATTTTCTTCCAAAGTAACGATCAATTTATGAGAAGTGGAGAGTTGATGGATCAACTCTTCATCGATGGGTTTTACCCAACGCATATCACACACGCTTGCATTGAGCTTTGTTGCTGCATCCAGTGCAGCAGGTAATAATGTGCCGAAGTTCAAAATGGCAATGTCGTTACCTGATTTTATCTTAATACCTTTGCCAATGGGGCATAAGGTCATCTGCTTTTCAATGGTAGCACCGGTCCCTTTACCTCGGGGATAGCGTACAGCAGAGGGCCCTTCGTACTGGTAGGCGCTATACAATAACTGTCGGCATTCATTTTCATCACTGGGAGCAGCGATAACCATATTGGGGATACAGCGGAGGTAACCTAAATCAAAACTGCCGGCATGAGTTGGTCCATCTTCACCGACAATTCCCGCTCTATCAATGGCAAAGGTGACGTCTAAATCCTGAAGGGCGACATCATGAATGACCTGATCGTAGGCTCTTTGTAAAAATGTTGAGTAGATAGCAACGACCGGCTTTTGTCCTTCGCAGGCAATACCGGCAGCTAGTGTTACCGCATGTTGTTCAGCAATAGCAACGTCATGATAACGGTCGGCAAAGCGCTCAGAAAAGTCAACCATACCAGAGCCTTCACACATAGCGGGTGTAATGCCAACGAGCTTTTGATCTTGCTCGGCCATATCAGATAACCACTGGCCAAACACATCTTGATATTTGGGCGCTGTCTTAGCGAAGGTTTTGTCTGGGTTTGTTGCGGCAACAGACACTTTCGGTTTTGGTTCCAGCTTGTTAAGGGCGTGGTAGCCCACAGGATCAGCCTCGGCTGGCGAGAACCCTTTGCCTTTTTGGGTAATAATATGAAGGAGTTTTGGGCCTTTAATCTTTTTGAGTTTACCTAAGTAGCTAACCAGTCCGGGTAAATCATGACCATCGATGGGGCCAACATAATTAAAGCCCATTTCTTCGAATAGGGTACCCGGAGATACCAAGCCTTTAACGTGTTCTTCGGTCCGTCGTGCGGCTTCCCATGCGTGAGGTATTTTTGTTAGTACGCGCTTACTATTTTCTCGCAAGGCGTTATAGAACTGGCTTGCCCAGATCTTTGAAAAGTAGGTCGCTAAGCCACCCACATTGCGAGAAATCGACATATTGTTATCATTAAGAATGACTAATACATCTTGTTCGGTGTGCGCTGCGTGGTTAAGTGCTTCAAAAGCCATACCCGCGGTCATGGCCCCATCACCAATAACGGCAATATGCTTACTATCGGCGCCGTCTAACTGATTACCTAAAGACATGCCCAATGCCGCACTAATAGACGTGCTGGAATGGCCAACACCAAAGGTATCGTAATCGCTTTCGCTGCGCTTAGGGAATCCAGAAAGCCCCTGATATTGGCGCATACTGAGCATTTCGTCACGGCGACCCGTAAGGATTTTGTGGGGGTAGGTTTGGTGCCCTACATCCCATACCAAGCGGTCTTTAGGGGTATTGTAAATATAATGCAGTGCAATGGTCAGCTCGACAACGCCCAATCCTGCCCCAAAATGTCCGCCTGTTTGGCCAACACAAAACAGTAGGTACTGCCTGAGCTCATCCGCAATTTGTTCTAATTGATTTTCTTCCAGGCCACGCAAATCTTCAGGATTATCAACGGTATCCAGTAAGGGGGTATGGGGTCGGGTTAGCGGTATTTCACTGCACATTAATAGGTTTCAACGCGTTTCTATTACAACATCTTAAGTAGACGGGTTATTGTATTGCTTCGCTGTTTAATTGCCTAGCAAAAAAAGGGGGTATTAGGGCGTTATTAATGATGACGTTTAATAATATAGGCCGCTAAATGGCGGAGGTAGTCTGCTCGGTAATCAAAACCGCTGAGTGCATTCAGGGCATCATCATAGAGTTCAGAGGCCTTTGCCTGCGCACCCTCAAGGCCCAATAGAGACACAAATGTGGGTTTGTTTTGGGCGATATCAGCTCCTTGCTGTTTCCCTAAAACTTCAGTGTCGGCGATGACATCAAGAATATCGTCCTGCACCTGAAACGCTAGACCTATAGCGCTAGTGTACTGCTTAAGCGACTGTAATTGTTGTTCTGAAGCAATGCCCGTGGACAGTGCGCCAAGTTGGATACTGGCATCAATTAAGGCCCCTGTTTTTAATTGGTGCATCCTTGTTAGTTGTTCTAACCTTAGTTGCTGATCTATTGCTGCAAGGTCAATGGATTGACCTGCAACCATCCCATGATGACCGCTTGCCTTAGTCAATATCCTTATCATTGCGAGTTGGTTATCGCTCGCGATATCTGTTGTCTGGCTTAGGAACTCAAATGCCAAAGCCTGTAGAGCGTCTCCGGCCAGAATGGCTGTTGCTTCACCAAACTCAACATGACAAGTCGGTTTGCCTCTGCGTAGTTCATCGTCATCCATGGCAGGGAGGTCGTCATGAATCAAGCTATAAGCATGAATGCATTCAATAGCTGCTGCGGCTCTATCAGTGAGTATATTGGCTTCATTAATAGCCAGCGCGCCGCCATATACTAATAATGGGCGAATGCGCTTGCCTCCACTTAGCAGGCTGTAGCGCATGGCTTTATTCAGCGTGTTATCGGCTCCCGCATTTTCTGGGAGCTGATTTTCCAGATAGGTGTTGATGCGCTTACGGTAATCTTGGCAGAACTGATCAAATGACTGCATGATAGGGGTCTTATGTGGGTATCTTAGTCATCCTGATCTTCATCAAGATCAACGACTTGCAAGTCATCATCATCGCCTATTAATAGGGATACTTTTTGTTCCGCAGCTGACAGGTGTTGTTGGCATGACTTGGTCAGTTTGATCCCTTGCTCAAAAGCCGATAACGACTCTTCTAAAGACAAATCCCCATCTTCCAGTTTGCTGACTAATGACTCTAATTCGTGGAGAGATTCCTCAAAATTAAATGCAGATTTCTTTTTGCTCATAAGTGGGGTCTTTACAGCTGTTTAATGGTAATAGGTTTGATTGTTTTTATAACAGTTGATGATAAAAATCACAATGGTCTTACATGAAAGCGATCTTAACATGAGATCTGATTATTTTACGCATGTGAAATAGAAAATAACGGCTAGACTGAAAAGAGGAGTCCAAATATGGGGCTCTGAGTCAATTTGTAGGCAGCATTAAAGAGGTAAGTTGTGGATTTAGCAACGCTTATTGGAATTTTGGGGGCTTTGGCCCTGATCGTGATTACCATGATGATGAGTGGTGATATCACGATGTTTGTGAATGCCCCCTCTCTTGTGATTGTATTTGGTGGGACTTTTTGTGCGGTGATGTCGCAATACAATCTTTCAGAATATTTAGGCTTTGCAAAAATTGCAGGTAAAGGTTTTAAGAATTCCTCCATTGATGTGGCTGAGTTAATTGATGAGATCGTTGCCTTGGCCGATGAAGCGCGTAAAGGTGGCCTGCTATCACTTGAAGGCAAAGAAGTCAGTAGTGATTTTTTACAAAAAGGGATACAGCTACTTGTGGATGGTCATGACCCCGATGTTGTGAAGGCGCTGTTATCCAAAGAAAAAACAGAGGCTGAAACCCGACATGGCACGGGGGCTTCTATTTTTTCAGCAATGGGCGTTATGGCACCAGCAATGGGGATGATTGGAACCCTAATTGGTTTGGTTGCGATGTTAGCCAATATGTCTGACCCTAAATCAATCGGTCCAGCAATGGCGGTTGCGCTATTAACAACACTTTACGGTGCCATTATTGCCAATGGTTTCTGCGACCCTATGGCAGCAAAGTTGCAACGAAAGGCAGCCGGTGATGTGTTGGTTAAAAACTTGGTTATTGATGCTTTGCTAGCGATTCAAAATGGGCAAAACCCTCGTGTAATCGACAGTATGTTGCGTAACTATTTACCTGAAGGCAAGCGTGAAGCTGATGAAGGTAAATAATTTATCAGTAGATTAATTTGCGTGATGAATGAACAGGCATGAGTAAAGGTTTTTAGTAAATGAATGACGACGACGAAGAGGAAGGCTGTGACTGCCCTGCGGGCTTGCCAGCTTGGCTGGCCACCTTCGCAGACTTAATGTCGCTATTAATGTGCTTCTTCGTACTATTGCTATCTTTTTCTGAAATGGATGCGATGAAGTTTAAACGCTTAGCAGGTTCTATGGCGCAAGCCTTTGGTGTGCAAAATAAATTAAATGTGACGGATGTGCCTAAAGGCACCAGTATTATTGCGCAGGAATTTAGCCCGGGTATTCCCAGTCCGACACCCATTAATGAGATTTGGCAAAAAACAGAAGATGTCACTGAAATGAGCCTCGAGGTCCAGTGTAATCAGGAATACGATGTTGAAGCCGGTGATGTATCACAAGAGGCGGGCGTAAAGGCCAGCATTCGAGAGCGCCTTGAGCAGCTTGTTGATGAAACTAAAAAAGACGCACAAGAATTAGCTGATGCTTTGCAGGAAGAAATTGCCGCCGGTGAAATCGAAATTGAAACGGAAGGCCGAAAAATTATTATACGTATTCGTGAAAAGGGTTCATTTAAGTCAGGTTCTCACGAATTGGCAGATGACTATTATGATGTGATGGATGAAATTCGTGGCGTGTTAATGCAAAAACCCGGAAAAATTCAAGTGCAAGGGCATACGGATGATATTCCTATTCGCCGTTCTCCTCGTTATCGCTCTAACTGGGAGCTGTCGACATCGCGGGCGGTATCCGTTGCAGAAGAATTAATGAAAGATGGAGAGATTAATCGTCGTCGCTTTGAAGTCTCGGGGATGGCAGATACTCAACCCTTAGTGGCCAACAGTACGCGTGAAAACCGTGCGCGAAATCGCCGAGTAGAAATTGTTATAAGGCAAGGCCTAGGTGAAGAAATTACCGAGGAAGAAAAGGAAGTTTTACAAGAAGATGGTCAAGATATTATGCGTGATCTGGATCTAGAGCCGGATTATCTGTTTAATTTAAAACCGGAAGAAATATTCTAATGAGTACATCTAAAGAAGATGATCGCCGCCGATTTTTTCGAATCACTGACGCTATTGGTGTAGCTTACGAACGCATTGATACAGAAAAGAATGATGAAACGGTAGATGATAGTAATAAAATTGATATTAAAAGCTTGCTGGGTCATCACGATGCAGCAATCGATGATATTTTATTGGATTTGCGTGAAGAGTCTCCTCAGGCCGCAAAAGCGGTTGATGCCGTTAATAAAAAGTTAGACGCTTTGTTGCGCTTTTTTGAATTGGATAGTATGGCATCCCATGAAAATTTTCAGCGTGTAGATGAAGCCAGTATTAGTGCTTGTGGTATTGCATTTCCAGCAGGCGAATCTATCGAAGTGGGTGTTAAATTAAATTTAATTTTATACCTTCAGCCGTCGGATGAAAAAGTACATGCAGTAGGCAAGGTGATTGGTTGTCAGTCGAATAATGATAATCATTATTTAAGGGTGGAGTTTGTTGATATGAATGATGCCGATCGCGAATGTTTGATACAACATATTGTTCAGCGCCAGGGAGCTTTGCTCAAAACCTTGCGCGAGCAAATGGATGATATGTAATAGATTGTTTAGTTGTTTAGTTGTTTNNTTGTTTAGTTGTTTAGTTGGAGGAAAAGTCATGCGGGCTTGGTTGGAAAGGTTTGAAGATTTAAAGATTGCCAAAAAATTATCGGTAACAATGATGATAGTGTTGTCGACTTTCTTTGTAAGTAGTTTGTTTACTGTTGCACAATTAGTGCGTATTGGTGATGAGCTGGCGGAGATCGCGGATTACGATATCATCTTAACCGAAAAGTTTACGGAGGCGACGATTCATCAATTGCATCAAGCTATCTACTTTGAGAGAGCATTAAAAGATGCTGAACTTCTTGATGAAAATGAGCGCGCTGTTAAAGACTATGAGAAATCTACAAAAGGGTTTTTGACGCTCAGTAAGACATTTGAAGAAGAAATGGAGGAGATGGTTGTATTTGTTGGCGAAGCTAAAGCCTATGCCTCTTCAGAAGAGGCCGCTAATAAATTTGCTGAAATTCAAGCATCAATTAATAAAATTAATGATGAACATCATAGTTATTCAAAGGCAGTAGAGTCCATTTTTGCTTTGATAAAAAACAGAGAGATGGACAAGGTTCACACGCTGTCGTATGAACTTGAAGAATTGCAAGATAAGATAGATCATCAGCTTGAAACGGCTTTGCTGGATATTGAACATTTTACTGAAAAATCGATTAAAAAGGCTGCAAGTCATGAGTTGGTAGCACTTATAAGCAGTGTCTTGGGTTTAATTATCCCTATTGTCATATCGTTTTTTCTTGTTCGTTTTGTGTCAAGACGGGTTTCTGCTAATTTGAGTGTTGCTATTAATGTGGCAAATCAAATGGCTGAAGGTAATTACTCGGCTGATTTGAGTAATAATGTAAAAGATGAAACCGGTGATATGTTAACGGCATTGGGCGCAATGAGAGATAAGGTAAAAGAGTCTCAAGAAACTATCACTCAAATTCTGGAGCAATCAATTAATGCTGTCGTTTCAATTGATGAAAAGAATAATATTACCTTATTTAATCCGGCAGCTGAAGCGCTATGGGGTTATAAAAAAGATGAGGTGATGGGGAAGAATGTTAAAATGTTAGTGCCTGATGATATCAAACCTAATCACGATAATTTAGTCAATGCCAATCGCACAACCGGTCACGATAAAATTGTGGGTACCTCCCGTGAAATTAAAATGTTCACCAAAGATGGCGAGCAATTATGGGCTAATTTGTCCCTTTCAAAAGTAAAAGTCGGTGAAAAGGTTTTGTATACGGCCTTTGTTAATGATATTACTGAAGAAGTGAATGCAAGAGAACAATTTAAAATACTATCATTAGTTGCTAATGAAACCGATAATTCTGTTGTTATTACCGATAAAGATGGTCTTATTGAATACGTCAATCCCGGTTTTACCCGTTTAACAGGGTACAGTGAAGAACAAGCCATGGGCAGAAAGCCCGGCCATATTTTACAAGGCGAACATACTGATCCAGAAACAGTCGCACGGATTCGCGATAATATTGCTAAAAAACAGCCTTTCTACGATGAAATTCTTAATTATGATAATCAAGGAAACCCTTATTGGATTTCTCTGGCCATTAACCCGGTGTTGGATACTCAAGGTAATTTAGAACGCTTTATTTCTATTCAAGCCAATATTACCGAAACCAAACAGGCATCGATGGATTCAGGGTATAAATTAAGTGCGATTGATCGTTCTAATACAGTTTTAGAATTGGATCTTAAAGGGGCTATTTTATCGGTTAATAAAAATTTACTGGATGCTTTGGGTTATTCCAGTGAAAAAGAATTGATTGGTCAATCATTAGAAAAATTTGTCGCTAATGATGCTGAGCAAAAAAATATATACAAAACTATGCGAGCTAAATGTGAGCAAGGTGTTTTTTATTCTAATGACTTTAATTTTATGGGGAAAAACGGTCGCTCGGTATGGATTTCTGGCTCATTTAATCCCATCGTCAATTATGATGGTCAAGTAAGCCGTATTGTGCAATACGGTACCGATATTACCCAACGCAAAGAAGCGATTCGCACGATTAGCGTTAGCTTAGAAAATCTATCTCAGGGTGACTTAACTTCACGAGTTGACGGTCAGTTTGATAAAGAGTTTACCCTTGTGCAGCAGGCTTTTAATTCATCGGTAGAGCGCTTACAAAATACTGTGGTCAGTATTTATGGTATTGCCGATAAAGTAACAGAAGCCGCGAATCAAGTCTCTGTTGGTGCACGGGAAACCAGTGAGCGCGCGGAAAGTGCGGCCGCTACTTTTGAAGAGACCGCGGCAGCGATTGCAGAACTAACCAACTCTGCTCAAAAGAATGCGGATGGGGCTATTGATGCTTCTGAAAAAGCCAAGGTCAGTGCAGAAGCAACGGTAAAAGGGCAGGATGTAGTGGGCCATACAGTGGCTTCTATGCAAAAAATCCAGGAATCCAGTAAACGCATTTCTGATATCATTGGAGTGATTAACGAAATTTCTTTCCAGACTAACTTGTTAGCATTAAACGCCAGTGTGGAAGCCGCAAGAGCCGGCGAACAAGGTCGTGGGTTTTCTGTTGTTGCCAGTGAGGTAAGAAACCTTGCGCAACGTTCAGCCACTTCAGCTAAAGAAATTAGCGATCTTATTGGTGATAGTCGCCATAAAGTTGATGAAGGTACCACCTTGGTTGATCAGTCCGGCACAGCTTTTGGTGAAATCAATGAACTCATTACACAAGTCAATGATATGATTAAGGATATGTCCCAGCTCAGTCAGGAGCAGTTGTCGGGCGTTCAGCAAATCAATCAGTCTATTGCAAATCTTGATCAGATGACGCAACAAAATGTAAGAGTCGTAGAAAAAACCACAAGTGCTAGCGATGCGATGTTAAGTCAAATTGAAGAGATGAAATCAGACCTAGGTTTTTTCAAAGTGTAAGCTCGTTATAATATTTTTGCGAGTCACAAAAAAGGCGATACGGTTTAAACGTATCGCCTTTTTTTATTCGGATATTATCCGAAAAATATTGACTGTTCTTATGTCTTATGCAACGGATGTTTCATTCATAGGAATACGAATTTTTTGTCCAGGATAAATTAAATTAGGATCTTTGATCACTTCTTTGTTGGCTTCAAAGATTTTTGGGTAATCCATTGCATTGCCCAGAAATTCTTTTGCGATTTTAGATAGCGTATCACCTGAGACAATGGTGTAGTACTGTACGTCAGCAGCCGACTCTGGTGAATTAATACCAGAAGCATCCACATCACTAACGCCTTTAACATTACCGGCAATTAATACCGTCTTTTCCATTGCTTCTGCGCTATCAGCATCACCGCTTAATGCAACTTTACCGCTATCAAAATCAACGCCCAAATTGCTGATGCCGGGATTATCTTCTTCAATAGCCGCTTTAATGTTGTCAGCTGCATCTTCGTCTTTGCTGAACAGTTTTTTACCCATAGATGAAACGAAATCGAATAGACCCATAATGATACCCTCATGGTAAAGTGAATAATGAATTTTTAATTATGTAAGCTATACAGGCACTTTACATCCTGCGCGCTGTATTCTCGCATAATGGACTCTATATTGTGAGCAAAAGTTACAAGAAAAAACGCAAAAATATTAGTTTTTCTTGTTTTTCATTGATTTACAGGGGGTTTTTAATGTGAACAATCAATTGTGCTGCTGGGTCATAGAGGGAATATAAATGGCTCTATAAATTGAGGGGCAATGTTTTAGAGGGGCAATGTTTTAGAGGGGCATGTTTTAGAGGAGCATGTTTTATGCGTACACAGCATATGCAGCTTCAAGTACTTTGGCGTGTCTTTCGGCAAGTGCTTGGCGATTGTCGTCATAGCCGCCACCAATCACAGTGGTAACAGGAATATTATGTTGTCTGCATAGGCTGAGAACAATATGTTCCCGCTCTTGAATACCTTTCTCGCTGATATTGAGTAAACCCAGTGGATCATGTTCATAAATGTCAACGCCAGCATCGTATAAAATAAAGTCAGGTTTTTCTGTGGCAATAATACTTTCCAAGGTGTCGCCGACTACCTCCAAATAAGCCTCGTCTTCCATGTTTTTAGGCAGCTCAATATCAAGGTCACTTTTCGCTTTGCGAGCAGGGAAATTTTTTTCACAATGAATAGAGCAAGTGAAGGCTTTGGGTTCGTTGGCTAAAATAGTCGCAGTACCGTCACCTTGGTGGACATCACAATCGAAAATAAGCACTTTCTTGGCTTTGTTTTGTGTCAGTAGTGCTTTGGCGGTAATGGCAAGGTCATTCAAAATGCAAAAACCTGAAGCAAAATCGTAATGGGCGTGGTGAGTGCCGCCAGCCAAATGGCATGCAATGCCGTATTTTAATGCCAGCTGTGCTGTTAAAAACGTACCATTGGGTGAAATTAAGGTGCGTTTTACCAAACCGTCGCTCCACGGTAAACCCATACGCCGTATCTCTTGTTTGCTTTGCTGTTGGTGAATAAAGCGATGCAAGTAATCACGGCAATGGGCTTGTTGTAATAACTCAAATTTTGCTTTGCCGGGGCGAAATAAATTTTTATCGGTCAATAAGCCTTTGTTTCGACAATAGTCAGAGAGCAGTGCAAACTTTTCCATGGGAAAGCGGTGGCTATGGGGGAAGGGGAAGCTATAAAACGGATTGGTCACAATGGGAATATTCAAGGCAGAGCTATCGGCTGATTAATATAAGTAATATAAGCGATTATATTAGCGTATTTTTAATGTGCTATCTTTGATAATACGCTTAGCCTATAACTATATATCAAAATAACTCGATATCGCCTTCTTCCATTACATCGGCATCCTTGATTTCTTCCAGTGAAAAACTGGGTTTATCATTTAATAGTGTAACGCAAATAAATGAACCAAAAATTTCACCATCAACATTAAAATACTCGCTAAAGCAACTGGCGCTTTCTGGCATCAAGTCTTTGAGTGGTGTATCAAATTTACAGTCAGGTAAACCCATTTGGGCGTGGCAGCTGTGCTTGTCCAGTTTGTTTTTAAAGCGTCCAATTAACTGGTTGGCTATTTCTAATAACCAGTCTTCCAATTGGTCATCGTCAACATCATAACTATCATCCGCTAGGGGATAAGACAGTGCCAGTGCGGTATTGGGGATTTGAATAAAAACACAGATTTCTATATCGTGAGAGCTGGCTTGGATAACACCAATAGGACAATGCGATAAATCCGGCTTAAGACCATATTCACGTTTGATATGGCAATTAAAGCTATCAAAGAGCTCTAAACAGGCAGATTCAAAAAGCCCTTGAATACATTTAAATATTTGCGTTCTCATACACTCTCTTTCTATCAGTGAACGTGCAATCGGGATCATCTAATGCCGTGTGCTTTAGCATGATCATCAAGATTAAAAATATACTATTTTAGTGTAGCCTAAATAGTCGTATTACCAGCCTCAATGGTGTTTTTATTGAGCAATATTTTACAATAATGGTGATGGCATCACCGCTTTGTTTGGTTCATAATTCCCTTCTTCTCAATTACTTTGATTATTTATAACTATGTCGAATATTCAGCGCCTTAGCCCTCGTCTTGCTAACCAAATTGCGGCAGGAGAAGTAGTAGAAAGGCCGGCTTCTGTTGTCAAAGAGGTACTGGAAAATAGTCTGGATGCTGGCGCAACACGCATTGATATTGATGTTGAAGACGGTGGCGTCAAATTAATCCGGGTCAGAGATAATGGCGGCGGTATTGAAAAGGTCGATCTACCACTGGCGTTATCGCGTCACGCGACCAGTAAAATTAAAGTACTGGATGATTTAGAAGCCGTCGCGACCTTGGGCTTTCGAGGCGAAGCCTTGGCGAGTATCAGTTCCGTTTCTCGTTTAGCGTTAACCAGCAACCATGAAGATACCCACAGTGGTTGGTTAGCAAAAACAGAAGGGCGGGATATGGAGGCCGACGTTTCCCCTGCGCCTCACCCGCAAGGAACGACCGTAGAAATCAGGGATTTATTTTTTAATACCCCGGCTCGGCGTAAGTTTCTGCGTACAGAAAAAACAGAATTTAACCGTATTGATGATGTGATCAAGCAACTCGCGTTATCACATTTTAATGTGGCTTTTGAATTGCGTCATAACCAGCGAGGGATTCACAGCTTTCGTGCAGGCACCAGCGAAGCTGAAAAAACACGCCGGGTTGCTCAAATCTGTGGCCCTGCATTTATGGAAAATGCCATTGCCATTGATATAGAGCGTCATGGTTTACGTTTGTGGGGCTGGGTTGCACTGCCTACCTTTTCCCGGAGTCAGGCAGATTTGCAGCATTTTTATGTTAATGGTCGCGCAATTAAAGACCGCTTGGTGAGTCATGCGGTCCGACAAGCTTACAGTGATGTGCTATACCATGGTCGCCACCCTGCCTTTGTGCTTTATCTTGAAGTGGACCCGGCAACGGTTGATGTCAATGTTCACCCCACAAAACATGAAGTTCGTTTTCGTGATCATCGTTCAGTACACGATTTTATTTACAGCAGTTTGCATCATGCCTTGGCAGATGTGCGGCCACAAGATCAATTGGTCACCACTGATGATGCCAATGGGAATAATACCGAAGCGATGCAGTCGGGTATTGTGACATCTCCGACGCAACAATCCTCCATGTCGTTAGCGGAAACTGCAGCCCGCCCTGCAACTACAGGTGTTTCGTCACCGGCATCGGGTATGTCTTCTCCTTACAGAGAAACATTGCAAATTAAAGAAGCGATAAATTTTTATGAGAGCGCTTCTTCTAATTCAATTAATCCCAATTCAGCTGAAAATACTCAGCGAATAGAAGAAAGTGATATTCCGCCACTGGGCTACGCCATTGCCCAGTTAAAGGGAATATATATTATGGCCGAGAATGCAGAAGGCTTAATTGTTGTTGATATGCACGCAGCTCATGAACGTATTACTTATGAGCGTATGAAAACAGCTTTTGCTGAAACCGGTATACAGTCACAACCCTTATTAGTGCCCTTAACCATTGCTGTCAGTGATAAAGAAGTGGATAGTGCAGAAGCCCATAACAATGTTTTTGAGCAACTCGGTTTTATGATCGAAAGCGCTGGGCCAGAAAGTCTGCTCGTTCGTCAAATTCCCGTAGCCTTGCAAAAAGCGCCGGTCGAACAATTAGTTAGAGACGTATTGTCTGACATTATTCAATACGGCAGCAGCGATCGTTTACAGCAACATATCAACGAATTACTTTCCACCATGGCCTGCCATGGTTCTGTAAGAGCCAACCGTAAACTATCCATTCCGGAAATGAATGCCCTTTTGCGTGATATGGAAGCCACCGAAAGAAGTGGCCAATGCAATCATGGCCGCCCCACCTTTATGCAATTTTCTTTAGGGGAAATTGATAAATGGTTTATGCGGGGGCAGTAAATAAAACAACAGAGGCCAAGGGTCTCTTTAACACACTATGGCTTTATTTTTGATTCATGCCGATAAATGAACTTGTAAATAAAAATATGAAAAAATACTTCTTTCTACTCCTTGCACTTCCTTTGTCTTTGTTTGGAGAGGAAAAAATTGATTGTGAGACGGCCTATACAACGATTGAAGTTAATATATGTATAAAGCAAGAGGCTGACCGGGCACATTCAGGTTTAGAAAAGTATTTAGCCAAAGCTAAGGCAAGATTTTCATCAGAAGCGGACGTTGTTGAAACCTTGAATAAATCGCAAGAGTCGTGGCTAGCTTATAGAGAGGCTCATTGTAATGCTGTTTACGAACAATGGTCCGGAGGGACCATTCGTGGTGCTATGTTCGGTAGTTGTCTGCTAAGACTTACGAAACTTAGGACTCATGTAATCTGGCAAGATTACCTAAGTTATATGGATTCGACAAAGCCACTGTTGCCAGAGCCTAAACTATGAGTTGCTAAATTACGGCTTTAGATTTTGTATAAAAAAGAGATAAAAATATGAATAAAAAACAAATCCTTTTAGAAGAAATTAAATTACTACAACCTATTATTGCAAGACAGGATGAATTCCAATTTAAGATCAAAGTCTTGGCGATGACCATTTTTTCTGGTCTTACAATTGCTTTGTTTACATTTAAGACTACATTACCGAGTGAGTCATATTTTACAATATCGTTGATATTGTCTCTTTGTTTTTGGTTGATTGGGGGGATATATGGCGGTGACGAGACACGCGCGGTTAAGCGTGTGGCTGAATTAGAAGAGATTTTTAAAGACCAAAGTAAGCATGAAAGCTATAAAGGGCCAGCAATATCTGGAAGTTTGTCATTCTGGGAGCTTCAGATTGGCGAATTGCTTAAAGTCTATGCTTATACTCTTTTTCATCCAAGGGCTTGGGCGCCTTTCTTGGGGCTGATATTGCTTTCATATGCATTGTCTAAGTATGTTGGTTAAAGAGATATTAACCAATAAGCTTGGATTTAATTGAAATTTTAAATTCAATAAGTGCCTTTTATTAAATAAAAGGCACTTATCTTTATTTGTTTAACGATATTAAATATGAGTCATTACAGTTTTTTCGCTTCAGCACTTAAGCCTATCCAAGTGCTGTAGCACATTACCAATAAGACAATGGCAAAGGGTAGGCCGGTTGATACTGTCATTGCTTGTAATGCACCGAGTGCTTCTGCGCCGCCCACTAACAATAATACCGCTGCAACAATTCCTTCGAATGAACACCAAAATATCCGTTGTGATTTAGGGGCATCGCTTTTGCCGCCTGATGTAATCGTATCAACCACGAGAGAACCAGAGTCTGATGAGGTAATAAAAAAGACGAGGACAAGAATAATACCAATCAGTGATATAAAGCCAGAAAGTGGAAAGGCTTCAGCCATATGGAAGAGTTTTAGTTCTTGAGCGACAGAGGCAACTGGTGCTGCGGCATCGGCGATAACTTGACTAATTGCGGTACCACCAAAGGCTGCCATCCAAATAATAGCAAGTAGTGTTGGTACTAGCATAACGGTAGTCACAAATTCGCGAACGGTACGGCCACGTGATATACGTGCGATAAACATGCCGACAAACGGCGACCAAGAAACCCACCAAGCCCAATAGAATGATGTCCAACCCTGAGAAAAATTAGCATCTTCACGACCAAAAGGCATGGATAAAGGAATAATTTCTTTAACATAGCTAATGCCGCCGTTAAGCGCTGTCATTAAGATGTCACTGGTAGGTCCAACAACGATAATAAAAACCATTAATAGTAAGGCGATTATCAGGTTAAATTCAGACAGCCGTTTTACTCCGCCATCTAAGCCCCGTAATACAGAGACTAATGCAATAATGGTAATAACTGTAATCAAAACAACCGCAGCTGTACTGCCTGTGCCCCAACCATAGAGATAGCTTAATCCAGCGAGTGCCTGTGTGGTACCAAACCCTAGTGAAGTCGCTAAGCCAAAGATCGTGGCGAATACTGCTAAGGTATCAATAATATGCCCACACCAGCCCCATGTTCTCTCGCCAAGGATGGGATAGAAGGCCGAGCGTATGGATAGTGGTAAGTTATGGTTAAATGAAAAGAAGGCTAGGGATAAGCCCACCACTGCATAAATAGCCCAAGGGTGTAGCCCCCAGTGAAAAATAGTCGCGGCCATTGCTAAGTTGCGTGCTGCATCGGCATCCCCTGCGGCAGCGCCGAGTGGCGCCCAGTCTGTTCTAGCTCCGGCTTCACCTGCTGTGCCGCCCATCGCTGAGCCAAAGTGGGATAAGGGTTCAGAAACCCCAAAAAACATTAAACCAATTCCCATACCTGCTGCAAATAACATCGCTAGCCATGCTGTGTAAGAAAAGTCAGGTGTTGCATCTGCTCCGCCTAAGCGAATTTTACCAACAGGTAAAAAGATTAATAATAATACAAAAATAACAAACAAATTCCCTGCAGAAAGGAACAGCCAGTCGAAGGTACTGGTAATTGCAGGCCTAAGCCAACCAAAGAATTCAGCCGCTTGTTGCTGAAACATTAATGTGTAAAGGACAAATAATAATATGGAGAGGCCGGATATTAGAAAGACGGGATTATGTATATCTAAGCCAAAAGGCGTGATATTGTTTTGCCCTATTTTATAGGTTGAATCTACAGAGGATGTCATGGTTATTCTCTTTATTGTCGTTATGGATGAGGGTAAATATGAAGGTAAAGATGGGTTTTGAAATTAAGATAAGTGATGTGGCAATGCAGGGGTATGTTACACCGTAATAGGAGGAGGAAAGTGGATAGATAAAAGACGAAGACTTTGTAGTCATGTCTCATCATACACTATTATTACGATTATTGTGATGTAGCTATATTCAATAAAGATGTGGCTATTAATTCCAGCCGTCAATTCCTTTCATGTCCGGCAACTGATGGGCGATACCTTTATGGCAATCGATGCAGGTTTTTTCTCCTGCTGCTAATGCGGTGCTGTGTTGAATAGATGCGCGAGCACTTTGACGTGTAAAATCCATATAGTCGAAATTATGGCAGTTGCGACATTCTAGCGAATCGTTCGCTTTGAGTCTTGCCCATTCGTGTTGTGCTAATTCCAGTCTTTTGTTTTCAAATTTTTCGCGTGTATTGATTGTGCCAAAAATTTTACCCCAAACTTCTTTTGAAGCCTGTGTTTTGCGTGCAATTTTATTGGTCCACTCATGGGGGACGTGGCAGTCAGGGCAGGTGGCGCGAACACCGGAACGATTAGAAAAATGAATGGTTGTTTGCAGTTCTTTATAGACGTTGCTTTTCATTTCGTGACAACCAATGCAAAAATCCTCGGTATTGGTTAGTTCCAGTGCAGTATTGAACCCTCCCCAAAAGATAATGCCAGCAATAAACCCTCCTAATGTTAGAAAGCCAAGGCTATAGTGCACCGAAGGCTTCCTAAGTATTTGCCAATATTTTTTTACGTATGTCCACATAGAATTTTCCTGAATATTCTATTTGAGTTTCGGAGAGGTAAGTAGTTCTGTGATATCTTTAAAAGTGTTCTCTATTAAAGGTTTTCGTTCTATTTGAGTTGTATGACATTGTGTACAAAAGTATCGTCGTGGTGAGACGTCGGCTAAAAAATTACCGTCTCTGTCCATAAAGTGAGTCACGCTAACCATGGGCGCCTGTGATTCTTCTGTTTGATTGCGTGCATGACAGGATAAGCATTTATTTGCATTTAAGTTAATTTGGTAGCCATCAATATGATGAGGTATTGATGGCGGTTGCATGGGGTAAGCCCGTTTTTTTCGAATATCTTTATTGGATGGGTTTTGTAATGTTGCAGGTTCTTCGAGTAATTTTTCTATTGCAGTTCCTTGTCTTAAGCTTGCAAGATCATCGTTTTTAATGGTGTTTTGTGCTTCGCTATAGCTAGCGATAAAAAATAATAGAAAGAGGCTGTAGCTTACCTTTTTTATTTGCTTCATTTTATCGCCTCTTATCTTTTTTGATTATTATTCTGCTATTACACCGCTGTGATTTTGACAGAACATTTTTTAAAATCAGTTTGTTTAGAAATAGGATCGGTTGCATCGAGAGTGACTTTGTTAATCAGTTGTCGTGAGTCAAACCACGGGACAAACACTAAACCCTGAGGTGGTTTGTTGCGGCCTCTGGTTTCGATACGAGTGATAATAGAGCCACGTCTTGAGCTGACTTTGACTTTATCGCCTCTGCGAATATTCATTTTTCGCGCATCATCGGGATTGATAAAACAAACGGCGTCTGGGAAGGCACGATACAGTTCGGGTACCCGTTGAGTCATGGAGCCAGAGTGCCAGTGCTCCAATACACGTCCCGTACATAACCAGAAAGGGTAGTCTTCATCTGGGCTTTCGGCAGCAGGTTCATAAGGTAAAGCAAAGATGACCGCTCTACCGTCGGGCTTGCCATAAAACTGAAAGCCTTTACCTTTTTCAACATAAGGGTCGCTGCCCTCACGAAAGCGCCATAGGGTTTCTTCACCATTAACAACGGGCCAACGTAAACCGCGAGTGTTGTGATAAATATCAAAGTCAGCAAGATCATGGCCGTGACCACGACCAAATTCTGCGTATTCTTCAAACAAACCTTTTTGAATATAAAAACCAAAATCTTTTGCTTCATGGTTGTTGTATTCCTTATGGGTTTGGGAAAGGGGGAACTTGTCGACGTTGCCATTTTTAAAGAGTACATCGAACAGCGTTTTGTTTGCGTATTCGGGTTGTTTGTCAATGAGTGCTTGTGGCCAGACCTCGTTTACTTGAAAGCGTTTTGAAAATTCGATCAGTTGCCACATGTCAGACTTTGCTTCTCCGGGCGCATCAACTAACTGATGCCAAAATTGTGTGCGCCGTTCAGCATTGCCGTAAGCCCCTTCTTTTTCGACCCACATGGCGGTCGGTAGAATCAAGTCGGCAGTTTGTGCGGTAACGGTGGGGTAAGCATCAGAGACAACAATAAAATTATCGGGGTTGCGGTATCCCGGGTAACCCTCTTCGTTAAGGTTGGCTGCTGCTTGCATATTATTGTTGCATTGAACCCAGTAGGCATTGATCTCACCATCTTTTAATTTTCGATTATGCAAGACTGCATGTGCGCCTACCTTTTCATTAATGGTTCCCTCGGGCAGCTTCCAGATTTTTTCTGCGATCGCTCGGTGTTTTGGGTTTTTCACTACGAGGTCTGCGGGGAGCCGATGGGCAAAGGTGCCGACTTCTCGAGCAGTACCGCAGGCAGAAGGTTGCCCCGTTAGTGAAAAAGGACTATTGCCGGGTTGAGAGATTTTGCCTGTGAGTAAATGAATGTTGTAAATAAGGTTGTTCATCCAGACACCACGGGTGTGTTGATTAACACCCATAGTCCATAATGACATGACTTTTACCTTTGGGTCTGCATAAAGCTTGGCGAGTTGTATTAATTTTTCTGTAGAAACGCCGCTGATTTCACTGGCTTTTTCTACCGTATACTCGCTAACAAATTTGGCATAGTCTTCAAATTTTATCGGCGATGATCCGCCAGTTTTGTCTGCGTTCTTGGCTGAAATTTGTCTCGGGTCTTCTGGGCGAAGGCCGTAGCCAATGTCATCATTACCTTTGCGGAAGTTGGTGTGTTTATTCACAAAATCCCAATTAACTTTTTTATTTTGGATAATGTAGTTGGCAATAAAATTTGCAATAGCCAAGTCTGATTGCGGACTAAAGATCATAGGGATATCAGCGAGATCAAATGAACGATGTTCATAAGTCGACATCACGACCACTTTGGTTTTTGGAGAACTGAGCCGCCTGTCGGTAATACGTGTCCATAGAATGGGGTGCATTTCTGCCATGTTGGAACCCCATAAAACAAAACAATCGGAATGCTCAAAATCATCGTAGCAACCCATGGGCTCATCAATGCCAAAGGTGCGCATAAAACCACCTACAGCAGAGGCCATACAATGTCTGGCATTGGGCTCCAAATTATTGGAGCGAAAGCCTGCCTTCATTAATTTGGAAGCAGCATAGCCTTCCCATACAGTCCATTGGCCAGAACCAAACATGCCAATACCGTCCGGGCCTTTTTCCTTTAATGCTTTTTTAAACTTTTCTGCCATGATGTCAAAAGCGGTATCCCATGAAACGGGTGTGAATTCTCCTTGCTTGTGATATTTCCCTTTTTTCATGCGCAGTAGAGGGGTTGTTAGTCTGTCCTCTCCATACATGATTTTTGAAAGGAAATAACCTTTTACACAATTTAATCCACGGTTAACTGGCGATTTAATATCGCCATGGGTAGCCACTACTTTGCCTTCTTTGGTGGCGACATTAACGCTACAGCCCGTGCCACAAAACCGGCAGGGTGCTTTTGACCATGTGAGTCGAGCCTCTTCGCTTGTGGCAATAAGGTTAGTTGCCGATGCGCTTAAAGGCACGCCAGCAACGGTGGCGGCAGTCATAGCGGCCTGTTGTTTAATAAACTCTCGACGTGTAATCATGCCAAGGCCTCATTGAGTGATTGAGTGGATTCGACTTGGTGATAAATCATGGAAACAGAAAGCACATTTGGTGTGTGGTTGATGACTTGAATGGTGTTATTAATTGCTCGGCTTGTCTCCGTTTCCATAACGGCGACCACTTTTCCTTGTTGTGACTCAGTCGGGTAGATATCAATATGAGGAAAGCTTGCTATTAAACGCACAACACGATCGGTATGTTCGGGTTGTGTATGGATAATAATGCTGGAAATGTGTTTTTCATTCATTGGTGAATTACCCTGCTGGCGGCCCAAAAATTATTTGGCTTATCCAAATAATAAAACCCATTCCGCCGACTAAAATCACCGATAATAGAGGAAAGAGTAATACAGCGATGATTAAAAAGGCGCGGGTTTCATCGGGTTTTGATGTTTCGGTTGATGGCTTTTCCATTGTATGTTCCGAACCTTGTTATTTTTCTGTAGCTTATTGGAACATGTCCTATGGGAAAGCATTTTGATTTGAATCAACATTCCTGCTCTAAAATATTAATAAAGATAAAATTGAATAATGAAGAGTAAATGCGTATATTTTTCTATACATAGGCATTTATTATTTTTTATTGAGTGAGCCACTATTAATTCCACTAGTCATCAATCATCAACAAAACCTCCTATTCTATTTTTAATGGGCCCCACTGCTTCTGGTAAGACGGATTTAGCGATTGCTTTAACTCAGTATCTGCCCGTAGATGTTATTAGTGTTGATTCGGCTATGGTGTATAAAGGAATGGATATTGGCAGTGCAAAACCATCGTCTGAGGAGCTAGCGAAAGCGCCTCATCGTTTGATTGATATTTGCGACCCTGTTGAGCCTTACTCTGTGGCTGATTTTTGTGACGATGCTGAAACAGAAATTCAGCGCAGTATTGCTAACGGCCGTATTCCACTCTTGGTGGGTGGCACGATGATGTATTTTAAAACCTTACTGGACGGCCTGGCAGAGATGCCCGCAACAGATGCATCAGTGCGAGCAGCGATTGCTGAAGAGGCCGAAAGGCTCGGTTGGCCTGTTTTGCATGAGCAGTTAATGGCCGTTGATCCTGACTATGCTCGTCAGCTTCATCCCAATCATTCACAGCGTATTTCCCGTGCATTAGAGGTTTATCGGCTCAGTGGTAGAACGATGACATCTTTTCGTGAAGAGCAGCAGGCCAGTCAGATAGACGATACTCGACTTTTGGCTAATCGATTCGAAGTGATTCAGCTGGCACTATTACCCAGTGAGCGTTCTGTATTGCATACGCGAATTGAAAAGCGTTTCTTACAAATGCTTGAGCAGGGCTTTGTAGAGGAAGTGAAACAATTACGTAATCGTGGTGATTTGCATTTAGATCTACCTTCAATGCGTTCGGTGGGTTACCGGCAGGTATGGCATTATTTGGATGCGTTGGAGGATGTAAATCAGGACTATTCTTATGAAACCATGGTACACAAGGGTATTGTTGCGACACGCCAATTAGCTAAGCGTCAATTAACATGGTTGCGAGGTTGGTCAAATTTACATCAGCTTCCGGTCGATGAGAGTATGAACGGGGGCACATTACAAAAAAATGTTGAATTTATCTTGAACTTTTTGCCAACAAAGTCCATATAATAGGGTAGACATTAGCATTAATTCCGATAAGTTAAATGCGTGTCGTCAAAACGCTTATATTCAGTGGTTTAATTTTTTTGAACTTTAACCTTTTTAAAGTGACCACTACATAATTATTATTCATAATCCTAAGGAGAATCTCCCATGTCGAAAGGGCAAAACCTACAAGACCCTTACCTGAATATCCTACGCAAAGAGCGTATCCCGGTTTCTATTTACCTAGTTAACGGTATTAAGCTGCAAGGTCAGGTTGAATCATTCGATCAGTTTGTGATTTTATTAAAGAATACTGTTAGCCAGATGGTTTATAAACATGCCATCTCTACTGTTGTACCTTCTAGAGCGGTACGCGTTCCTCTGGTTAATCCAGAAGAAGGTGAGGTTGAAGATTAAAACTATAACAATCAGAGGTTGCTGATTGTTTTTTGATCGCCCTGAGTCAGGTGAGCTAGCGCTATTGGTTCACCTGCAACTATCTCATTCACATACCAGTGATGATCCCCGCGAATTTGAAGAGCTGGTATTGTCTGCCGGTGGTGACCCTGTTGCATTTGTGACCGGTCAACGTACGACACCTGATGCTAAATATTTTGTTGGCACAGGTAAAGTCGAAGAGTTGAGCGAACTCGCTCGCCTGCATGATGCTAAATTGGTAATTTTTAACCATAGCCTTTCTCCCAGCCAAGAACGTAACCTAGAAAATAAATTACAGTGTCGAGTATTGGATCGGACGGGGTTGATTCTAGATATTTTTGCGCAACGTGCGCGCACCCATGAAGGTAAGCTGCAGGTTGAATTGGCTCAATTGCGCCATATGTCTACACGCTTAATCAGAGGGTGGACGCATTTGGAGCGCCAGAAGGGGGGCATTGGTTTACGAGGCCCCGGTGAAACTCAGTTAGAAACCGACCGCCGTTTGTTGCGTGTTCGGATTAAGTCTATTGAGGCACGTCTTGAAAAGGTACGTAAGCAACGTGACCAAGGACGTCGCTCCCGCTTGCGGGCATCGATACCCACATTGTCTTTGGTGGGGTATACCAATGCCGGTAAATCGACCTTATTTAATCTTTTGACCAATGCTGATGTATATGCGGAAGATCAATTGTTTGCCACTTTGGATCCGACGATGCGACGCATTGACTTATCCAATATTGGTCCTGCGGTACTTGCTGATACGGTTGGCTTTATTAGTCACCTTCCTCACCGCTTGGTAGAAGCTTTCAGAGCAACACTTGAAGAAGCGGCTCATGCCAACTTGCTCTTGCATGTGATTGATGCTGCTGCTGAGGAGCGTCAACATAATATTGAGCAAGTCGAAGAAGTGCTTGAAGAAATTGGCGCAGGCGACCTGCCTCAGCTAAAGGTTTACAATAAAATTGATTTGATGGACGAGCGGCAGCCACGTATTGAACGTGATGAGCAAGGTCAGCCGATAGCGGTGTGGTTATCCGCTCAAAGCGGCGAGGGGATTGATTTATTATTTGAAGCGCTGACAGAGTGTCTTGGCGACCAATTGATCAGTGGGCGTCTCTGTTTAACTGCGAAAATGGGTCGTTTAAGGGCCAAATTATACGAATTATCCGTCATTCAAGAAGAGTCTTACCGAGATGACGGTGGCAGTGAAGTGTCTATCAATATCCCGCAAGCGGAATTTTGTCGACTTTTAAGTGCCGAATCAATTGAGCTTGAACACTTGGAATGGGTCGGAGTCGCCCCAACAATAGGTGAGCAGCTTGAATATTGGCAGCAGGGTTAATATAAGAGTTAATACTACTGCTTCAAATTACACAGTTTGATTGCGTCTGTTAATCTTTATCGAGCGTAAAAGGCGAGTGTGATACAATTTTGCGGCCTTTTTTGGGCTTCCTTTTTTAATTTGCGGAGAGACACTATGGCCTGGAATGAACCGGGTGGAAACAACCAAGATCCTTGGGGTGGTCGTAAAAACAACGATGGCCCACCTGATTTGGATGAAGCACTGAAAAAGTTTCAAGATAAGATTAACGGCTTGTTCGGTGGTAAAGGCGGGGGCAATAATGGCTCATCAAAGGGCGGTTCTGGTTTTTCACCAGCGATATTTGGTGTTGCCGTGATTATTGGTGTGATTGCCTATCTAGCTTTTGGTATCTATCAGCTCGACGAGAAACAACAAGCGGTTGTCTTGCGTTTAGGTAAGTTTCATTCAATTGTCGGTCCTGGCCTTCATTGGAACCCTAAGGTTATCGACCGTGTATACATTGTTAACACTACAGAAGAGCGTAGTCATCCTGCTCGAGGCTTTATGATCACTGAAGATATCAGTATTGTTGAATTGCCCGTTACGGTTCAATACAACATTTCTGATATTAAGTCATTTGTACTTAATGTGCGTGACCCTGAAAACAGTCTCAAGCAAGCGACGGATAGTGCGTTGCGTCATGTCGTCGGCTCTACCAAGCTTGACCCTATTCTGTCTGAAGGTCGCCAGAAAATTGCCTTTGAAGTTGAAGAAAGATTACAAAATTATCTCAATGCTTATGGTGCTGGTATTCAAATCGTTAACGTTAACGTTCAACAAGGTAGCCCCCCCATTGAAGTGAAAGCTGCGTTTGATGATGTAGTAAAGGCTAAAGAAGATCGGGAGAGGCTAATTAATGAGTCTGAGCGCTATGCCAATGCGGTTGTACCGGAAGCGGAAGGCCGAGCGGCTCGTATTCGAGAAGAGGCCAGCGGCTATCGTGATCAAGTAGTCGCAAAAGCCGAGGGTGAGGCCGAGCGTTTTACCCAGTTATTGACAGAATACAGTAAAGCGCCAGAGGTGACTCGTGAGCGTCTTTACATTGATGCAATAGAATCGGTTATGTCGAACAGCTCTAAAGTCATGGTTGATGTTGAAGGTGGTAATAATATGTTGTTCTTGCCTCTGGATAAGATCATCGGTCAAACAGGCATCACTAGCAGCACAACGGGTAATGATCAGAGGCTTTCTCAGGATGTCTTGAGAGAGATACAGCAACGCGTTTCTGATGAGGTTCGCCGAAACCAAGTTAACAGTAATCGTAGAGGGGTTCGCTAATGAATGCTAAGTCATTATTCTTGGGCATTATAGTCCTGCTTGCTGTTTTCATTGTTTCTTCGATTGTTTACATCGTTCCTGAATACCAGAAAGCTGTAGTCTTACGCTTTGGTTCATTGCAACCTGAGTACCCAAAGGTTGGTATTAATTTCAAATTGCCATTTGCAGACGAAGTCGTTAAGTTTGATGCACGAACATTAACCTTGGATGGCCCAGCTAAGACTTTACTGACTATTCAACAGAAGCCGCTCAAAGTAGATTCCTATTCAAAGTGGCGGATTAAGGATGAAGGTGAATATTACAAAAAAACCGGTGGTGACGAGCGACGAGCAGCCAACAGCTTAGGTGATCGTATCGACAAAGAGCTAGCAAACCAGCTGGGTCAGCGCACTTTGGAAGAAGCTGTATCCGGTGAGCGAGATCAGCTAATGTTAGATTTGACCAAGGCAATTAATGATCAAGTGGGTCAAGAGCTAGGTATCGAAGTTTTGGATATCCGTGTTAAACAGATAGACTTGGAGGATGAAGTTGAAGGCTCTGTTTATAGTCGGATGCAAACTGAACGTAATGAGACGGCTCAGGAATATCGTTCGGAAGGTAATAAAATCGCAGAAGAGAAGCGCGCCAGCGCCGATCGTCAAAAGGTAGTTATTGAGGCAGAAGCTTATCGTGATTCTGAATTGATTCGTGGTGAAGGTGATGCAAAAGCAGCCGCCATCTATGCCAATGCCTATAATGCAAACCCAGAATTCTATAGCTTTGTGCGTAGCCTTAATGCCTATCGAGCAACCTTTGACAATAAAGGTGATGTTATGCTGGTTGATCCCGATAGTGACTTCTTCCGTTATTTAAAAGACGCACAGGGTCAACAAGCACAATAATCGATCATCTTCTCGATAGATTCTATTATCTATCGTCATAAAGTGTTAAAATCCTCAAAACCGAGTCTACACCGACTCGGTTTTTTTATGTCCATGGACGGACGGTATCCCGCAGGCGCAGGATGCGCAGGAGCGGGGCATGTCTATGGATGGGCGGGCCGAAAAGTGTTCCTGCATGTTCGGCACTTTTTTGTTGCTTCCCCATCCATGGTAGTTTTATCCCGCAGGCGCAGGGTAGACAGGAGCAATTTTTGAGTGTCCATGGCTAAGCGGGCGAGTATAAAGAATTCTCCTTTGTGGGCTAAAAAAACAGTCAAAGTGAATAATCAAACATTTATCAGGTAAATTATTATGTGGGAGGCCCTGCTGGCTGCATTTGCCTTAATGCTAGTGATCGAAGGCGTTATCCCCTTCTTATACCCTGATAAGTGGCGAAATATGGTAGCGATGCTGGCGCAGATTAGTGATCGCCAGCTAAGAATAATGGGCTTTGTCAGTATGCTGATTGGTGTTGCTCTGTTATATATCGTGAAGTAGGTGGCTAAAAGTGTGTACTGAAGAATTGTTATTAAAACCATTAAGAGAAAAGCGTCAGAGAGACTTAGATGAAGGCTAATCGTTGGTTGTTGCCAGACGGCGTCGAAGAAATTTTGCCTGCAGATGCACAAGGGGTAGAAAAGCTGCGTCGTGGCTTGTTAGATCTTTACGCCAGTTGGGGCTACGAGTTAGTAATGCCGCCTTTGCTGGAATTTACTGATTCATTATTGAGTGGTGTTGGTAGTGACCTTAACTTGTTAACATTAAAAGTGACGGATCAGTTGTCCGGTCAGTTAATGGGTTTGCGCGCTGATATCACTCCGCAAGCGGCACGAATTGATGCCCACAGTTATGTAAAATCGGGCCCTAATCGCCTGTGTTATGCGGACCATGTATTACATGCAAAACCAAAGTCACCACTGGCTGTACGCACGCCTTTGCAGGCAGGTGTGGAGTTATTTGGTGAGTCAGGCTTAGATGCTGACCTTGAGGTTATCTCATTATTATTATCTTCGCTTGAACAGGTAGCGGTGCCCGAGGTGACTTTGGATTTAGGTCATGTAGGTATCTATCGCGCCTTACTTGAATCATTGTCTTTAAATAAAGATCAAGAAACAGAGTTTTTTAATTTATTGCAATCAAAAGATGCCGCAGAAATTGAGTTGTGGGCGACAAGCTCTTTGGATTCTGATCAAGCAAAAGTATGGTTACCTTTGTTGCCAACCCTCTGTGGTGATATTTCTGTACTAGATATTGCGCGAGAAAAATTAATTGATGCGCCGGCAGAAGTATTTGCAGCGATCGATGAGTTGTCAGAAATTTATCAGGTCATTAGCGCACGCTATCCTGACATTAATATCTATTTCGACTTAAGTGAGTTGCGCGGTTATCACTATCATACCGGTATTGTTTTTGCGGCTTATGCTAATGGCTTTGGTGATGCGATCGCCAACGGTGGCCGCTATGACCACATTGGAGAAGCCTTTGGTCGAGCACGCCCTGCAACTGGCTTTGGATTAAATTTAACTTCGGTTCTGTCATTATTATCACTGGCTAAACCTGTTGACGGTATTTATGCCCCGTCATCGTCTGATCCGAATCAGTGGCAAGCGATAAAACTATTGCGTGATAAAGGCGAACGTGTTGTTTGTGGTTTGTCGGAAGCACCAAATTTTGAAGAGCTGCGATGTAGTCGCCAGTTAGTTCTTGAAAACAATGAATATACAGTCAAGTCACTGTAAATATCTATTACCTTAGAGAAAAAGTATTATGGGCAAAAATGTAGTCGTTCTTGGCACCCAATGGGGTGACGAAGGNNTGACAGATCAAGTGTCATTAGTTGCGCGTTTTCAGGGAGGGCACAATGCGGGTCATACTCTGGTTATTGATGGCGAGAAAACTGTATTGCATTTAATTCCATCCGGTATTTTACGCGAAGGCGTGAAATGTATGATTGGCAATGGAGTTGTTCTTGCCCCGGATGCGTTACTGAAAGAAATGGCAGGCCTAGAAGCAAATGGTGTCCCTGTTCGTGAACGTTTGCGTTTATCGCCTTCTTGCCCATTAATTTTGCCTTACCATGTCGCCCTTGATCAGGCTCGTGAAATTAAACGCGGTAACGATAAAATTGGCACAACAGGACGAGGCATTGGCCCCGCTTATGAAGATAAAGTAGCGCGTCGCGGATTGCGTTTAGGTGATTTATTTGATGAGCAATCGTTTGCAGAAAAATTAAAAGGTGTGATGGAATATCATAACTTTGCATTGGTGAATTATTACAAAGTTGACGCGCTTGATTATGATCAGGTGTTAGCAGATGCCTTAGCGTGGGGAAGAGAGCTTAAGCCTCTGGTCGATGATATCACCGATACTTTGCATACCGCTCGTGAAAATGGTGAGAGTATTTTGTTTGAAGGCGCGCAAGGCTCACTGTTGGATATTGATCACGGTACCTATCCGTTTGTAACATCCTCCAATACAACGGCAGGCGGCGTTGCAACCGGTTCGGGTATGGGCCCTATGTATTTGGATTATGTATTGGGTATTACTAAGGCCTATACAACACGTGTCGGCTCAGGTCCTTTCCCAACTGAATTGGAATGCGAGGTTGGCCAACACTTGGGTGTAAAAGGTAATGAGTTTGGTGCAACCACAGGACGTAAGCGTCGTACCGGTTGGTTCGACGCGGTTGCGGTTAAGCATGCGATTCGTATTAATTCAATTACCGGTTTATGTTTGACAAAGTTAGATGTGCTTGATGGTTTAGACACCGTAAAAATTTGCATTGGCTATCAAGATAAAAATGGTAATACGATTAGTGTACCTTTTGATTGTGATGGCTGGAACAGTGTTGTTCCTGTTTACGAAGAGCTGCCGGGTTGGCAAGAAAGCACCTTTGGTGTGCAGTCAATGGAAGCTCTACCGGCTAATGCGGTTGCCTATATTCAGCGTATTGAATCTTTAGTGGGCGCTCCAGTTGATATTATTTCGACAGGGCCGGATCGAGTGGAAACGGTAGTATTACGCCATCCATTTAATGTCGAATAAGACGTTGTTTCAAAGGTTTCATGGGGTCAATATAGGCCCCATAGAATTGATGTAGTCCGACAGCTTTCCTTGTTAACCTTGCATTTTCTCGTTGTTAAATATTACCCGCTTTTACTTCTGCACGAATCACATCGTTAAATAAACTAACCCAGTAGCTACAAAACTGTGTGTCGATGCAGGCGTTAATTTCTGATATTGCCCTCATAATTGAACGGCGATGTGAGCGGTCTGCACGCAGATTCGTCATGGCATAATAAGCATCCAGAATGGCCAGTAATTTTGCTCCTTCAGTAAGTTCATCACCTTTCTTTTGATAAGGGTAGCCTTCACCATCAATACGCTCATGATGTTCCAGTACAATTTGTGCGGCGTCTTCCCATCCGGCCATACGTTTTAGCAGGTTATAGCCCCATACAGGATGTTGCTGTAATTTTTTTGTTTCCATTGCGTTGAGCTTGTTATTTTTATTAACAATATTGTCGGGTACAAAAGCCATTCCCGCATCATGCATATAAACAGCGGCAACTAACTGAGTTTTATCCAGTGCTTTGTCGGTGAGCTCAATGGTTCTAAGTGCTAAATAAAGTATAAGGTCTGTTCTCTGGTTCCAAAAATCATTTTGCTCATCTACTTGTAAGGAAAGGATGCGAAATAGAATTAAGTCTTCCTGTTGTTGTTCAGAGAGTTCAAGATAATCTTTGTGATTAGATACAGTGGTCTTCTCTATATTTGAAATAGAAACTGTTTTAGTGCTTTCGTTTTCAGCTGACGCATTATCTTCTTCGGTATTGTTTTTTGGATTAGCCTCAGGAGGTGCAAATAAAGAAATCAACTCTTTACAGAGTACATCGACCTCTTCGGCGCTGCGGGCGTTGGCCATTGCGCCAAAGGTGCGGGCAATGTCCTTTTCATTAATAGGAGCAATCTCCTTATTGAAAAGATATTTGGTGTGCAGATCCCGTAGACGGTCAACAGCTGTTAGCAGTAAATCACACAGTGTGGGGGTGGGCGCAAAATACCCCGAGCGCATGGCTGAAATAGCCTCTTCGACTTCATGAGCATAATCAACAAGTGGGGTAATTTGCATCATAGCGGCATTACCCTTGACTGTATGCATTGATCTAAAAGTCGTGTTGATCAACTCGGCATCATCAGCATTATGTATCAGCTTGTTGAGAGAGGTTTGTAGTATTTCGTAATGATCTTCAAAGCTCGACATCAGCTCATCGGCAACATCAATATCAATAGCGATTGTCACGTAAGAAATTCCCGTAGCATTGGCAATTATCAAGGTTAGTAATAGAAGTGTAGACCAGAATACCAATTTCACCTATTAACCTGACATCTAAATATGCCTTTCAGGTCTATTGAGGTAGTGCCCTTAACAGTCAGTGGTTTTTTTTAAAAAGCTTTAGTATTTAAGAGGTTACATGGCTTTTAAGGTAAAGGCAGTACAGCTTCTTCACTCGATATGTTTGGGTGTCGAGGGCATAAGGTCACGCCAATACGTTAAATGACGTATCTGGGGGGAGTAAGAGCCTTATACCTAATTTTTGGTGGTAATGAATAATAGCGCTGGAGATTTTTATAGCCATTGCTTACAAGCGGGCTGTTTTTAGATCAGCCTTAATCACTTATATCAACAATTGGGGAATAATATGAAGAAACTACTCTCTGCCTGCGCCCTTTCTTTAGTGACGTCAGTCGCTATGGCCGCGGATACTATCAAAGTTGGGGTTTTACACTCATTATCAGGGACCATGGCCATCAGTGAAACAACGCTAAAAGACACTGTGCTGATGATGGTTGAAGACCAAAATAAAAAAGGTGGCTTATTAGGTAAGAAACTGGAAGCGGTTGTAGTCGATCCAGCGTCAAACTGGCCACTATTTGCTGAAAAAGCCCGTGAATTGCTCGTTAAAGAAAAAGTAGACGTAATCTTTGGTGCTTGGACGTCGGTTTCTCGTAAGTCAGTTTTACCTGTTATTGAAGAGTTGAATGGCTTGATGTTCTACCCAGTACAGTATGAAGGTGAAGAGTCGTCGAAAAACATTTTCTACACCGGTGCTGCGCCCAACCAGCAAGCGATTCCTGCAGTTGATTATTTAATGAATGAGCTTGATGTGAAACGTTGGGTTCTAGCAGGGACAGATTATGTTTACCCACGTACCACGAACAAGATTCTGGAGGCCTACCTAAAATCAAAAGGTGTGGCTGAAAAAGATATCATGATCAACTACACACCATTTGGTCATTCTGATTGGCAAGGTATTGTTTCTTCTGTGAAGAAATTCGGTAGTGAAGGTAAAAAGACAGCCGTTGTTTCTACCATTAATGGTGATGCTAATGTTCCTTTCTATAAAGAGTTAGGTAATCAGGGTGTTTCTGCGGAAGATATTCCTGTAGTTGCATTCTCGGTTGGTGAAGAAGAATTATCAGGTTTTGATACTAAACCACTATTGGGTCACCTTGCCGCATGGAACTACTTTCAAAGTGCTGAAGCTGATGTAAATGATGAATTTATTGCTAAGTGGAAATCATTTATTAAAGACGACAAGCGTGTGACTAACGATCCTATGGAAGCCACGTATATTGGTTTCAAAGCATGGGCAAAAGCAGTTGAAAAAGCAGGTTCTACCGATGTTGATAAGGTTCGTCCTGCGATGTACGGCATTGAGGTGGCTAACTTAACTGGTGGTACGGCAAAAGTACTTTCTAATCACCATTTTACTAAGCCAGTATTAATTGGTGAAATTCAGGAAGATGGTCAGTTTGAAATTGTTTGGTCTACAGAAAAAGAAGTTGCCGGTGATGCATGGACCGATCACTTAACTGAAAGTGCTAAAATTGTTGCAGATTGGAAAAACCCTAAAATTAATTGTGGTAATTTCAATACTAAAACCAAAAAATGTTCAGGGCAAAACTACTAAGTTAAACACTGTTAAATTAAAAGCACTAGGTTAATTGTCTAAACTCTGGTTGTTTAAATGGTCAGAGCCTGATTGAATTTTCATAGATGTTAAACATTATAGAGGCCTTTCAGGCCTCTCTTTTTGAGTGAAATATGTTAACTCGATTTATTTATAATAATGCTCCCTGTTTCTCTATTGCGTTACTTTTCTTCTTTTCTTTAGGTAGTGTGGCCCAAGAAGAAAACAGTTTGTCTATTAGTGAAGGTGTTGCGGCTGTAGAGTCTCAAGCATCAATGGTTGAAAGTGTAATCGCTAAGTTGCCAGGCGCAAAATTAAAAGAAGTCGCTGCCATTGTAAAAGAGCTAGAAGCAGTTGCAGGTATTCAAGCCTTGCCTCTGTTTAATGCTTTGATTGGGGGTGATCTTTTTTATACAAAAGAGACAGAAAAAGTTGTTGTTGCAGGAAAAATAGAAAATAGCAAAAAATATCGAATATATGATGCTTTGTCCGGTATCGAGATCGGCACTGTTGAAAAAAAAGCAATACGTAAAGTAAGAACTAATAATAAGCTTCGCTCTAATCTTCGTACGACTATCGCTCGCCTTAATTTATTTTCAGGCGATGTCAATTTAAGACGGTCAGCTGTTGTTAATATGACTGAAAAATTAACCGCAGAAAATATTGCTTTGTTGAAAAAAGCGAAAGAATTAGAACAAACAGAATCTGTTATAGAATCAATTGATATCGCATTAGCTATATATCAGTTGGATGAGGGTGATAACTCTGAGAAGCTGGATGCTATTGAATTACTTAATGGGGATCTTGATCCTTTAGTGCGTAATAAATTGGCCGCTGTTGCAGAATCTGAACCCGACAAAAAAGTGAGTCAAGCGGCTAGCGCTGCCCTTAAAAGTATCGAGGGTAAAATAAAATTTTACGGCTATCTTGAAACTTTGTTTTTTGGTCTAAGTCTTGGGTCCGTGCTGTTGCTCGTTGCTGCTGGATTAGCCATTACCTTTGGCGTTATGGGTGTCATTAATATGGCCCATGGCGAAATGATTATGTTGGGTGCTTATACTACGTATGTCATACAATTATTGTTACCCAATAATATAGCCTTATCTATTTTTATCGCAATTCCTGCGGCTTTTATCGTTTCTGGTTTATTCGGCGTTCTTATTGAGCGCGGTGTTATTCAGTTTTTGAAAGGACGACCGTTGGAAACATTGTTGGCAACCTTTGGTATTAGTTTAGTATTGCAGCAACTTGTTCGTACAGTCTTTTCTCCGCTTAATCGTCAAGTGGCAACACCAGAATTTATGAGCGGTGCTTTGGAGATTAATTCCGTTTTTTCCATCACCTATAATCGTTTGTATATTCTTATTTTTGCGCTGTTGGTTTTCTTTGTTTTACAGCTTATTTTGAAAAAAACATCACTAGGGCTCAATGTTAGGGCGGTGTCTCAAAACCGTGATATGGCAAAAGCCATGGGTATTCGTACAGAGTGGGTTGATGCTCTGACTTTCGGTTTAGGTTCCGGCATTGCGGGGCTTGCAGGTGTTGCGTTAAGTCAAATCACTAATGTTGGTCCAAATTTAGGTCAGGCATATATCATTGATTCTTTTATGGTCGTTGTGTTTGGTGGTGTAGGTAATTTATGGGGAACTTTAGTGGGAGGCTTTTCATTGGGTGTTCTCAATAAATTCTTGGAGCCGGCAACAGGTGCTGTACTGGCGAATATTATTGTTTTAGTTGGCATTATTTTATTTATCCAAAAACGCCCTCGTGGGCTGTTCCCTCAAAAAGGGAGGGCGGCTGAATCATGAGTGGATCTTTAGCTAATATGCTTGGTAATGATCGGCAAGCTTTTTTGTTAAGCGATACAGGCAGTAAAGTTTTCTTAAGTTTATTAACGGTTATCAGTTTAATGGTGGTGGTTGGTAATTTAATGATTCCAGAAGGATCTGCTTTGCATGTCAGTACTTATACAGTGACATTGTTAGGTAAATATCTATGCTTTGCCTTACTGGCTATGTCGGTTGATGTTATCTGGGGCTATTGCGGTATTTTAAGTCTTGGACATGGTGCTTTCTTTGCCTTGGGTGGCTACGGTATGGGAATGTACCTCATGCGTCAAATAGGGGATCGAGGTGTTTACGGTGATCCTCTGTTGCCAGATTTTATGGTGTTTTTGAACTGGCAAGAACTGCCTTGGTTTTGGCATGGCTTTGACCAGCTTTGGTTTGCGATGTTGATGGTGTTAATTGTCCCCGGCCTATTAGCCTTTGTTTTTGGTTGGCTCGCTTTTCGTTCTCGCGTTACGGGTGTGTATTTGTCGATTATGACTCAGGCATTAACTTATGCATTATTACTGGCATTTTTCCGTAATGAAATGGGTTTTGGCGGTAATAATGGGTTAACTGACTTTAAAGATATTGCCGGCTTTAATTTACAAGCAGACAGTACTCGTATCAGTTTATTTATTATTTCTGCGATAGTGTTAGCCTTTGCCTACCTGCTAAGCCGTTTGATCTTACAGTCTAAATTTGGTCGCGTTATTATTTCTATTCGTGATGCAGAAGCTAGAGCGCGCTTTTTGGGTTACCGTACTGAAACCTATAAAGTGTGGTTGTTTGTTTATTCTGCGATATTAGCGGGTATTGCCGGTGCTTTGTATGTGCCGCAAGTCGGTATTATTAATCCCGGTGAGTTTGCACCTTTAAATTCAATTGAAGTGGTTGTTTGGGTCGCCGTAGGTGGTCGAGGGACTTTATATGGCGCTATAGCTGGAGCAATTTTGGTTAACTTTGCCAAAACACGTTTTACGGCTATTTTCCCTGAAGCCTGGTTATTTGCCTTGGGTGGTTTGTTTGTAGTGGTAACGATTTTTCTTCCAAAAGGTATCGTGGGCTTGCTCAGTAAAAAGAGTAAACATAATAGTGGCTCTTCTAATAATGGCTCTGCCGATAATTCCGTGGAGGCTAAAGCGTGAGCGCACTAGATAATACCAGAGATTTTTGGGCTAGAGATGCCGTTTGGCCATTTCTGCATAATGGGAATGTGCAAAACCTTAATGTTGATAAAAATATTATTTTATATATTGAAGGCCTCACCGTTAGTTTTGATGGTTTTAAAGCGCTCAATGATTTAAGTTTTTACGTTAATGATGGTGAGCTCCGTTGTGTTATTGGTGCGAATGGCGCCGGTAAAACCACTTTTATGGATGTTATTACTGGAAAAACGCCTTGCGATTCTGGTTCTGCTTATTTTGGTCAGACGATTAATCTGTTAAATAAAACAGAAGCTGAAGTTGCACGCCTTGGTATTGGGCGAAAGTTTCAAAAGCCCAGTGTGTTTGAAGCTTTGGATGTTTATGCAAATTTAGAATTAGCTCTTAAAACGCACAAAGCTATTTTGCCTACACTGCTGGCTAAATTATCTGGCGAACAAAAAGATCGTATTGCTGAAGTCCTGGGTATTATTGGTTTAACACAGCAGCATAATTTATTGGCGGGCGCGCTTTCTCATGGGCAAAAACAGTGGTTAGAAATTGGTATGTTGCTGGTTGCTGATCCGCGTTTATTACTTGTCGATGAACCGGTAGCTGGGATGACACCGCAGGAAACTGAGCATACCGCAGAGTTGTTGAAATCATTGGCAGGGGATCATACAGTTGTTGTTGTCGAGCATGATATGGAATTTGTACGCAGTATTGCGCGCCATGTAACCGTTCTGGATCAAGGGTCAGTATTAGCCGAAGGAACGATGGATGATATTCAAAATAATGCTGATGTGCGTAGAGTCTATCTAGGAGAAGAATAAACTATGATCCGCTTTGAAAAAATAAATCAGTTGTACGGCGGCTCACAAATTCTTTGGGATCTTGACCTTACGATTGATAAGGGTGCCTGCGTTTGTTTGATGGGGCGTAATGGTGTCGGTAAAACGACGCTACTTAAATGTCTTATGGGTTTGTTACCCGTTAGTGCTGGCGATATTATTGTTAATGAAAAGAATATTGCTAAAGTCAGTGCTGAAAAGCGTGCCCCTATGGGTATTGGTTATGTTCCTCAAGGTCGTGATATTTTTCCTCAGTTAACTGTTGAAGAAAATTTACGTGTTGGTCTAGGTGCTCGAAAAGATGGTTCTAAATCAATTCCGCAGAAAATTTATGACTTGTTTCCGGTTCTTTATGATATGTTAAATCGCCGCGGCGGTGATTTGTCAGGTGGTCAGCAGCAACAATTAGCGATTGGTCGGGCTTTGGTTATCGATCCGCAGGTTTTAATTTTAGATGAGCCGAACGAGGGCATTCAACCTAATATTGTTCAACAAATCGGTAATGTTATTACCCATTTAAATGAAGAAGAGGGAATGACTGTTTTGTTGGTTGAGCAAAAATTAAATTTTGCTCGTAAGGTTGGTAAAGAATTTCGTTTAATGGAGAAGGGGCGTATAGTGGCAGAGGGTAGCATGCCGGATTTATCCGATGAGCTAATTAAAAAACATCTTGCGGTATAAGTTGATCGGCCCAATGATAACAAGCAGCAATCAGCCTGTGATAATATTTTGGTGAAAGAGAAAGGCCAATAATGACAATGTCGGATCAAAATACTGCAGCGCTATCTACGGGTTTCTGGGAAGCTGATTTAGAGTTAGAGCTTTCTTATAATGACCGAGGCTCACGCTTGACCCGCAATCGACACTCTGGGCCTCTTTATGTGCAAAAACCATTTTATCCTGAAGGTAAAGATTGTGCACATATTTACTTATTACACCCGCCGGGTGGCTTGGTATCAGGGGATACCTTAGAGACTTATATTTGCGTTAAAGATAATGCCCGTGGCTTGGTGACAACACCGGGTGCGGCAAAAATGTATAAGGCAAGACCGGATGAAGCTGTTCAGCGACAAAATACAGTATTAAAAATAAATAATAATGCCAGTTTAGAGTGGTTTCCTATGGAGGCGATTGTTTATCCCGGAGCTCTAGCGGAATTAAGAACAACGATTGAATTAGCAGAAAATAGTCATTTTATCGGTTGGGAAATTACCTGCTTTGGTTTACCCGCAAGTCAGGACGCTTTTAAGCAAGGACGTTTTAAACAACAGTATCGTATCGAAAAAAATGGTGTCCCCATTTTTATTGATAATCTCAATTTGATTGCAGACAATGAACATGACGAAAGCCCATTGTTTTCAGGACGGGCGGGTATGCAGTCGCAAGCTATCAGTGGGTTTTTTGTTGCAGGGCCTTTTAATTTTTCTCAAAGTGAAAAAGATGATTTATTAGAAATCTTGCGTCATAAAATAACAGCAGAAAATCAAGAAAAAACAATAGCAGCTACCTATGTGAATAACCTTATCGTTATACGGTATCTGGGTAAAAGTGCGTATACAGCGCGGCAAAATTTTACCTTACTATGGGAGAGTATTCGTCCCCTGTTAATTGGACGTAAGGCATGTAGTCCCAGAATTTGGTTAACTTAAAACCTTAACTTTATAGAGTTCGTCGCTATTGAAGTGTTGCTCTTGAGATGGTGGTGCACATTTGAAAAGCCCCTATAACGATATTACTTATGATTCGGTTTCTTTATAAAAGGCAATAACGATGGATTTATTACCCAGAGAGAAAGATAAATTATTGGTGGTAACGGCCGCCCTGTTGGCTGAACGCCGGCTTAATCGTGGTTTGAAATTAAATTACCCTGAAACCATCGCCTATTTAACACTAGAAATTATGGAAGGTGCTCGTGACGGTAAAACGGTTGCCGAATTGATGAGTTATGGGAAAGAAATTCTCAATGCTGATCAAGTAATGGAAGGCGTCGCTGATTTAGTGCACGAAGTTCAAGTGGAAGCGACCTTTCCTGATGGTACTAAATTAGTAACTGTTCATAACCCCATTAGTTAATAAGGTGACTGTGTGATGACAACTTTTACACCGGGTGAATTAATTGTTGATGAGGGGGTTATCCCTTTAAATGAAGGAAGAGAAAGGCTCACTATTCGTGTTGAAAATAGTGGTGACCGCCCCATTCAAGTCGGTTCCCACTATCATTTTTATGAAACCAATTTATTTTTACTTTTCGATCGTGAAAAAACCAAAGGTATGCGTTTAAATATTGCTTCAGGCACCGCTGTGCGCTTTGAACCGGGACAGGATAGAGAAGTTGAATTGGTTGCCTATGCTGGTGATCGTATTGTTTATGGTTTTCGTGCTGATGTTATGGGCCCACTTGATCAAACAGGGGAGAAATGATCGTGACTGAAATGGATAAATTAGCTTATGCGCAAATGTTTGGTCCTACCACTGGTGATCGTGTCCGTTTAGGAGATACGGCTCTAGTCATCGAAGTTGAGAAAGATTATACGCTTTACGGTGACGAAGTTAAGTTTGGTGGCGGTAAAGTGATTCGTGATGGTATGGGCCAAAGCCAACGTTCAGCAAACGAAGTGGTTGATGTTGTTATTACCAATGCCACTATTTTAGATCACTGGGGAATTATCAAAGCCGATGTCGGTATTAAGGATGGCCGTATAGCAGGCATTGGCAAGGCGGGTAATCCCGATGTGCAAGACAATGTCACCATTATTATTGGTCCTGCGACCGAAGTGATTGCTGGCGAAGGGCAAATATTAACGGCAGGTGGTGTGGATTCCCATATACACTTTATTTGCCCGCAGCAAATTGAAGAGGCATTAATGTCCGGTGTGACTACTATGCTGGGCGGCGGTACTGGTCCGGCAACGGGCACCAATGCAACGACATGTACGCCAGGTCCTTGGAATATGGGCAAAATGTTGCAAGCAACAGAAGCCATGCCAATGAACTTGGGTTTTCTGGGTAAAGGCAACGCCAGTTTGCCACTGCCTTTAGAAGAGCAATTGGAAGCCGGCGCCTGTGGTTTAAAATTACACGAAGATTGGGGTACAACCCCCGCATCGATTGATAACTGTTTAAATGTGGCCGAAAAGTATGATGTGCAGGTTGCGATTCATACAGACACGTTAAATGAATCCGGTTTTGTGGCGGATACATTAGCTGCATTTAAAGGGCGAACCATTCATACCTATCACACTGAAGGTGCCGGTGGCGGCCATGCCCCTGATATTATCACCGCTTGTGGTGAATCGAATGTACTGCCATCGTCAACCAATCCAACACGCCCCTATACCATTAATACTGTTGATGAACATTTGGATATGTTGATGGTATGCCATCATTTGGATAGTAGTATTCCAGAAGATGTTGCCTTTGCAGATTCCCGTATCCGTAAAGAAACCATTGCCTCAGAAGATATTTTTCATGACCTTGGTGCCTTCAGTATGATTGCTTCTGATTCTCAGGCAATGGGGCGTGTCGGAGAAGTGGTGACACGCACATGGCAAACGGCTCATAAAATGAAAATACAGCGAGGTGCGTTAGCAGAAGATAGCGAGCGTAATGATAACTTCCGTGCAAAACGCTATGTGGCAAAGTACACCATTAATCCTGCTATTACTCACGGTATTGATCATGAGGTTGGTTCAATTGAAGTGGGTAAGCTAGCCGACTTGGTTTTATGGAAACCGGCTTTTTTTGGCATCAAACCCTCAATGATTGTGAAAGGTGGTTTTATTGTTGCTGCACAAATGGGTGACCCCAATGCCTCTATTCCGACACCGCAACCCGTACATTACCGTTATATGTTTGGCGGCTTTGGCGATGCTCCGCGACATACTTCGGTAACGTTTACTAGCCAAGCGGCAGTGGATGCTGATATCGCTTCTCGTTTTGAATTGCAGCGTCGTTTAGTGGCTTGTCGTAATACTCGGACAATTACCAAAAAAGATATGATTCATAATGCCTATATGCCAACCGTCACTGTTGATTCACAAACTTATGAAGTACGAGCAGATGGTAATTTACTGACTTGTGAGCCAGCGGATAAATTACCATTAACACAATTGTATAGTTTATTTTAAAAAGTTTGAGAGCTTATGTTTGTTGAAGTTTACGAGCGTTTAAATCATACGCACGACCCGATTGATGATCAGGTTGTTCTTGATCACGATATTCGCCAGAAAGGCCGCTTTAAAATTATTTCTAAAAAAGGGACAGAAGTTCGTGTATTTTTAGAGCGTGGTAAAACGCTGGAAGTGGGTGAATATCTAAAGACCGAATGTGGCAAAGTGATTGAAATTACTGGAGCTGAAGAAAAGGTCATTCAAGCAAGCTGCGATGATTGGGAAACATTTAGTAAGGCTTGTTATCACTTGGGTAACCGGCATGTGAAAATTCAAGTTGGTGAACGCTGGTTACGTATTAAGCCTGACTATGTGTTAGAAGAAATGTTGGCCTTGTTGGGCTTGTCCCTAGAAAATGAAACAGCAGTATTTTTACCTGAGTCCGGAGCCTATTCAAAAGGGCATTCTCATCATCACGACGATGGGCATCATGAGCACGATCACTGATTTGTCATTGCTGCGCTTAATGCAGTTGAGCAGTGCCAGCTTACCCGTGGGTGGTTATTCCTTCTCTCAGGGATTGGAATATGCAGTAGATTCAGGCTGGATCAATAACCAGCAGCAGACGGCAGAATGGGTATCTTTGACAATGTTTGAGTCCATTGCCAAAGTTGATTTGCCTTTATTATTTAGGTTAATGGATGCGTTAAAGGAAAGTAGTGCTACTGATTTTTATCAATGGAATGCGACTGTTTTAGCCTGTCGGGAAACAGATGAATTACTGTTAACTGAAACAGCAATGGGTGATGCCCTTTTACGTTTATTAAAAAACCTAACGATTACTTTTCCTGAAAAGCCCGAGACTATTGCCAATCAACAAATAAGCTTTATAGCGATGTTTGCCGTAGCTGCAAATCACTGGGCTATTGAAAAGAATAAGGCAGCAGTAGGTTATTTATGGTCTTGGTTGGAAAATCAAGTGGCGGCAGCAACCAAACTGGTTCCCTTAGGGCAAACGTCGGCGCAACAATTACTGGTGGAGCTTGGAGAAAGTATTGCAACATTGGTTACGATTGCTGAACAATGTAAAGATGATGATATTGGTTCATCTTTGCCAGGTTTGGCAATGGCCAGTAGCTGGCATGAAACACAATATTCTAGATTATTTAGGTCATAAAGGTTTAGAGCATAGAAAATTATGATCACCATTATAAAATACTTTTAATGTAGAGCTGACTGATAAAGAATTAACAAAAAGTTAAAAAGGTTGATAAAAAGGTGAGTGAAAAATGAAAAAACAAACACTACGAGTGGGCGTTGGTGGGCCAGTAGGTTCAGGTAAAACGGCATTGTTGCGTGAACTCTGCTTAGCCATGCGTGAGCGTTATAATATTGCTGTAGTCACCAATGATATTTATACCAAAGAAGACGCTAAATTCTTAACAGAACATCAAGCGCTGGCTGAAGATCGAATTATTGGTGTCGAAACAGGCGGTTGTCCTCACACCGCCATTCGAGAAGACGCCTCCATGAATCTTGCGGCTGTTGATGAATTATGTGAGCGTCATGACGATTTGGATATGGTTATGATTGAGAGTGGTGGTGATAATTTAAGTGCTACGTTTAGCCCTGAATTATCAGATTTGACGATCTATGTTATCGATGTTTCTGCCGGCGATAAAATTCCACGCAAGGGCGGGCCGGGCATTACAAAATCTGATTTATTGATTATCAATAAAATAGATTTAGCACCCATAGTTGGCGCTTCTTTGGATGTTATGGATCGTGATGCAAAAAAAATGCGTGGTGATAGACCTTTTGTTTTTTCTAATTTAAAGCAAAAAGAAGGTTTGCAGAATGTGATCGACTTTATTGTCAGTGAAGGCATGCTTAACGCGGCAGCATAAAGTTCGTTTTTGATAAATATTAATCTGTTGAATGTTTTACTGTTCAACTTAGTAAGGGGGAAGGTGTGAGAATAGTTGTTTTTTTAATGGTCAGTCTATTATCAGTGGGTGTGAATGCGCATAGTGGGCATGGTGCTGAAAATATTGTTGCTCATGCAATAGAGCATTCAATTTGGTATGTCAGTGGCTTTGCTATTTTATTGTGTTTGATTTTAAAAATAACGCAGAATCGTTGAGCGTATCACTCGTTAGATTAAAGCAAAAAAAAGGGCAGCGAGGCTGCCCTATAAGCGACGTTGCTATTCGGGGGAGGAGAGAATAGTTCAACTCTATAAAAACTAATTCAACCGATACTAATAACTCTTACTACTGTTCTCTTTCTCTACCTTGTTCTTTCTATAACGCGGTAGATGATTTTGCTAGCTAGGTGGCTCACACGGTTTAGCCTATTGTTATGAGGCTAAATTTTTTGTGTTTTGAGCCGTTTTACTCTCTTAAGCTGGTTTTGGGTTAAATAAAGAACCCGCTAGGTTGCTGATAGCACCTTTAATTGCGTTGCTTAGTTTTTGAGACTCATCTCTTAGTGCTTGAGCTCTTAACTGACGACCTTTATTAATATAGTAGTTAACATCAATATCGCCAAATTCATTAAGTACGTAATCCACTTCATATTGCTTGTTCATATCTTATACCTCATCTTGTTACTGCGTGTTTGTTTGGGTGTTGTTTAACTGTTGAAGCTATGATAAGCGTCGGCTGCTTCACAAACAAACGATCCTTTTTCATGCTATAGTTGAGATATATTCATCTATATCGCTTTTCAGCTATCGCGTCAGACAGGAGTTTGTCATAAATCGCTTACCCCCTTTAAATGCCCTCAGAAGCTTTGAGGCTGCTGCCCGCAGAGGCAGTTTTCAGGCTGCTGCCTCTGAATTATTCGTAACCCCCTCTGCTATTAGCCATCAAATCAAGACTTTAGAAGAGTTTTTGGGCTTGGAGCTGTTTATTCGTCAACCTCGTCGAATCACTCTAACCCATGCGGGTGATGACTATTATCGCTCCGTACAAAGGGCATTGTTGGAGATAGATCGCTCTACGCAGAAGCTAATATCCAGCCATCAGTCTGGCGAGCTTCATCTCAGTGTGGCCCCTGCTTTTTTGACCCGTTGGCTCTTGCCTCGTATTAGTAGTTTCTATGAAGCCCATCCAGATATTATGATCGAAATATCAGCGGCTACAGGCTTAATTGATTTTGATCATCAAGAAACAGATATGGCGGTCTATTTTGGCGGAGGTGATTGGCCGGGTATTGAAATGCATCTGTTGCGTCATTATCAGCAGTGGCCAGTGTTTAACCCCAAATTATTACGCGGTAAAACCGTAGATAAACCAGAGGATATTCTCAAATATACGCTGTTGCATGTGAATAAGCGTCATGAAGAGTGGGGAAATTGGTTTAAGAAAATGGATACTCATTATAAAGAAAGTAAGCAAGGGATGTATTTTTCCAGTGGCTCTCTTACAACCGCTGCAGCGATAAATGGCCTCGGTTTTGCTTTGGCTGATGTGGGTTTTGTGAGTGAGGAGATTGCATCAGGAGCATTGGTAGTGCCTTTTGAAGGCTGTTTGGAAACGGGTAAATCTTTTTATCTTGTTTATCAGAAAAACCGTGCGCTGACTTATTCAATGAAAGCTTTTCAAAGTTGGTTAATGGAAGAAATGGAGAAAGATTTATCCACACTGAAAGAATAGCGTTAGTGGTTTGTTATCTTCTTCATGGTATCGATTTTAGGATATCCTTAAATACCCGCTAGGGTATGAATAGCGATTGAGGCAGCGGCAGTTCTGTTTTCAACATTTAACTTTTTAAAAATTTGCTCCAGATGTTTGTTAACTGTCCGTGGGCTCATTTCAATAATTTCGCCGATTTCCTTATTGGTTTTGCCTTTTCCAATCCAAAAAAGAACATCGGACTCTCTTTCCGTTAAACCGAGATTTTTTTGAAGTGTTTCTGTACCAGAAGGGCCTTCTAAATCAATTAATTTAAGTAAAATTTCATTCTCACTTTTATTATCAATGAGCTTTATTTTAAGTGATGTTTTGGTTTCTGATAGCGTATATTGTTGCCCTATATTTGGAGAATGGCTTAGCCATTGCTTCAGCTGAAGGGCAAGGTGTTGTTGTTGCCATTCTGCATCAATGCCGGCTTTATCAAATAGTGCTTGGGTTAATGGTGTAGCCCATTGTAATTGTCCGGCGATGTTGATCGCAAACAACTGTTGTCCAGTTGTGTCTAAGGCGCTATGTGCACTATTGGCAAGGCGAGCATTATTAAGGTGAACTTTCATTCTTGCAATCAATTCATTGGGTTTTATTGGCTTGCTAAGGTAATCAACTCCACCGGCTTCAAGACCTTTGACAATGCTGTCGGTATCGCTAAGCCCCGTCATAAAGATAACTGGTACTTTTTCTAAGTTAACATTAGCTTTAATACGCTTGCAGGTTTCAAAACCATCCATATTCGGCATAATGGCATCTAATAAAATAATATCCGGCGTAATTTTTTCAGCGATCGTCAGTGCTTGTTTGCCTTCGAGAGCAATCAGTACTGTATAACCAATATTTTCTAAAGCTTCATTTAATAACCCTAAGGTCTCAGGGGAATCATCAACCACGAGTACGATGCCGGAATTAGCGTCTAGTTTATTCATTTTGAGTTATCGTTTTCTGGTTAATAGTTGGTTTATTTTATCAAATCGTACTTGTTTTGCTAACTGATAAAGGTGCTGAACTAAATTAGACGCTAAGACATCCTCTTTATCCGCTTGCATAAGTTGATCATAAAACCCTTTGGCATAACCTATTTCAGCGTAGGCAATTAATTGATCAACATAAGGGTGCTTAGGAATATTCCAATGTTTTTCTTTGGTTATGTTCGTTGCAATAATTTGCTCATCTTTATAGCGCCATGTCAACTTTAATAATAACCCTAGCTTATCTAGCAGCGCCTGTACTTTTATTGGTTTTACCATGTAAAAATTATGAGGCGCGTCAGGATTACCTATACTATGGTGTTCTTGGGCATCAGCCGATATCATAATGATAGGCTCTTTAAGGCCTCTCTTACGAAGCATTTCCGCAAGTTGTAGGCCATTGATATCTGGCATAGAGACATCAAGTAAGTACAAATCCGGCTTCTTTTCTTCAACTAGACTGAGACATGATTGTGCATCGATAATTTCAATAATATTAAAGCCTAAGGGTGTTAAAAGATCATTGATTAAGCGACGATGGCTGGGTTGGTCATCGACAACAAAGATATTCTTTTGTGTTCCTTCATAACCAATAATCGGTGCTTGCGCTTGCTGTGTTATGACTGGTGAATCAATTCTCGATAGCATAAGTGTGACTTTAAATTCACTGCCTTTATTGGGTTGGCTAATCAGTGATACATTTCCACCCATAATATCTGAGAGCAAATGAACAATGGTTAAGCCTAGTCCCGTTCCCGGTGCTTGTTTAGCATTGTTGTCTGATATTCTTTCGAATGGGTGAAAGACACGATCAAAATTTTCCTGTTCAATACCAATGCCGGTATCACTAACCGTAAATTCTGCTACTTGACTTTTGTAGTGTAATGAAAATTTTACATGGCCGGTTTCAGTGAACTTAATCGCATTGGATAATAGGTTAATTAATATTTGCCGCACACGTTTTTCATCTGCTATTACATAGTGAGGAAATTTTTCAGGGCAATCAAAAATAAACTCAAGTCCTTTGGCTTCAGCTTGAGGGCGAAACATTAATTCGAGTTGTGCCATAAGTTCATGAAAATCCATTTCATCTCGACGAATTTCTAGTTTCCCTGCTTCAATTTTGGATACATCAAGTAAACCTTCAATTAAATCGGCTAGATAATCGCCACTGCGTTGAATAATATTAATTGATTCTCGACGTTTTTCTGGAATAGATTCATCTTGTCCCAATAGCTGTGCATACCCTAGAATAGTTTGTAATGGTGTGCGCAGTTCATGACTAATACCTGATAAATAACGGCTCTTTGCATGATTAGCCGCTTCGGCTTGTTCCATTGCTTCTTGTAATGCATGGTCTGTTTGTGTATGCGCGTCAATCTCCTTAATTAGCCGTTTTGTTTGGCGTTGAGACTCTTCTTGAGCGACTAGGCGACTTTCATGGGCGAGTAAAAATATCCATGCAATCACCCCTGAAATAATCAATAAAATAAAAAATAGTACAATTAAAGCATTGGCAACAATAGCCAGTATGACAGGATCATTTGTTGGAATTTGATAATAAATTAACCCCATTAAGCCGCTGTTTATTAAGCTAATTAACAGCAGTATGCCAAGAAAATGAATAAGGCTACCATTAATAGTATTAATTATTTTTTCAGGCAAAAACAATTTAAAAAATGAATATAGTTGTTCTGAAAAGCGAGATTTGGTTTTGCAGCTATCCATGCAGCGGGCATCGAGCGAGCAACACAAAGAACAAATATTCCCTTGGTAAGCGGGGCAATAGCTCATATCCTCGGGTTCGTAATGGTGCTCGCAAATACAACACTCATAATCGTCTTGTTGGTCATCAATATTGTCGGATGTGCGCGCAATATAATAACGCCCTTTGGTCACCCAAGCGATAAAAGGCGTTAGAATGTATGTCATTGCCAAGGTAACAAAGTGAGTTAATGCTTGTGCAGTTTCTCCAAAGAGCCCTAAGTAAGAAAGAATGCCAACAATGGAGGCAATTGTCAGTGACCCTATGCCGACAGGATTAATATCGTATAAATGGGCTCGTTTAAATTCAATATGAGGAGGTGCTAAACCAAGGTTTTTATTAATGACTAAGTCGGCGGAAATGGTGCCTAACCAACTGACAGCTACAATCGCAAAAATACCTAAAATACTTTCAAGCGCACGATAAATCCCTAGTTCCATTAGTAATAATGCAATCGCGACATTAAAGACCAGCCAGACAACGCGGCCGGGGTGGCTGTGTGTCACGCGAGAGAAAAAATTAGACCATGCCAGCGAGCCCGCATATGCGTTAGTGACATTAATTTTTAGCTGGCAAGTGATGACCATAATGCCGGCCAGTATCAATGCCACATTAGGCGATTGCGTGAGGTAATTGAATACCATTTGATACATATAGGTGGGGTCAGCGGAGCGTTCGATGGATAGCCCTTGATTAAATGCCAAATAAGCTAAAAATGACCCGATTAATAATTTTACAATACCAATTAAAATCCACCCAGGGCCTGCGAATATAACCGATGCCCACCATTTTAATTTTGATACAGATTCTTCGGGTGGCATAAAGCGTAGGTAGTCGACTTGCTCACCAATTTGAGCCATTAAGGCAAAGAGAATCGATGATGCTGCACCAAATAATAAGATGTTAAAACCATTGTTAATGGTATCGCCGGTACTGGTTTGCACAGCGTAGGCACCTTGGAATTGCGTCCAAGCATGAAAAGATTGTGCCTCAAAATAGATAATAATGACGATAGCAACAATTTGGAGTGTTAACCAAATAGGTTGTGTGAGTATTTGAAAGCGACTGATAAAGGTAATCCCGTGAGTCACAATAGGGATCACGGCAATAGCGCTTAATATATATCCCATATACAAGGGAATAGAGAATAACGCCTCTAGTGCAGAGGCTAATATTGCAGCTTCGATAGCAAAAAAGATAAAGGTGAATGATGCGTAGATTAAGGATGTAACGGTTGAACCCAAATAACCAAAGCCAGCACCACGTGTGAGTAAATCAATATCGACACCGTAACGAGATGCGTAGTAGCTAATTGGGTAACCGGTAATAAAAATAATAACACTAACAACAAGAATAGCCGCCAGCGCATTTAGAAAACCATAACTTAGGGTAATGGCGCCACCAATAGCCTCTAATGCTAAAAAAGCTGTTGCACCAAGCGCGGTCATAGCGACTTTATTTGCGCTCCAGTATCTAGATTTTTTTGCGGTAAAGCGTAAGGCGTAATCTTCAAGGGTTTGGTTAACAACCCACTGATTGTATTTACGTCTTACGCGGAATATTTGTTGAGTGGCTGATGGCATAAGTATATTTAAGTTTAAGTAAAGTTGGATTTTGTTTTTTTCTATTCATTTATCAGCTTCGAATAAAAAGAATAGAGATAGTACCCGTGTTATCGATGCTTAGTATATATAAAAAAGTATTATCTAATTTAAATGACGAGTCAGAATCCTTCTAATCGTCTGCTCCATCCTTTTTGGTTATTTTTGCACCAACTTAGTGCTATACTGATTGTTTATATGTATTACAAGTGGTTTGGTAATGTCGGAACGACTACAGTCAAAATTACAAAAGCAATGGTTGGTTCTTTATCTGGCAATTTTCTCGATAATAGCAGTGCTTGCCATTGCTACTTATTTTTCTTTTGAGCGCAAGATAACACAAGAGAAAGAATCGGCTCATATTATTAATATTAGCGGCCGCCAACGGATGTTATCCCAATATATTGCGATAAACATCCGAGAATATATCGATAATCCTACTCCGTCTACTGCTGAAATGTTACGAGATGCCATTGATGAGATGCGTACAACCCATGCTTATCTTACTTCTTTGGAACCGATGTCTGAAGCCTTGCAGACGCTTTATTTTAAACCCTTTTATATTGATAAAAAAGTGCAATTGTATTTGAATCACAGCCAAGAAATATTGATTGCAGAAAATAAGGAAAATAAGGCAGAAGCCTTATTGCCTCAGCGACATACAATGTTAAGTTCCTTAGAAAAGATAGTTAATCAATATCAAAAAGAATCTGAGTTGCGTGCTGCGGATCTCCAACATTTACACTATGTTTTATTAGGGCTTTTATGCTTGATGCTTTTCTTTGAGGCTGTTTTTGTCTTTTTTCCCGGACTTAGAAAAATTAAAAAATATTCAAAGCTTGCTTTGTTTGACCCGTTAACAAAAATTTATAATCGAAGGCACTTTCTTGATGTTATGGATGGTGAGCATAAGCGTTGTTTACGTTACCAAAATGCTTATTCATTGATGATGATCGATATCGATCATTTTAAAGTGATTAATGATACCTATGGTCATGCAGCAGGTGATCATGTCATCAAATCTTTTGCTGATAGCATACAATCTTCTATTCGTACAACAGACTCCTTGGGACGCATTGGTGGGGAAGAATTTGCAGTTCTACTCGTTGATACTACTATGGATGAGGCGATACATATTGCAGAAAAATTACGTGCTAAAGTAGAAGCTTTAACTATATTGTTTGAAGGAAATGATATTTCATGTACGGCCAGTTTTGGTTTGGCATCATGTTCATTTTTAGGCCTGGAAAACGAAAAAGATAGTGTTTTGACTATAGAAAAAATAATGAGAAATGCAGACTCGGCACTCTATAAAGCCAAAAATAATGGAAGAAATACTATTCATTCTTGGCGCAATGAAGCAGTATTAATTGATCAATAGTTCTTTTGTCCCTTCTTCTATTGCGGCCCAATTTTTTTCATTAATATATTCTTCTTTTAATAACCATGAGCCACCAACAAAAGCGACTTTTTTTAAATTCAGGTAATGTTGGTAGTTTTGCTTGTTAATACCGCCGGTAGGACAAAATTGTATATCAGGAAATGGACTTGCGATTGAGTTTAAATAATCAATGCCTCCCAACGGTTCTGCTGGAAACAGTTTGAAGTATTGTAAGTTATATTCTAATCCAAGGAGTATATCTGATGGAGTGCTAATGCCAGGGAGTAAAGAGATATGGTGTCTTTTGCTTTCTTCTATAATGCCCCTAGATATTCCCGGCGAGATAATTAAGTCTGCTCCTATTTCAGCCGCTTGTACTACTTGTTTTTTACTTGAAACAGACCCTGCGCATAAAAATAAGTTTGGCATTTCTAGGCGTGCAAGTTCTAATGCTTTTAGGCCTTCATCCGTTCTTAAGGTTATCTCTATAGCGTTTATGCCTCCTTTTGATAAGGCATAAATAATAGGAATAATATCACTTGCTGAATGAACCGTAACAATGGGTAATACGGGGAGGTGCTTGTTAATAAATTGATCAATCGCTGTTTGCATATTTTCTTATCTTAAATCCATAGTCTGGGTAGCAGTTTACTTATTGTTATTTAGCGTTTCAAAAATCATTATTATTCAGAAATAGTCTTATAAAAAATAAACCTTTTTCATCATTTTGTTGTACATATAGATAGCAACAATAAAAATATCCCTTATAAAAAAAGGAGCTAAAAAGATGAAACGATTATACTATCTTGTAGATAATATCGATGTCGCTGAACGCATATCAGACCGCTTGCACAGTGATGGTATTACTGATTGGAATTTTCATGTTTTAGGTCAGGATAAAGCGCAAATTGTGCGTCACCACTTACATAGTACAACACCTTTGCAAGAATTGGATATCATTCGTTCAGGTGAGCGAGGTATCTTGCTGGGATTTACCGTTGGTATTCTGGTCACTTGCTACATTGCTTTATTTACCTCTTTTGGAGCTCAGTTGAACTGGATGGGACAGGCAGCGGCTGTTATCTTGTTCTCTCTATTTGGTGCATGGGTTGGCGGGCTTGCAGGAGTATCGTCTGAAAACTATAAGATTCGTCGTTTTCATCATGATATCAAAAATGGCAGTTATCTCCTGTTGGTGGATGTTAAGCCTTCACAAAGAGCGGATGTTGAGCAGGTTGTTTCTGAGTTTTCCAGTGTACGTAAGGGCGGAGAAGATACAACCTTCATTAACCCATTTGCTAAAACAGTCATCCGTTAATGCGTTAAAGCAATAACATTTTCTATCTTCCCCTTCTGTGTAGGTGCGTTCGTGCCTGCACTTTTCTTATTATTTACATTTTTCTGCGTATATTCGTTTGCTTCATTGAGGTATAGTATTGCCTTGTATTCTTATAATTCTAAAATGTAGTGAACAAAAAAACTGACCCTTACGCTAAACGCGAATCTAAAAAGTACGCTAACCCTATTGCGAGCCGTGAATTTATTCTGGATGTGCTCGATCAGTCTGTTGGCCCAATGTCTCACAAACAATTAATAAAGGCCCTCGGTATTAAAGATGAAGACGATCGAGAGGCTTTACGCCGCCGCTTGATCGCAATGGAGCGGGATGGCCAAATCCACAGTAATCGTAAACAAGCCTATGCGCGTGTCGATAAATTGGATTTAATTCGTGGTCGTGTTCAAGGGCACCGGGATGGTTATGGTTTCTTAATCCCCAGTGATAGCAGCGAAGATATTTACCTTGCCTCTCGACAAATGCGCAAAGTATTTGATGGCGATGAGGTGCTGGTGCGCCTATCGCCAACAGGGGTTCGCGGTCGCCGGGATGGCGCCATTGTTGAGGTGGTATCCCACAATACTCAGCAATTAGTCGGTCGTTATTTTCATGAGCAGGGTATTGGCTTTGTTCGACCCGAAAATACCCGACAGGGACACGATGTCTTAGTTGCCGCTGAGCACATTAATGGTGCGGTACAAAATCAATTTGTGATGGTTGAAATTACTCGACAGCCTTCTCGTAATGCCTTGCCAATGGGACGTATTGTCGAAGTTCTAGGCGACCATATGGCGCCAGGTATGGAGATTGATGTGGCGATTCGCGCCCATGATATCCCCCATGAGTGGCCTGCTGAAGTCACTGCACAAGCGTCGCAATTGCCTGCGAGCGTTAATGATGCGGATAAAAAAAATCGAGTGGATTTACGGGAGTTACCTTTTGTTACTATTGATGGAGAAGACGCCCGTGACTTTGATGATGCCGTTTATTGTGAACAAAAAAAATCCGGTGGTTGGCGCCTCTATGTAGCCATTGCAGATGTGTCTCATTATGTCACCGTGGGTAATGCTTTAGATAAAGAAGCTGAGTTGCGAGGCACTTCGGTTTACTTTCCTGATTTTGTTTTACCTATGTTGCCGGAGGCGCTGTCTAATGGCCTGTGTTCATTAAACCCTCATGTCGATCGCTTGGCGATGGTCTGTGAAATGACGATTAGTGCGTCGGGGCGAGTGAGTGGGTATTTGTTTTATGAGGCCGTTATTCACTCTCATGCACGTTTAACTTATACACAAGTGGGACAAATGATCGCTGAACGCAAAGATCCGGAAAGTAATATCCGGCATGCTCATCAGCAATTAATACCTCATTTAGATGAGCTTTATGATTTATATCAGATTTTGCGACATATCCGTGAAGCCCGTGGTGCAATCGATTTCGAAACCACCGAAACTCGAATTTTATTTGATAAAGAGCGCAAAATAGAGCGCATTATTCCGGTTGTGCGCAACGATGCCCATAAGCTGATTGAAGAATGTATGCTCTGTGCCAATGTGTGTGCGGCCCGTTTTATTGAGAAGCACGAGCTTGATGGCCTTTACCGTGTGCATGATGGTCCGCGAGAACAAAAGCTGGAGAATCTACGAACCTTTTTAGGTGAGTTGGGTTTGAGTCTGCGTGGTAAGGATTTACCTGAACCCTCTCATTATCAATCTCTATTGCAAAAAATTGCCAACCGCCCCGATGCAAAAATTATCCAAACAGTGATGTTGAGAAGTTTATCGCAAGCCATGTATCAACCCGATAATAAAGGGCATTTTGGTTTGGCTTATCCAGCGTATACACATTTTACCTCACCCATTCGCCGTTACCCGGATTTGTTAACTCATAGAGCGATACGACATGTGATTCGTAGTCGTCAAGAATCCAGTAATGTACGTCGCGTTAAAGGCGCAAAAGTACTGGCCAGAAAAACAATCTACCCTTATACCCTTGAGCATATGTTGGCTTTTGGTGAACATACTTCAATGGCAGAGCGTCGCGCTGATGAAGCAACTCGGGATGTTGTCAGTTGGTTAAAATGTGAATATTTACAGGATCATGTTGGTGATGTCTATCAAGGCGTTATTACCGGCGTGACAAATTTCGGTGTTTTTGTTGAGTTGATGGATGTCTATGTCGAGGGTTTAGTTCATATTACTTCTCTGCCATCCGATTATTATCATTTTGAAGAAGCTCATCACCGTTTGGTGGGTGAGCGTACACGACAGACTTTCTGTTTGGGCGACGAGCTGACCGTACAGGTATCGGCGGTGAAACTTGATGAACGTAAAGTTGATTTTGAGTTGGCAGGTGATAGCCAAGGTGCTCCACGGACTCAATCAAAAGACAGTGTGCGCGATAAATTAAGGCGAGGTGACTTTGCAAGTTTAGATGGAAAGCCATCCAAAAAAACAAAACGTGGCGGGCGTACCTCAGCTAAAAAAACAGCTTCAGGTAAAAAGCCTGCCAATGAAAAAACAAAGTCAAAGAAGAAGGTAGCGGCGAGTAAGACTAAGTCCGGCTCATCAAACCGTAAAAAGAAAAAACGTTAATAGAACGCTGTAATAGAAAGTTATGTCAAAAGAAAATTCACATTATGTTTTCGGCTTTCATGCTGTCGAAGCACTTATTAAGCAGTCTCCCCAACAATTACAACAGCTTTACCTATTGAAAGGCCGTAACGATAAACGCTTACAGAATATTCAGCGTATGGCTGAAAAAAGCAATATCGATATCAATTGGGTTGTGCGTGAGGAACTGGATAAAATCGTAGATGGTAATCACCAAGGTGTCATTGCTGTAACTCAAAGTCGAGTTGAATCTTATGATGAGGCTTATTTAAAAAGCCATTTGGCCAAACTAGTTGATGACAGTGTTGTGCCTTTTATTTTGGTGCTTGATGGCATCACTGATCCCCACAATTTAGGTGCATGTCTGCGCTCGGCCGAAGCAGCTGGCGTTCAGTTTGTAATTGTGCCAAAAGATAATTCTGCATCACTAAACCCTACAGCGATAAAAGTGGCCTGTGGTGCGGCCGAAGTTGTTCCTTTAGTTCGTGTGACGAATCTATCCCGTACATTACAATGGTTGCAACAACAGGGTGTATGGATATTAGGTACTGCGGGCGAGGCGGAGTTGCATCACTATGAGTCCAGTTTGACGGGTCCACTTGCTATTGTCATGGGCTCAGAGGGCAAAGGCATGCGGCGCTTAACGCGAGATAAATGTGATGGCTTAATGCGCATTCCCATGATGGGAACGGTTAGCAGTTTGAATGTGTCGGTGGCGACGGGTATTTGCTTGTTTGAAGCCCTTCGCCAGCGTTCTGCTTCTTAAGCTATTTCTTTTTGAAGGTTTTCTTTAATAGCTTTAAGGCTTCTTTACGCTCAGCCTCTGTGAGGCTTTCCAGAATATCAAGGGCTTCCTTTGTGCTCTTTTTCATGGGTTTGGCGCTATAGCTTCCGCTGTTTTCTCTGACGACGGAGTGCGTGCCTTGCAACAGCCATTCGACGGAAGTGTTCAGCTTCTCAGCAATACTAATTGCCATCGCCATTCTGGGTAACTTTTCACCGTTCTTGTAGCTCCAAATCATGACCTCACTGACACCAAAAAGCTTGGACAGCTCTTTCTGAGTATCTTTGACACCAGAGTCTTTAACGGCTTGTTTAAATCGTTGTGCGAAGTTTGGATGTTTCATAGTGCTTAATCTAGCTGCAGGTTAATTAACTTGCAGCTATTGACTTTATTTGTAGATAACTTAATATGAAATAAGTTAGCTGGATCACACTTTTACTGTGACTTGATGTCCATTGAAAGTGTCTATACTCATTATGTATGAAAACGTTATCTATTGTTAGGATGTTGTTAAAAGGTTATGCAAGATACTCGAATGACAAGTTTTGACTGGGAGCTGCAGCGTATGCTGGAGCTGATTCTCGCTGTTAGACGCCAGCGGGGAGAGGATATCACATTATCTGATCTGGTCAGTCAATATAGCCAGCAAAAACACTTCCACGACCAGCAACGAGAAGAGGCGTCGTCTGCTGAGCCATTAGCATCCATGGTGTTTCAAAAAGAGGTGTTTCAAAAATAGCTATTTCAAAAGTGGTCGTTCAGAAATAAGCCATTCAAAAAATGGATGTATGGGTGTAGTTAATTAATTTCTCTAAAGCCAATTGCCCTAAAACCGAATTCCCATAATGGTCTAATTCAGGCCCCCAGACAGCAACGGTATATTGTGCTGGTGAGACAGCGACAATGCCTCCGCCTACTCCACTTTTTGCCGGTAAGCCTACATTGTAAGCAAAGTTACCGACAGCATCATATAGGCCACAGGTTAGCATCAAAGCATTAATGCGTTTATCCATCGTTTCTGCGCAAAATTGAGAGCGAAAACAAGAACGACCACGGTTGGATAAGCATTCTGTTGCGCGCACCAAGTCGAGACAGCTCATTTCAATAGCGCATTGCTTAAAGTAGCAATCTAAGCTCTCCTCGACTTTGGCTTCAAGATTGCCTTTTGCTTTTAATAAATTAGCGATGGCGGCATTTAAAAACCCTGTCTCTTTTTCAGCCGCAGCGACCTTAGGATTAATGCGATTGTTAGGGTTAGCTGATAGGCCTGCAATAAATTCTTCGATACGTTTTGCCGGAGTCGAGCTACGTGAGGTGATGCTATCTGTCACTACAATTGCGCCAGCATTGATAAAAGGGTTACGAGGAATGCCACCTTCTGATTCCAGTAAAAGCAAGGAGTTAAAGCGCATACCAGAGGGCTCCCTACCAACGCGTTGCCAAAGTGCATCACCAATCGTGTCTAATGAAAGCATGAGTGTAAAAAGTTTGGAGATGCTTTGAATAGAAAACGATGTATTGGCAGAACCAATGGTAAATTCTTTGCCATCGACCGTCCGTATTGCCATCCCAAATTGTCGGGGGTCGACATCTCTTAATGGAGGAATGTAGTCAGCTACAGTACCTTGTCCATAGGCCCCTTGAACTTCATCGTAAATACGATCTAATATGCTGGGTAATTCATCGGTATTGAGTATTTGGTGAATAGTATTATTGGATGTCATAGCTTAAGTCGTGTTATCAATGATTATATAATGTGTACTGCTCTTTCTGTTGTTCTTTTTATGTTTCTTTCCATGCCTTCTGCGTAATTTCATAAAGTACATGTTCTTGTAAGGGATGAGCCTCAGGTATAGCCGGATGGATAAAGTTTCTATGGGTATTTTTCATTCCAAGCCTTTCCATTACAGCGATAGATTTTATGTTCTTTATTACTGCAAATGAAACGACGGATTCTAGTTGTAATGAGGTAAAAGCGAAATTCAACGCAGTATGAGCAGCTTCGGTCGCATAACCATTGCCCCAATAGGCTTTGTCCAGTCGCCAGTCGATTTCAGTGCAGGGCGAGAAAGGAAAGTCATCTTTGGGAATATGTAATCCGGTAAATCCAATAAATTGACGGGACTTTTTTAATTCTAATGCCCAAAATCCCCAGCCTCGCTGTTCGATTAAGCGACTGATTTTATCGGCCATTGCATCACTTTCTTGTGTGCTTAAAGTGTTTGGATAGTAGCGCATTACTTCAGTATCAGTATTCATTTTACGGAATGCTTTATAATCATTTTGTTGCCACTGCCGAAGGTGTAAGCGTTCAGTATTAAGGGTTATTATTTTTGGCATATTAAAAAAACCATTGAGCAAGCCACGGTAAAATAATGGCAGTCGCAAACGCTGATAATGCCATCGCTAAACCAGAAAATGCACCCATTTCATCACTGATTTGAAAGGCTCTGGCAGTACCAATGCCATGTGAGGTCACACCAAGAGCAATCCCTTTAACACTGTCATCTTTGATACCTATGATTGCAAACAGTCGAGTACAAATCAATGCACCCGTAATACCCGTCAGCATAACCAGTGCTGCGGTAAGAGAAGGTAGGCCACCCAGCTGTTCTGCAATACCCATTGCAATGGGTGCGGTAACAGATTTAGGCGCAATCGATAATTGGGTTTCTAAATCAGCGCCAAAGAAGCGGGCAATGAAAATAGAGCTGAGTGCACCAATCACCACGCCTGAAAGTAGAGATACGATGAGCGGAAACCATAATTTCTTCAGCTTAGAAACTTGTTGGTAAAGTGGAATGGCTAAAGCGACTGTCGCTGGACCCAATAGAAAATGAATATATTGTGCGCCATCAAAATAGGTTTGATATTCGGTGCCAGTAACTAACAAAATGCTAATAATCACAGTGGCTGATATAAGCACAGGGTTTAATAAAGGATTTGCATTACAAACAACATATAATTTATAGGCAGAAGTATAAGCAACCAATGTCAGCGTTAAGCCTAACAAAGGAGAGGCTGATAGATAAACCCATATTTCAGTTAGGTCGGTGCTGCTCATAGTGATTGATTTCCTTTGCGTTTAAGTGCATTACTTAACTTAATCATAGCGACCATAATCCATGCAGTGGAGACCATGCTAATGATGGCTCCTAGTACAATAGCAAGGCTAATAGGCAGCCATTCATTACCTACCCGATCAAAGTGAATCATCAATCCAACGCCTGCAGGAATAAATAAAAGCGAGAGATGGCTTAATATTGCAGAGGAGGATTGGTTCAGCGCTTCTTTACCCTTGTTAATAAAAAATAAGCTGACAAATAGAAGCAACATACCAATTACAGGTCCGGGTATTGGAAGTTTGAGTATGAGTGACAGGAATTCACCTGCTAACTGAAAAATCAAAAGCAGTGTCAAGCCATTTAAGAACTTCATAATAATCTCACTATTAGTCGAATTTATAGAGAATAAACCCAGTTTTTATCTTATCATGGTAAAAGTTAAGTCGTGTGAGTTAGTTTATACACAAAGAGAAGATATAAGCACCTTATGAAACACTGTATTATATTGATGTCTGCCCTGTTAGGGTCGGTTGCCCTCTATGCTGATAATTGTGCAAACTATATTCGCTATCAGGTTGGTGAAGTACCTATTGTACTGACCTCTCCCCATGGTGCGTCTAAACAAAAGCTATTGTTAGGAGTACCACCTCGTCAAGGCGTCAAGGTTCAGCGGTTTGTCAATCGTGCTGATCAATATACAGATGAAATAGCCTGGCTGATTAATGATGAATTAAAGCGTTATGGATTGAAGCCTTATATGGTTGTTGCCGATATTCACCGTAGTCAAATTGATTTTAATCGAGCTTATAAAAATGCCTATGAGTCTTCCAAAGCTAAAGCCTGTTACGAAAAGTATCATCATAAAATTAAAGATTCTATCGCCTTCGTAAAAAAACAATGGGGCGATGGTTTTTTGTTGGATATACATGGCCAGTCAAAATATGATGTCGATATTTTACGCGGAACTCGTAACGGACAAACGATTAGAAGATTAACGGTACGTTACGGTAAAGATGTGACTGAGGAAGAAAATGGCTTTTTCTTTTTACTGCGCCAACAAGGTTATGCTGTTTGGCCTAAGCCTTTACAAAAAGAAAAATATTATTATGGTGGTTTTACGCTCTTGAGCTATGGTAGCCATAACGATAAGGGTCTTGATGCTTTACAAATAGAAATAGGGCGTCAAATACGTATCGATAACAATCAGCGCCAGCAGTTGGCTAAAGATATTGCGCAAGCAGTAAGGTCTTTTTATTTACAGTATTACTTTTCTCCTTCTCCTCCTTCTTCAGTAGTGACTAAATAGTTTTCTTGGTTTGTGGTTTCTGTCCGCCAATAATATGAGTGACTTCATCGGCAGCGCGTTTTACTTTGGGGCCTAATTCAGCCACTGCTTGATCGGACATTCTGACCGTGGGGCCTGAAATAGAAATTCCCGCAACAGCTTCGCCAAAGGTATTGTAAATACTGGCAGCGACACAACGCATACCTGAATAACGTTCTTCGTCGTCTAGAGACCAACCCCGTTTTTTTATTTCGCTAAGATCGTCGAGTAGGCTATCTGTACTAGTGAGAGTTTTGTCGGTGAATTCGGGCAGCCCTTTCTTTTGTAAAATTTGCTTTACATGACGCTTCTGCATATCGGCCAATAGCGCCTTGCCAATACCCGAAGCATGCATATGGCCGCGAGTCCCGGGTCGGAAAAAAGCACGAATGGGTTGATGGGTTTCCACTTGGCTGACAAAAACAACATCGCCATCATCGGCAATGGCGAGGTTAGAAGTCTCTCCGGTTTCTTCCATTAATTGGTGCATGATTTGTCTGGCAGCTTCTACCACGTTTGTACGTGTTAAATAAGCACTGCCAACGCGAAAGGTTTCAATCCCTACCCACCATTCCTGAGACGCTTCATCCAGTTCAACAAAGCCATGGCTTTGAAGAGTTGATAGCATACGATAGGTTGTCGACGCAGGTAATCCAGCTCGCAGTGATAATTCCGTTAATGTGATACCGCCGTCTTTAGCGAGATCTTTTAATAGGCTTAGGCCTCTATCCAGCGAGCGAATAGTACCGACAGTTTCGTCGGAAGAGGAGGATTTTGGGCGGCCTCGGGGCCGTCTTTCACTTGTCTCAGTCATGAGTTTAGCATCCCAGAAATGAATGTTTTTGGCTAGTTTAATTATAAAAAAATTTTCCAAAAATTAATTTAACTTGCTTTTGGAAAATATTTTTTTCAATTAAAACAATAGCTTATTATATTTTTTCATTGAATGAAATATTTTTTCGAAAAAATTGAAATAGTCAAGCATCACTCTTATTATGATCCCATATTCAAGTAACCCATAACTAAAAGAGAGGTGGATATGACTGGTCAAAACCCCGTTTTCATACCAGGCCCAACCAATATTCCTGATCGTTTGCGTCATGCCATGAATGTGCAGACAAGTGATCATCGGGCGCCTGATTTTGTTGGTTTGCTGTCTCCTCTTATCAGTGATTTGAAAAAAGTCTTTAAAACGGAAACCGGTACGGTCATTAGTTTTAGTGCTAGTGGTACGGGTGGCTGGGAAGCGGCGATAACAAATACTTTGTCGCCCGGCGATAAGGTCTTGATTGCACGTTATGGCATGTTTTCGCAGCGCTGGATTGATTTGTGTCAGCGCCATAATTTAGATGTTGAAGTGATTGAGTGTGAATGGGGTGCGGGTGCGCCAGCGGAAGATTACCGTCAGCGATTAGCGGCAGACAAAGCACATCAAATTAAAGCAGTACTCGTTACCCATAATGAAACTTCCACTGGTGTTCGTAGTGATGTTGGCGCCTTGCGCAAAGCGATTGATGCAGCCAATCATCCGGCAATGTTATATGTAGATTGTGTTAGCTCCTTGGCGTCAATGGATTTTCGAATGGATGAGTGGGGGGTGGATTTAGCTGTTTCGGGTTCTCAAAAAGGATTTATGTTGGCGACCGGTATGGCCATTGTCGGTGTTAGCGCAAGAGCACTTGCTGCTTGTGAAAAGGCTCAGTGCCCTCGTGCTTATTTTGATTTCAAAGAGATGTTTGCGGCTAATGAGAAAGGCAGTTTTCCTTACACACCACCTTTGCAGCTTTTAAAAGGTTTAGGTGAAAGCTTACGGATGTTGATACATGAGGAGGGTTTAGAAAATGTTTACTCTCGCCACTTTCGTTTAGCGGAAGGTGTGCGTCGTGCAGCAGCGGCATGGGGTTTAAGTTTGTGTGCAAAAACGCCGGATATATATTCCGATACGGTGACCTCGATTTATGTGCCAGGTGGTTTTGATAGTGATGAACTGGTTAATCATGCCTATGACCAGTACGGCGTTTCTTATGGAGTAGGCCTTGGCGAGATGGCAAAGAAAGTTTTTCGTATTGGTCATTTAGGTTCATTGACTGACACGATGGTATTGGCGGGTTTGGCAACTATCGAGATGGCTATGAAAGACCTGCATTATCCTATTGAGTTGGGTTCGGGTGTGGCTGCTGCGCAAGACTATTACCGTAAAACCGCAAAAAAAAATCACGCAACTAGTACTAGTTCAAAAGCGGCATAGTGATTGGCATCGAGAAAGAATAAATCGAGAGAGAGTAAAGGTTATGAGTACTATTGCAGACAATAACGGTATTGAAACCCTGTATATTCCAACATTTGATGATGTTAAGGCCGCGCATCAGCGTATCAAACCTTATATTCATCGCACGCCTGTATTGACATCCACTTATTTTAATAAATTAATTGGCGCTGAGTTATTTTTTAAATGCGAAAATTTTCAAAAAGCTGGTGCCTTTAAAGTTCGTGGAGCCAGCAATGCCGTCTTCGGTCTTTCTGAGGCTCAGGCAGAAAAAGGTGTGGCAACACACTCTTCCGGCAATCATGCACTTTCACTCAGTTATGCGGCAGGCCGACGTGGTATTAAAGCAACGGTGGTGATGCCACGCACAGCACCGGAGGCAAAAAAACAAGCGGTTAGAGGTTATGGCGGTGAAGTCATTGAGTGTGAGCCTTCTACCGCAGCTCGAGAAGCCGCATTGGAAGCATTAGTTGCTAAAACAGGGGCCGATTTTGTTCACCCTTACAATGATCATCGTGTTATTGCTGGCCAAGCAACCTGTTCGCTGGAGTTAATGGATGAAGTCGGTCCCTTGGATGCGTTAGTTGCGCCGATAGGCGGTGGCGGAATGATATCAGGGACTTGTTTGACCTTGTCCAATATTTCTCCTGTAACCAAAATTTATGCAGCAGAACCCAAGAATGCAGATGATGCTTATCGCTCTTTTAAAGCGGGACATATCATTGAAGACGATGCGCCGCAAACAATTGCTGATGGCTTGAAAGTGTCCCTACGTCCGCGGACATGGCACTTTGTTTCAAATTACGTAAACGATATCTTATTAGCGTCTGAAGAAGAGATTGTTGATGCTATGTACCTAACATGGCAGCGCATGAAAATTATCATTGAGCCAAGTTGTGCCGTGCCTTTGGCAACTATTATTAAAAATAAATCATTATTTAAAGGTAAGCGTGTTGGTGTCGTATTAACAGGGGGTAATGTTGATTTAAAAAAATTACCCTGGATAAATTCTTAATAAACAAACAGCAGTAATAATAGACATTAAGAAAGAAAATTAAGAGGAGAGAAGAGATGAATATAATGGTTGATAAACTTGCAGAATATGAAGTGGGTTATAACATTCCAGCAGCAGTAGGAATGGATGAGTCAGATATCCAAACCCCTTGTCTTGTACTTGATCTTGATGCGCTTGAGCGAAATATAAAAAAGATGGGGCAACATGCCAAAGATATGGGTGTTAGGCATCGTGTCCATGGCAAGATGCATAAATCGATTGATGTTGCTTTATTGCAAGAAAAATTAGGTGGCGCCTGTGGTGTCTGCTGTCAAAAAGTGAGTGAGGCAGAAGTCTTTGCTCGTGGCGGCATTAAAGATGTATTGGTTTCCAATCAGGTGCGTGACCTACAAAAAATTGATCGCCTAGCGCGAATTCCAAACTTGGGTGCCCGTGCACTCTGCTGCGTGGATGATATTGAAAATGTTGCCGATTTATCAGCTGCAGCAAGCAAGCATGGAACAACCATTGAATGTTTAGTTGAAATTGATTGTGGTGCAGGCCGTTGTGGTGTGACAACAACATCTGCTGTTGTTGCTATTGCCAAAGAAATTGATGTGGCACCCGGTTTAAAGTTTGGTGGTATACAAGCTTACCAAGGTGCGATGCAGCATTTGGATGATTATCAAGATCGTAAAGAAAAAATTGATATTGCTGTTGCCATGGTAAGAGACGCTGTAGATACCTTAAATGAAGAAGGGCTTGAGTGTGACATTGTTGGTGGTGGTGGAACGGGTTCTTATTATTTTGAAGGTAACTCTGGCGTTTATAACGAGTTGCAATGTGGTTCCTATGCATTTATGGATGCTGACTATGGCAGGATTTTAGATAAAGAAGGGAAACGCATTGATGAAGGTGAGTGGGAAAATGCTTTGTTTTTATTGACCAGTGTAATGAGCCATTCAAAAGTAGATAAAGCTATTTGTGATGCAGGTTTAAAAGCTCAGTCAGTTGATAGTGGGCTACCTTTTATTTTTGAGCGTACTGATGTTGCTTATGTTAAGTGCTCAGATGAACATGGCGTTATCGCTGATCCCGATGGTGTGTTAAAAATTAATGATAAGTTAAAACTGGTTCCTGGACACTGTGATCCAACGTGTAATGTTCATGATTGGTATGTAGGTGTGCGTAATGGAAAAGTTGAAAGTTTATGGCCGGTAAGCGCGCGCGGTATAGGTTACTAGAGCTTCTGGAAAAATATTCATTCATAAAGAGAATTAATAAATTCATTTAATTTATAAAAAATTACGCGGAGAGAAACATGTTAAGCTCAAGTGTAACCAAGGCGATGGTGCCTGAAATGTCCCAAAATGAAAGCGATATTTTGATTGTTTCAGATGATATCTGTAAAGATGTAATCAGTCGAAGAGATGCTTTCGATGCTGTTGAATCGGTTTTTTCTGCAATGGCAAAAAAAGAGGCGCGTAATTTCCCTGTGATTCGTGAGTCTTTAGGGTATCAAGATGCGCTTTATGGTTTTAAATCAGGTTTTGATAAAGCAGGTTTGTCTTTAGGGGTAAAATCGGGAGGTTATTGGCCGAATAATAGTAAGCGCGGTCTTACCAATCACCAGTCCACTGTCTTCTTGTTTGATCCTGATACAGGTCGATTGGAAGCATTGGTCGGCGGGAATTATTTAACAGCTGTTAGAACTGCTGCTGCTAGTGCAGTATCAATTGCGCATCTTGCAAAAAAAGAAGCAAAAGTATTAGGTATTGTTGGTGCAGGCCATCAAGCAAGTTTTCAGTTAGAAGCAGCGCTTGAGCAACGGTCTTTTGAAAAAGTGGTTGTATGGAATAAAGATAAAACAAAATTGGCAAGGCTTGAAAAAATAACAGTGGACAACGGTTTGGTATTTGAAAGTTTAGAGAGGGAAGCGTTGTGTTCTGAAGCCGATGTCATTATTACCATCACGTCGGCTCATGAAGCATTATTAATGAGGGAATGGATTAAACCGGGAACTCATATTGCTTGCATGGGAACAGATACAAAAGGTAAACAAGAAATAGATCCTTTGTTGATGATTTCTGCGACATTATTTACTGATGAACTTGCACAGTCTACGACAATTGGCGAGTTGCAACATGCAGTCGCGAATGATCTAATGGTCGACACCGACATAACGCCCATTGGCGATGTGATTAATTGTGATCATCCTGGGCGTACATCGAATAATGAGATTACTTTATTTGATGGGACCGGCGTCGGACTTCAAGATTTAGCCGTTGCTTCTACAGCCATGAAATTGGCAAAGCAGCAAGGTATAGCACAACGTGTTTCGCTATAGCATAACAATAATAAGTGGTTTGACCAGTTATAGCGCTTTGTTTTTATTGCGCTACAACTAAGTAAAAAAAATCTTATTTTTCAATAGTATAGTCTTAAGTAAGTAAAAAATACTGGTATGACCAGTAAATAAACCAATAGACGTTTAAGTTATACAGGTCATACCATCAGTGATAGACATGATCAGTTCTGTATCGATGCTCATCGAGTAGTAGAGTGTGGTTTGATGTCGAACGGATTGTTTCTTAATTAAGATATAAATATAAAATAAACTCTGAGGAGAGAAATCCATGAAAAAGTTCAGTGCTTTTCTATGCATGGCATTAACGGCGGTAACCGTTTCCAAAACACATGCGGCAGATAAACCCGTATTACTCAAGATGCCTATCTACTATGGCTCGCATTTACCCGGCTTAGGTTCAGTTGCAAAGTATGTTGCGGATAATGCCGGTGTACTTAGTGGTGGGACCGTAAAAATTAAATTATATGAACCAAAAAAGTTAGTGGGTTCTGCTGAGATTTTAGATGCCGTTTCTTCTGGAAAGGTGCAGGCAGGTTACGCAACACCCGGCAATTGGGGTGGAAAAATGCCAGCTGCCCGTTTATTTTCTGCCGTACCTTTTGGTCCAGAAGCACCGGAATATCTGGCATGGTTTATGTACGGTAATGGCGCAAAACTACACCAGGAACTGTATGATAAATCAGGCTACAACGTTAAGACTCAAGTCTGTGGTGTGATTGCACCAGAAACCTCTGGCTGGTTTAAAAAAGAAATTAAAACAGTGGCTGACTTAAAAGGCTTAAAAATGCGTTTCTTTGGTCTTGGTGCTGAAGTCATGGAAAAATTGGGTGTCAGTACAGTGGGCCTTCCTGGTGGGGAAATTTTCCCAGCCTTAGAAAAAGGTGCTATTGATGCCACTGAATTCTCTATGCCAGCCATCGATAAGCGTATCGGTGTCAGTAAAATAGCCAAGTATAACTACTATCCTGGATGGCATCAGCAAGCGACTGTCTTTGAGCTGATGGTAAATAAAGATACCTGGAAAAAAATGAGCAAAACCCAGCAAGCAGTGATTACTCAACTTTGTCGTGCAGCAACATTGGATGCCTTAGCGCTCGGTGAAGCGATTCAAGCACCGGTAATGCGTGAAAATGCTGCCAATGGCGTAAAAAATATGTACTGGTCTGACGAAATGTTATCAACATTTAAAACAACTTGGGAAGAAGTGGTTGAAGAACAAAAAGCAAAAGATGCTGACTTCGCTAAAATTTGGGCAGACTTAAGTGCTTTCCGTGCTGATTATGCATTGTGGGAGAAAAATGCATTCCTGCCTCGGCAATAATAATTCTCGAATAGTTCAAATAATTTATAAAACAAAATAAGGCAAGTGAAAAACATTGTTTTTCACTTGCCGGTTTTATTTCCTTCCTATTTATTACGGAGCTTGTCCTGATGTCTGTAAGCGGCCATTCTGTAGACCCTAGTGAAGCAGCCAGTCATTCTTTGCTTGCAAAAATAGCAAATAAACTGGATGCCTTCATTCATATGTCTGCACTTATATTTTGTTGGAGTTATGGGATATTGGTTGTTGCCATTCTGGGTAATGTTATTTTGCGTTACGGTTTTGGTAATGGTTTGATTATTTTTGAAGAAATTCAATGGCACTTATATGCTATTGGGATGATGTTCGGTTTGTCATACGCCGAAATTACCAATAGTCAGGTACGCGTTGATATTGTTGCTGACAACTTAAGGCGGCGCACCGTTCGTAAATGGGAAATCTTCGGAACATTATTTTTTGTCTTCCCTTTTTTGTATGTTGTGATAATTAATGGTTTTGATTATGTGTCGGACTCATATCGCGTTAACGAATCCTCTAGCTCTCCTTTAGGTTTGCCTTTTCGTTGGGCGATTAAAGCCGTCATCCCTATCAGTTTTATCTTTTTGACTCTCGCTGTTGTATCAAGATTGTTGCACAACGTCGATGCATTAATGTCAAACTCTGACGGAGAGAAGTAAGCATGGAAATTAATGAAATTATTGTTGTTGCGATGTTTCTTACCTTCATCGCTTTCTTATTTACCGGTATACCCGTGGGTTATGTCCTCGCTGGTGTCGGTGTACTGTTTGGCT
>JBOEHG010000007.1:0-74248 GCA_050633825.1 Cellvibrionaceae bacterium | reverse complement strand
ACTTACCCCAAGCAATTTTCACTGCAGCAGTTTCACCGACAGCCTCTTTCAAGACAATGGCCAAATCACTAAAATCGACTCCACCCAAGGCTAAACCCAAAGGCGGCATCAATACATCACCGACAAATGAAGCAACGATTTTACCGAATGCAGCACCGATGATAATACCTACAGCCATATCAACAACATTGCCTTTCATGGCAAATTCTTTAAACTCAGATGCAAAACTCATAATGGTCTCCAGACAAATTTTTTAGGTTATATTTATAATTGAATATCTTTAAAAGCAGAATACTTCTGATACAAGACGGCAGAAGTGTAACTTAAGTCACTATTCACGACAATGCTGTCGATATTATTTATTAATTAGCTCAACTTTTGCCCAAATACTGCCTTCTGACTCCTTATTCTTTCGTGTAGAAAAGACTTTTGTACGAGAACCCAGCCCAATAAAGTTCGCATGTTGTCCATGCTCGGATAAATTTATCCACTCTCCCTCGGTGATAGTACGGCTAAGCGATGTTTCTTTTGTTGCGGGAAGAGTCTCCGCTGGAGTATAGATACTCCGTGATGGGGAACGAGAAGTCTGAGGTGATGTAAATAAGGCCTTAATCGATAGTTTCTTGCCGCTCAATAGCGTTGCTGTTAAATGAATGCCATCCGTATGTTTTTCATATGAATTCTGCCGATACAAAGATCGGTATTCACTGTTTTCATTATCTGTGATTCTTGTATCGTTCCCGCTATATTCAAAAGATTCTGTAGTATTGCCAAGTTGATAACGGTAATCCACAGGCAATACAAGTAAACGCCTGTCAGTAATGAGCAATGTACTACCATCATCAATAATGGCTGTATCAAGGCTATTACTGGGCTCTTTATACGTAGACCACTTCTTAGTGACTCCTTTCTTATCACGGCTCTTTCCCTCAAGGTTAGGGGTATCACCTCTATAAACAGACACCTTTAGCTGCTGGCGAGGCTTATCGAGCTGTTTAATGATCCTAACTAACTGATTAATTTCAGCAGAAGGTCCCCTGAGTAATAGTGTATTACCCTCTGTTACTATGGATAAGCGCTCACCTTTAAGCCCATCAAGACGGGCAGCCAAGCTCGTAGCATCACGGTGTTTTAGTTCGATTTGGCGATAACTATCAGCAACAACGCTGTTTGCATACAATGACGTTAGAATACATAAAGACCATGCCAACAGTAGCGCTTTCATAAGAACACACCATTAATAGAGGTAAGAGATAAAAGTATAAACTCAATAGACGGCTTTACAATGTCATAAAAGCGATATATTCGTTTACTGGCGGCTACCTTTGGAGCTGGCTTTAAACTGACTTTATAAACAGCTGTATAACTGCCCTTATAACCAAGAGGTGTTTGGTAGATAAGTCGAGTGGTGTTACAGTAGCTGCCGAGCATATTTGACTAAGAATAAAACTGGAATGGCCATGTACCACTTTCATATTGCCGATGACCACCCGCTATTTCGCAGCGCTCTGCTGGAAGTGATTAATCATAACTTTGGTGATGTCTCGATTACAGAATCATCTGATCTGGAATCTACCTTAAAAGCACTCACAGAAAACCCGGATATTGACCTATTACTGCTGGACCTCCATATGCCCGGTAGTCAGGATCTTTTTGGCTTAATTACAGTGAGAGAAAAATTTCCTAGTGTACCGGTTACCGTTGTGTCTGCGAATGAAAACCCTTCGATTATTAATCGGGCGGTAGGACACGGAGCAAGCGGTTATATTCCCAAGTCCGCATCGGCAAAAGTACTACATGAAGCGATAAAAGCATTAACCGAGGGCGAGCGTTGGCTCCCCCCTCATGTGCCGCCAAAGATATCACCAATATCTAGTGAAGAAAAATCACTGGCTGCTAAAGTAGCCGCCTTAACACCACAACAATATAGGGTTCTTTGTTATCTACGCGAAGGCTGGTTAAACAAGCAAATTGGATTTGAATTAGGTGTTACTGAAGCAACGATAAAAGCGCATATTACCGCAATTTTTCGTAAGCTTGGTGTTAGCAATCGGACTCAAGCTGTAATTATGCTATCGCAATTAGCAATAGATAAAGAAGAAGCGTAGTAAGCGCTCTCATTAGCTAAGACTCGGTTAGCCCCTTACGTTGACAAAATTGTGTGAGTAAAGCTCTTAATTTTGCCGGCTTAACGGGTTTACGTAAAAATTCAAACCCTACACCCGCCACTGCTTCTGGCAAGCCTGCATCGGTTGACGCTGAAACAATACACACTTCGAGCTGGACACGTTCTGTCGCATTACCTAGCCAATGCGCTTTTAGTTCCTGCGCAAGTAATAAACCATTAAGCTTCAGATCGCCTAACTGATAATCCATTAACAATACATCAGGAGCATCCTGATATTTAGCATATTCACGAGCATCATCAATGCTATTCAACAATGTAACATTACACTGCCAATGATCTAGCAGGGTTGATGTCGCCAATAAATTTTGTTTATCATCATCAAGATAAACAACTCTCAGGCCTTTTAATTCATTTTCAGGAGAATATAAATCAGGCGTATTGTCTACTTGCTTATCATTGTTAGCCATGGGAACAGTAACTGAAAAACAACTTCCTTTGTGTAACTCAGAAGAGCATTTAATAGGATGAGATAATAACTCACTAAAACGCATAACCACAGACAAACCCAAACCAATACCTGGCACTTTATCTTGTTGTTGTTGGCGATTACTGCGATAAAATTCATCAAATATAGAAGCTCGTTCTTTTGCAGAAATACCAGGTCCATTATCTAATACGCAAATCTCTACGGCATTATTTCCTTCTCCATTCCCTTTTTGATAGTGATGCCGACAACCAACTAACACCTTACCTGAGTGCGTATATTTAACCGCATTTGATATGAAATTTTGGATAATACGCCTTAAATAATGTTTATCTGACAATACATACAAAGACGTTGAACAGTAATGTATATCTAACCCTCTGGGGCGCTGCACCATTGCTTCACTAATTAAGCTGGCCAACAAATCATCCAAAGAAAATATTTCAAGTTTAGGCTTTAAAGCACCAGTATCTAGTTTAGAGATTTCTAATAAAGAGGAGATAATTGATTCAGTGTTATCTATTGCACTTTTAAGCTGATGAACAATGGGTTTATTGGATTCACTCTCCGTTAGCGCACTAGCGTATAAACTGGCCGCGTTCAGCGGTTGCATAATATCATGGCCAGCTAATGCCAAAAATTTGGTTTTAGATGCATTCGCAGCATCAGCAATAATTTTTGCTTCCCTTAGTTCATCTTCAACATAACCGCGCCGTTTTATTTCTTGCAATAAGTTTTGATTAATTTCTTCGATGGTTTTTGTTCTTTCTTGAACGCGTTTTTCCAAGTTGATATTAGCATCTTCTAATTGCCGCTGAGCAGAAATAAATTCTGTAATATCATCATAAGTAGTTACATAACCACCATTTGGCAATGGACGACCTTTAATTTCAATTATCGTGTCGTCACTATGAAAACGAACAACACGATAGGCATTACCCGTGGACATTAACGATAAACGTTTTCTAATCAAATCATCGACATTACCTTCACCTAACAATCCGCGCCCACCATTAAAACGCATAATATCCGCCACATGAAGCCCAACATTCAACATTCCTTCAGGATAATCAAACATTTTTTCATAGTGATTATTCCAAGCAATTAAGCGTAAATTTTCATCAACAACACTAATGCCTGATGATATATTTTCAAAAGAGGCTGAAAGTACTTCTTGATTAAAGCGTAAAGCCTTCGTTGTCTCGCCAAAAAGGTTGACCACTTCTTCCACTGCCATCTTTTCGCCAATCCGTAAACTATCCAACATAGATTGCGATGAAGCCACACCAACAGTACCCGCTAATGTTTTTCGTGCCTGCTCTATTAGGTCCGTCTTTTTATAATTATTACTGGTTTGATATTTAGAGAATAAAGAGCGAGTCGCTGTCTCACCTAAAAATTCACGCAAGAGAGAGTATAAATCATCTAAATTAATATCTTCATAAGGGTTGTAATCCGTTTTTTGCATACGAGTAAAGGCAGCAGCCTGAATCCGATCACCTAAATTTTCTGGTGACGTCATTGAATACCAACAATAAAATAAAATATTGGCTCCAAGACTCAGAATAACACCCCGTGTAAAACTATCGCTAAAACTCAAACCAAAAAGAGATTCAGGTCTTAACCAATAGAGGTTAAATAAACCGTTCATCACTAACTCAGAGCCAATAAGGCCTGCCTGCTCTAACAAGGGAATCATCAAGGTATAAAACCATAATGCCAAACCGACAATTAAACCCGCATATAAGCCTCTCGCATTCCCTTTTCGCCAATAAAGTCCAAATAAAATAGCTGGAGCTAACTGTACGACTAGCGCAAAGGCAATAAGACCAATACTAGTCAATGCAGCATTTTCGGCTAAAACTGCTTGATAAGCATAAGCCCCCATCACCACCAACAATACTGTTAGTCGTCGAGCAATAATAAGGCTGCGAGTAAAGTCACTACTTTGATTTAATGTTTTGCGACGCTTAACCAATACAGGCAATATAACATCGTTGCTCAACATTTGACTTAATGTCACTGTTGCTACAATAATCATAGCGGTTGCGGCAGAAAAACCACCCAAAAAAGCAACGAGTGCTAGCCACGGCAAATCTTTAAGTAGAGGTAATGCAATAACATAAGCATCACCTTTTATTGAGGGGTCTCCAAAAAATAAAACATTACCTATCCATGCGATAACCAGAACACACAGGCTAATTAATATAAGGTAACCCACAAAAAACCAACGAGATTTTTTGAGGTGATCGCTGGATAAACACTCGACGAAGGTCACATGGAACATGCGTGGCAAACAAAAAATAGCACACATGGAAAGCAATGTTTCAACAAAAAAACGTAAGCCCGATGGAGGCGCCAATAAAACAACGTTAGCCGTCTGCTCATCAACACTCGAAGTATCGCCAATCAACCAGCTCAGTGCAAAAAAAGCAATCGTTAACAATACGATTAACTTAATAATAGATTCAAAGGCAACCGCTGACATTAAACCCGAATGGTAACCCGAAACATCAAGGCGCTTGGCACCAAACAACAAGGCAAACACAATCATACTCAGCGCAATAACGAAAGTGAGATCCTGATTAACTAAAAAGTTCTCACCGATGGTTAAAACCAAAGTATCCGAAACAGCTTTAAGCTGTAGCGCAATATAGGGAATAGTGGCCAGTAACGCGACCAAGCTCACAGTGGCAGCAACACCCTGACGCTTACCATAACGGGAGGCAATAAAGTCAGCAATACTATGAATATGCTCTTGCTTACAAATGCGACGTATTCTTTCTAATACAGGGTAACCAATGGTAAATAACAACATTGGTCCTAACAATATAGGTAAGAAATTCCACCCTTTTTCAGAGGCCGTCCCTACTAAACCGTAAAAGGTCCACGAAGTACAATAAACACCGAGCGCTAACGCATACACAACAGGGTGACGCGCCCAGCTATTTTCAACGAAGTGTTGACGGTCCCCAAGCCTTGCCAAACCAAAGAGTAAGATAATATAAAAAAAGACTGCGATTAATACGATAGAAGGCGTCATATTCTATTCTTATGTTTATGGGATAAATTAGCCTATTTAGAACATTGAGCCGCTAGCTTAAAATGCTCAACTAAAAAGTAACTCTATCAACCAAGTCATACTAATATCAAGCACAAAAATAGAGTCACTATCTTAGCCATTAAGCGTAATTAAGTGCCAATCACCTCTCTCCTTTTAGACTTTAGTCAAACCCTAGACCATGGTCTGACATTTATTTTTAGTGACTCTTGTTACAGTGAATTGACGGGACATTTACCTGAGTACGCACCTATCTGATTCACGTTGAATAGACGCCTATTAATGCATTTGTCTCAGACAATAACAATAATGAGGAAACTCTTATGTCACTCAGTAAAGAAAAGGCCACCGCCTATTGGCAGGCCAATATCAAACTTGTATTAAAGCTCCTTGTGGTCTGGTTTATTGCCGCTTATTGCTGCAGTATTTTATTCGTCGATCTGTTGAATACCATCCAAATTGGCGGCTATAAACTTGGCTTTTGGTTTGCCCAGCAAGGCTCCATGTATATCTTCGTGATATTAGTTTTTTACTATGCCAAAAGAATCGGTCAACTTGATCGTGAATTTGGCGTCGACGAAGATTAAGGGGGAATATCATGGATCTTCAAACGTTAACATTTATCATTGTTGGTTTAACTTTCGCTACCTATATCGGTATTGCCGTCTGGGCACGAGCAAGTACCACTAAAGAGTTCTATATTGCTGGCGGCGGTATTCATCCTGTTGCCAATGGTATGGCGACTGCTGCTGACTGGATGTCTGCCGCTTCATTCATCTCCATGGCAGGCCTTATTGCCTTTTACGGTTACGGTGGTTCAGTATTCCTAATGGGATGGACCGGTGGCTATGTATTATTGGCGATGCTACTGGCACCTTACCTACGTAAATTCGGTAAATTCACTGTGCCGGAATTTATTGGTGATCGTTATTACTCAAAGGCAGCACGAGTCGTCGCAGTTATTTGCTTAATTGTCGCTTCAGTCACTTATGTTATTGGCCAAATGAAAGGGATCGGCGTTGCCTTCTCTCGCTTTCTAGAGGTTGATTACAATACTGGTCTTATGACAGGTATGCTGATTGTATTCTTCTATGCTGTACTGGGTGGGATGAAAGGTATTACCTATACTCAGATTGCCCAATACTGTATTTTGATTTTTGCATATACAATCCCCGCGATTTTCATTTCACTCAACTTAACCGGTAACCCTATCCCTCAGTTGGGTTTGGGTAGCACCATGGCAGGGACGGATACATTCTTGCTCGACCGGCTAGACCAAGTGGTGACCGAACTCGGCTTTGCAGAGTACACGACACAGGCGAGGTTAAGCACCTTAAATATGTTCGTGTACACAATGTCACTGATGATTGGTACTGCTGGTCTACCTCATGTGATCATCCGCTTCTTTACTGTACCTAAGGTAAAAGATGCCCGGACATCAGCCGGTTGGGCTCTCGTATTTATCGCTATTTTGTACACCACTGCACCTGCAGTTGCAGCAATGGCACGCTTAAATCTAATGACTACCATTGAACCTGCTCCTGGACAAAACCTTGCCTATGCAGAAAGGCCGACTTGGTTTAAAAACTGGGAAACAACGGGTTTATTAAAGTTTGAAGATAAAAATGGCGATGGCAAAATTCAGTACACTGCGGATAAAGCCACTAATGAAATGGTTAAAGTTGACCGCGACATTATGGTATTAGCTAATCCTGAAATTGCCAAACTACCTAACTGGGTTATCGCCTTAGTAGCAGCCGGTGGTCTTGCAGCAGCGCTCTCTACAGCAGCCGGACTTCTATTGGCAATTTCCTCTTCTATATCCCATGACCTTCTCAAAGGGGTCTTTAAACCGGATATTTCAGAAAAAGGTGAGTTACTGGCAGGACGAATCTCTATGGCCGGTGCCATTGTACTGGCAGGCTATTTAGGGTTTAACCCTCCAGACTTTGCCGCAGGAACGGTGGCCTTAGCCTTTGGTCTTGCCGCTTCGTCGATCTTCCCGGCACTGATGATGGGGATCTTCAACAAGAAGATGAATAAGGAAGGCGCTATCGCAGGTATGGTGGCAGGTATTGGTATCACCTTGCTGTATGTATTCCAGCACAAAGGTATCATGTTTGTCGCAAGTACATCATTCCTTGGCGATATGTCTCCTAACTGGTTCTTCGGTATTGAACCGAACGCTTTTGGTGCCATTGGCGCAATTGTTAACTTTGCAGTTGCTACTGTTGTATCCAAGGTCACACAAGAGCCACCCGAGCATATTCAACATTTGGTTGACGATATTCGTATTCCGGGTGATGCGGGCAAAGCACGGCATTTAACTCCAGACCACCCTCCAGCTTAAATGCCGCTTCCATGCTGGGCCTTCGGGCCCGGCATTTTTTCTACCAGGAAAGAGATTGAATTATGCTAACCAACAAACATTTTATTGTTGCCCTTATTATCACGCCTATTTTGGCCATCATTGCTTATTTTGCAGTAGATTATGCCGTAAGTGAACGACCTCACAATGCTGTGTCCGGAAATAGCTATCCTTTAGCGGCCAAATCAAATTGCCGCTACCAGAGTGGTAAATGTACATTTAAAAATGGTGATATTGAGGTTATTCTCACCTCAAAGAATCATGGTAACAACACTATTACCTTTCAACTGGAATCAGAACTTCCCTTAGCAGGCGCTAAAATTGCATTGGCAACTGCAAGTAATGAACAAGCACCAGAAACAATGTCTTCATTAAACGATAGTACGACGCAGTGGGAAACAACGATACAGTCTCGCGATATTGAAAATGCCCGTTTACTACTGGTTGTTTCTCTCAATGAAGCACTTTACTACGGCGAAACTGAAACAACCTTTACCCATTATCAAACTGGATTCTCACACGCTAATATGCAGTAATTTTTTATTTTCTATCGGTCGTTGTTTTCTATACACTAGGGGCTTAACGAAATTAAGGCCCTTTGATTATTTAAACTCAACTTCTGCAGGATATAAAAATGGCAACTGTTACATTAAAAGGTAATCCGATAGAAACTTATGCTGACCTCCCTACTGTTGGCAACTCAGCACCCGACTTCACATTAGTACGAGATGATTTATCGGAAACATCACTTGCCGATTATCACGGTCAAAAAATCATACTCAATATCTTCCCAAGCATTGATACACCAACTTGCCAAATGTCCGTAAGAACATTTAATGAAAAAGCAAGTACGCTTGAAAATACAACAGTGATTTGTGTATCTGCTGATCTACCTTTTGCACAAAAGCGCTTCTGTGGTTCAGAGGGCATAGAAAATGTGAGTAATGCATCCACATTTCGCTCACCTGAATTTGGCCAGAATTACGGTTTAACATTTACCAATGGCCCCCTACAAGGCTTATTAGCACGAGCAGTAGTTGTTATAGATGCCGAAGGCAAAATTGCATACACCGAGTTAGTCGGTGAAGTTGCCGATGAACCTAATTACGATTCTGCTATTGCATTACTTTAATTCAATAGCTTGGGTTAAATAACCTTGATTAAATAATCTGAATAAGACAATAACAACGTGACAGAAATAAAGGCATAGTCGACTATTTTCATCAACTTTCATCAACTACGCCTTTCTTCTGACACGTTTATGCTCAACTGTCTTTTTACCCCATTGGTCATCAACTAACTCTTCCTCAATCACAAAGTCATATTTATCATAAAGATGACTGGCAGCATCCAAGCCTTTTACTGTCCATAAATGAATTTCCTGAAAGCCTTGTTGATCGCAAAAGCTCACTGCTTTGTGAAGAAGTTTTTCCCCCATACCACTGCCGCGTAAAGACTTATCCATGATAAACCAGCGTAAATGCGCTACTGACTCAGCCTGTAAGTCTTCACCATCAATAACAATAGAGCCAAGAATTTCATCCTGCTGTATTACTAGCCACAATTGATTATTTGGATGAGATACCCGTCCCATAAACTCTGCTAACTCGGAGGCCACTTTACTTTCAAAATACTGCTCAAAACCGTAGTGCTTGGCGAAGTATGTCGAAAACAAATACGCTATACGACCAATAGCCCCAGCTCGATAGCCTTCAACAATGCGAATATTAGTATTTTTACTCACTATGGGTGAGTGGCTCTCCGAATGTAATGCGGATGCATATGCGGATAAACCATCTAAAACGATATTTTGTTTTTCTGGAGACAAGCGACTCAATGCACTCTGCGTTTTCTCACGTGCATATTCATGGGCAACATTTACCGTTCTGTGGCCTTGCTCAGTTAAATGTAGTTGTTTTACTCTGGCATCGGCTTTATACACACATTCATATAACTCACCGGAATCGATTAATTTTTTTAGCATACGGCTCACACTGGATTTTTCCAAACCCAGCTTAGAGCAAAGCATTGCTGCCGTTTGAGGCCCTTTTAAATCAATTTCTAATAAAGTATGTAATGCTGACGGCGCCAAATGTGTCGATGCCAAATGCGCCCTCATAAAACCTAATTCTCGTACGAGCTGTCTAGAGCCCTCCCGTACCTCTTCGATTATCCGATCACTCACCTGAGCCATGGCTAAGTTAACCTCAACGATGCAATATTAGTTGTATATTACAACTAATATTGCATCGTTGTAAATGCCAGAGAAATAAGCCAAAAAAGAGCCGAAAAGATGGTCATACATATAAAAATAAGAGTATTCCTAGTGTATGTGCGGCCAGAGTAGAGATACTTGTAAAAATAAGGGCTAAACAAGGAATGTTTGCTATATGAAACAGCCGATCTAGACGAATTCCTTCCTTCAGCACGCTATACGAGTGATAAGGGCTGTCTATACTAAAGAAATAGTGAACTTACCTTGAAAAGAGATTTGTCATGAAAAATTGTTTCCGAGCCGGCATAATCAAAGTAGCGCGAGCTATCACAACTGTCGCCATTGTCACTTTAACGACCCTGATGGCACCGTTATCCTATGCTGATAACAAAACATATTCCTTTGCCGTTGTTCCCCAACAATCAGCCAAGCAACTTGCGAAATTATGGACACCCGTATTCAAATATATACATGAAAAATCGGCTATTAAATTACAATTCAAAACGGCAAAGAATATCCCTGAATTCGAGAAGAATCTCGCCGCAGGAGAGTATGATTTTGCCTATATGAATCCTTATCATTTTACAGTGTTCAATAACGACCCTGGATATAAAGCTCTAGCCGTACGCAAAGATCAACCTATACGTGGAATTATTGTTGTTCGTAAAGATAGCCCCGTGAATTCTCTTAAGCAACTATCAGGGCAAACATTAGCCTTTCCTTCACCCGCCGCATTTGCAGCCAGTGTATTACCAAGAGCGAAATTAAGTAACGATAATATTATCTTCACCCCCAAATACGTTTCCTCCCATGACTCCGTTTACTTAAATGTAGCACGAGGAATATTACCCGCAGGCGGCGGCGTAAAGCGAACATTTAACAATGCTCCACCAAAAGTCAAAGATCAATTAAAAATATTATGGACGACTAATGCCTATACGCCACATGCGATAGCCGCTCACCCTAAAATAGATAAGAAAACATATACCTCTATTCAACAAGCTTTTGCCAAAATGTATAATGACCCTAAAGGAAAAGAACTACTTAAATCATTAAAGATAAAAAAGGGGCTTATTAAAGCAAAAGACTCTGATTGGGATGATGTTAGAGGATTAGGTCTGGAGCTTTTGGATAAACTTATTAAGCAATAATTATGTCTTTACGGCTTAAAACTATTCTCGGGGTCGGCATCATAGAAGCCATTTTACTGGCAATCTTGATCACCACCATTCTCAATTATATGCAAAGGTCTAGCGAAGAAGGCCTTGAGAATTACGTCAAAACAACCACCACACTGTTTGCCACCACAACAAAAGATGCTGTTTTATCCTTTGACTTAGCCTCACTAGAAACATTTGTTGAGGAAATTTTAAAGAATGAAGGAGTTCTTTATGTTCGCATCATGGATAACAATAGAAACATGTTAGCTAGCGGGGGCGAAGAAGAATACCTATCAAAAAATTTTAAGAAAGACGAAAATTACGGCAGTGTTGATGATGACATTTATGACACCGAAACTGAAATCATTGTTGATGATGAGAACTATGGTTCTATAGAAATAGGCATCTCAACAGGCAGGATCGATAAATCACTATCAGAAGCAAGGAAACTAGCCGCTATTATTGCCTTACTTGAAATGATACTAGTTGCGATGTTTTCTTTAGCCCTCGGCATTTATTTAACAAAACAGTTAAAAGTTTTGCGCAACTCTGCACGAACTATTGCTGCTGGAGACCTAGATCATTCTATAGAGATAAAATCTCACGACGAAGTGGGTGAAGTGGCCCAATCATTCAACAAGATGATCATTAGCCTTAACAAGGCTAATGAAGAAACAGAAAAGTATCATAATGAATTAATTGAACTAAACACATCACTAGAAGATCGTGTGGCACGACGTACTCATAAAGTATTTGAACAAAAACAAAAACTGGAAACTGCTTTACACCAAATCAAAGTTGCGCAAAAACAATTAGTGCAATCAGAAAAAATGGCGTCTATTGGCCAGTTAGCCGCAGGGGTTGCCCATGAAATAAACAATCCGGTTGCTTTTGTAAAAAGCAACATCAATTCATTATCACGGTATATAAAAAGCTATCAAGAAGTCATACAAAAACAGCAAGCATTTATCGACGAAATTGAAACCAAAGAAAAAAATGAAATAAAAGACAAAAAGAATGAACTTAAGGATTTTTGGGAAGAAGAAGACATCGACTTTATTAATGAAGATATCGAAACTCTTTTGAAAGAGTCGATTGACGGGACAAATCGTGTAGAAGAAATAGTCAAAGGTTTGAAAGTGTATTCAAGAGCTTCCGATGATACGACCGAAGCGTGTAACCTTAACGACTCTCTGGATGAAACGTTAAAATTATTAAGCAATGAGCTTAAGTACAAATGCGATGTAATCAAAAAACTCAACCCTCTTCCGCTATGTCTCTGTGATCGCAGTAAAATGACACAAGTTTTTACCAATTTAATTGTTAATGCAACGCATGCGATGGAGGACAAGGGCACCTTAACCATTGAGACCCATGCTCTCGATAACAATACAGCCGTTCAAATTAAAGTATCTGATACAGGCAAAGGCATTGCCAAGCAAAACATACACAAGCTTTTTGACCCCTTCTTTACCACTAAACCCGTAGGCCAAGGAACGGGCCTTGGCTTGTCTATCTCCCACGGAATTATCCAAGATCATCAAGGAACAATCGAAGTAGAAAGCGAGGTAGGTGTAGGCACCTCCTTTATCATCACTCTCCCTGCTAACAATGCTGAGGATACCGAAAAGGCTTTATAATCCACATTGGTGATCACACTCGTATGATGTAGAATACGACTTTGTTCTACCATATTACTTTGATTTATGATCCCGGCTATCCGAAAAACCTCTTCTATTCAAACACTCTATCGACAATTCGTAAAAAAATTAAAGGCTTCAGGGTTTGAAGGCGAACTATGTCTGGATTATGCCAATCGTACCGTTTTAGCAACGGATAATTCCATTTATCAAATTATCCCTCAAGGCGTTATCTACCCTAAGCACCTCCAAGATTTAATATCATTGACAAAACTCAGCCATGACCCGTTTTATGCAGAAGTTGCCTTAAGCCCTCGCGGAGGTGGCACCGGTACCAATGGCCAGTCATTAAGCGATGGCTTAATCGTCGACACCTCCAAGTATATGAATGAAATTCTTGAACTTAACGTCAAAGAACAGTGGGTTAGGGTTCAATGTGGTGTTGTCAAAGATCAGCTGAACGCAGCAATTAAACCCCACGGCTTATTCTTTGCTCCAGAACTATCAACAAGCAATCGGGCCACCATTGGTGGAATGATCAACACAGATGCTTCAGGCCAAGGCTCCTGTGCCTATGGTAAAACACGGGACCATGTTCTAGAGCTATCTACAGTATTGATGGATGGCTCGCTGTTAAAGAGTTATGCTATTGATGATATCTCTCTCGCCAAACAAAAAAAACAGCATGGTCTTATAGGTACAATACATCAAACAGTTGATCAAATTTATCAAGACCATCAACAAGCCATTGAAAAAACCTTTCCTAAACTTAACCGCTGTCTGACAGGTTATGACCTTGCCCATATTCGTGATGAGCAAGGGCTATTTAATTTAAATAATATTCTATGCGGTAGTGAAGGCACTCTAGGATTTATTGCCGAAGCGAAATTAAATTTACTGCCCATACCTAAAAAAACAGCTCTGATTAATCTACGCTACGACAATTTCGATGCCGCATTACGGGATGCGGAAACAATTATGCAAGCGGGCCCTACATCAATCGAGACGATTGATTCACGGGTGTTAAACCTCGCCAAAGACGATATCATTTGGAATACTGTTGAAGAATTTTTTCCTACTGATAAGCAATATAAACTTGAAGGGATAAATCTTGTTGAATATACCGCAGACAGCAAAGAAGAGCTGCAGGCAAAAATGCGTCCTTTACTTGATCAATTAATAAAAGGTAAGGATAACAGCAGTCATGGCTACAGCATTGCCTGGGATGATGAAGTCAAAAAAATATGGGCCATGAGGAAAAAAGCCGTAGGATTATTAGGTAATACCAAGGGCGAGGCACGTCCCGTTGCTTTTGTTGAAGACACTGCCGTACCACCAGAAAATCTAGCTGACTTTATTGTTGAGTTCCGCGCTTTATTAGACTCCCATAATCTGCAATATGGCATGTTTGGCCATGTCGATGCCGGGGTACTTCATGTACGCCCTATTTTAGACATGAAAAAACCCGAAGAAGAAAAACTAATTCGCACTATTACGGACCAGGTAGTTGAACTCACTCATAAATATGGGGGGTTGCTTTGGGGAGAGCATGGCAAAGGTGTACGTTCTGAATACGCGCCTAAATTCTTCGGTTCTTTGTATCCCCTACTACAAAAAATCAAACAAGCTTTTGATCCAAATTACCAGTTAAACCCGGGGAAAATTGCAACCCCAAGTACGGATATTCCTTTATTAAAAATTGATGAAGTCCCTACTCGTGGTCAACACGATAAAATGATTGACCCAGAAAGTTGGCAAGCCTATGACGAAGGTATGTTCTGCAATGGCAATGGCGCTTGTCATAACTGGGACCCTAGCGATGCGATGTGCCCCTCGTGGAAAGGAACCCGCAAAAGAACACATACCCCCAAAGGCAGAGCGTCACTGATTCGTGAGTGGCTATTACAACTCAATCGCAAAAAAACCACGGCGGTTATTGAAAGTAAAAAAATACACTCTTCATATTGGATTGGTAATCTTTTTAGGCTTCCAGTAAAAATTAAACACAGTATTGGGAAAATGTTGGGAAAATATGATTTTTCTCATGAAATTCACGACTCCATGATGGGCTGCTTAGCCTGTAAGTCTTGTGCAGGATCCTGCCCTATTAAAGTAGATGTACCCGAGTTTCGATCAAAATTCTTAGAGCTTTACTATGGGCGCTACTTACGACCACTGAAAGACTATTTTGTTGGTTCCTTAGAAAAGGTACTGCCTATAGCTGCCACACTCCCCTCGATTTATAATTTTTTTATGGGCTCCAAGTTAGTACAAGCTATGCTTGCTAAGACCATTGGTTTGAGCGACAGCCCTTTACTCAGCAAGATTGATTTTAATGCTGAACTCGAAAAAAGAGGGATTAAGTACGCATCCATAGATTATTTATCAAAACTGTCGGCGGAACAAAAGCAACAATCAGTCATTATTGTACAAGATGCTTTTACTCGTTTTTTTGAAACACAGTTACTAATAGATACTCTTGATCTATTACAACACCTTGGTTTTACTCCCTTTATTGCGCCCTTTAAAGCGAATGGCAAGCCATTGCATGTACATGGATTTAGAAAAGCATTTGTCAATGCGGCACGAAAAAACAGTCTGCTTTTGAATGATCTTGCAAACAGTAAAATACCTTTAATTGGTATAGAACCTTCAATGACGCTAGCGTATCGCGGTGAGTACCAAAAAGTACTCGGTAATGAAGCACCGACTGTTTTATTAATTCAAGAATGGCTTGTTCAACAACCATTACAACGATCGATGAAGAATAGTTCAAAGCCCAAGCAACAAAATCAGCCGTTTAGATTAATGGCCCACTGCACAGAAAAAACCAATGCCGCTAGCTCTATCAAAGACTGGCAATCGATTTTTAATCAACTAGGGCATAAACTGGATATTATTGATGTAGGCTGTTGTGGGATGGCGGGAACCTATGGCCACGAAACAAAAAATGTAGAAACCTCAAAGCATATCTATTCACTATCATGGCATGAAATTATCAATAATACTGAATTAAAGCCTTCTTTAGTTGCCACAGGATTTTCATGTCGAAGCCAAGTAAAGCGCATTGATAATCAAAAAATACCTAATCCAATACAGTGTTTATTAAAGACGTTTCAATAAACTCTGTACTGGACCATATTGGATAACAAAGTATTAAGCTTTGTTAAGCTCTTGCGCTAATGCTTTACCCAAACCTATAACTTTAGATTCCAACTTTTTGTCATTGAGCAATCCATCTTCTGAGAACGCTTGATAAGCACTAGGTACAGCCTGCTGGTCCGGTAATACTGTAATACCGATATTGCCTAGTAGCATTCGCAAAAAAACCAAGCCTCTTATGCCACCCAAACCACCGGGAGACGTTGCCATAATTGCTGCATATTTGCCACGATAAGCAATAAGCGGCAACTCATTCTTTGCACTTGCACGCGAGGCCCAATCAATCGCATTTTTCAATAAAGGACTAAAGGCGCTATTGTATTCAGGGGAAGCTATTAACAATCCATCATGATCAATCAGCAACTGTTTAAACGCTTTTGCAGTCTCCGGCATACCATCTTTTACTTCTAAGTCTTCATTAAATAAAGGCATTGGGTAATCTGCTAAATCAATGACCGTAACTTCAACGCCCACTTGCCTTGCGCCTTCAGCAGCAATACTCACTAGCTTTTGATTAAATGACTCTTTACGGGCACTACCCGAAAACGCTAATACTTTTTTCATCGTTACATCCTAATTTTATTTAAGCTTAAAAATATTACCCATTATTTTATTTTTGATAAAATAGTAGACAGAAAAAACACCTACCAATAAAAATGATAAACCACTTTTAACAGGTGCCTTACCGGTTAAAGTCCATACTCGAACATATCCTTGAACCGAATCAGTAACATACTCCGAGCGCACACCATTCATATCAGGTGCCGTAATAATTGCATTAGGTGGTGATTCACCCTGAGAAATCAAATAATCAATAACAACGTCATTTTTATTTAACTGCTTTATGCGTTTAGGAATATTAGACTCCCAAAGTCCATAATATAGTATTTCCCCAATATTTCTTTTAGAGAAAACACTCTCACCTATGGCTTCTATCAACTCTATATAGGGAGATGCCCCGCGTGAATAGGTAACCTTTGCCGAAACAACTTCGATACGTCCATTTAAAGGGTGACTAATCGTTAAATCTGTAACAACCGGTTCAGCGAAATGAATATTCATATTTTTTGCATAGTAATCCATTGAATGCTCTATACTTTCAACAACAATTCCAATATGGTAAAAACGGTTGTTTTTCTTCATATTTCATCCTTTTACTTAATACGGTAAAGAGCATTTTTAATACTTATTCATAATGCCATTTCTAAAAAGCCGTTAAAAAATTATATGTGCCTATAACGACCACTCCAAAGCATATGCGGTTTCATTTGCACTGGCGCAAAACCCTTCACACACCCAAAGATCACCCACTGCTACTATTTTTCCATCAACAGATAACAAGGGTACACGATCTCGTAACCACGTTTCCAATTTATACTCTTGCAATAGTTTTTTAACCATTTGAGACCCGGAACGCCCACTAGGCGTACAACGCTCACCGCCTTGTCGCCAATGAACCTGTAATTTTTTTTTACTCAGCTTAGCAAGAGACAAGCAATGCTGATGACAATTTTTATCAGCACTGTCTTGACGAATAGCCGTCAATCGACCTGCCCCGCCTAAATTTAATGATTGAGAAATATCCCACTCATGGGACTTATTGTTTGGTAAATTGCTTGGTGAAAAATCAGCTAGCGTTTCCATAAGGTAGAAGCGCCGATTAAATTGCCTCACTTCACATTGTCCCCATTTCACAACAGCAGAGGTTAACATCGCATTACTACCAAAAAACTGTTGCTGTATTTGCATAAGTTGCTGTGAATTGGGTAAGGGATACCCTTCACACTCACACCAAAAGCGAATGATATTGCCAATTCGATCTGGATTAAATAGGCGCAACAATGACCAATCAACACTGGTACCGCAACGCTCTTTACGTAAATCAAGTTGCTTTAAATCGATCTCCGCAAGGTCATTCAATAAATACTGACTTTTCTGTAAGCGCTCTGCCGTATTAGCCAATTGCCTTTTTACTTGCACCCAGCGTGACTCAAATAAAGGAATAACCTTATGGCGTAAAAAATTACGATCAAAATGTAACGAGTCATTACTCTCATCTTCTATCCATTGAATATGTGAAGCCTCCGCATATTCTTCCAATTGACTGCGTGAAGCATTTAACAATGGGCGTAATAAGCTGGCATCCCCTAAAGGCCTTTCTTTTGCCATTGATGACAAACCCAGATTACCCGCACCACGCATCAGTCGCAGCAAAAAAGTTTCTGCTTGATCATCGGCATGATGAGCCATCAATAAACAATCACCGTCTTGAAGAAAGCCAGTAAACTGTCTATAGCGTGCCTCACGAGCCGCTGCCTCAACACCGTGACCCGTGACTTTTACATCAACGGTTTCAGAATAAAAAGGGATATCGAGAGAACGGCACTGCTGTTCGCAGTGCTCTTGCCAATAATGAGCATTAGGCGATAACTGATGATTAATATGCAAAGCACACACTGGCGATTGAATGGACGCTTGCTGTATCAGCTGATGCAGCAAGTTCAACAAAACAGAGGAATCCAAACCACCGCTATAGGCAACAACCCAGCGTTTAACATCAGGCTTTAACTGTAATTGCTCTAGCATAAGTGATTGAAGAAACATACAATAAATACAATTCTATTATTCAGTCGACATCTTATAGACTTATTATGACAAAGCAAACCAGCCCTTATGGCAATTGGCCTTCCCCCATTACCAGTGAAATTTTAACACGCGGTATCAATCGTATAAGCGAACCCAAACTCGATAGAAATAATCGCTACTGGCTAGAATCGCGCCCAGAAGAAAAGGGTCGCACCGCCATTGTTAGGCAAACACCCGATGGCAAACAACAGGATATTACTCCCCAGAACATGAATGTTCGAACCCGTATTCATGAATACGGTGGCGGTGGTTATCACGTTCACAATGGTACCGTCTACTTTGTTAATGACGAAGATCAACGCATTTATTGTATAAAAACAATTCAAGCGGAGCATAACCCAGTTCCACTAACACCAAAAGGAAACTACCGCTACGCAGATATGTGTATCGATGAAAAAAGGCAGCAATTAATTTGTGTCTGTGAAATCCATAAAGGCAAGCAAGAACCTGAAAACTGCATTGTTGCCATCAAACTCGATGGCACATCAACTACTGCCTTTAATGTACTTGCCTTTGGTAATGACTTTTACTCGAATCCTCGCATTTCTCCCGATAGCAATTACCTTAGTTGGTTAACATGGAAGCACCCCAATATGCCTTGGGATAATAGCGAATGCTGGTTGGCCGAAATAAGTTCTCTGGGGCTACTGCAAAAACACTATAAAGTGGCTGGCGGGGTTGATGATGGCAGTCGCAAAGAATCTATATTCCAGCCTCAATGGTCACCCACAGGGGATTTATTTTTTGTCTCTGACCGTAACGACTGGTGGAACCTCTATCGCTACAACGCCACAAGTAAAACCATTGAGTGTGTGCTCGATAAAAAAGCCGAATTTGCAACCCCACAATGGGTTTTCGGCATGTCTACCTATAGTTTTTTGAATAGCTTCACTTTATTTTGCACCTACACTGAAAATGGATATTGGAAAGCAATAAAAATAGATATTATGACCGGCACGATTACACCCATTGAGCTGCCTTATACAAGCATTGAAGCTATCGACTGTAATGATGAAACTGATACAGCTATTTTTATTGGTGCCACCGACCAACAATTAAATGCTGTCGTCACATGGCACAATGGTCACAGCCAGACAATTTCAACCAGCGGTGAATTGCCTATCAAAGCCAATGAACTGTCGAAGCCAGAAACAATCAATTTTGAAAATAGTCGTGGCGATAAGGTCCATGGGTTTTATTATCCGCCACACAACGGTAATTATGAATGCGCAGATAGTGAAACACTCCCTCCCCTCTTAGTAATGTGCCACGGAGGACCTACCGGCGCGACCAGTGCCGCCCTTAACTTAAAAATACAATACTGGACCAATAAAGGCTTTGCCGTTTTCGATATTAACTACAGTGGCAGTACAGGTTATGGTCGCCCTTACCGAAACCGCTTACAAGGTCAATGGGGGGTATTAGAAGTTGATGATATTTGTGCTGGTACTGACTACCTTATTCATATGGGCTTAGTTGATCCTCAACGTATTGCCGTGCGCGGCAGCAGTGCTGGCGGTTATTCTGTATTGGCGGCATTGACCTTTCGCGATCATTTTAAAGCGGGCGCCAGCTTATATGGTATTGGTGATCTCACATTATTAGCAAAAGATACTCATAAATTTGAATCCCGCTACCTGGATGGACTGATTGGTAAATATCCCGCAGAAAAAAGCCTATACGAAGCGCGCTCACCTTTAAATCATGTCGAAAAACTCGATTGCCCGGTTATTTTTTTACAGGGTCTGGAGGATAAAGTAGTTCCACCTAATCAAGCAGAATCGATGGTTTCTGCGCTTGCTGAAAAAGAGATTCCAGTTGCCTATGTAACATTTGAAGAAGAAGGGCACGGCTTTCGTCAAGCCAAAAATATTCAGCACGCCCTCGATGTAGAATATGCATTTTACGCCTCTATTTTTAATCTTAGCCCAGCAGAAAGTTTGCCCACAGTGCCTTTTCAACAAGCCTGCAAAGACAAAAAGGAATTGTCTTAATGGGACGCTGGCGCCCGCCTCGCGAAAAAGGCTCACCCTATATAACACCTGAAGGCGCTGAGGCTTTAGAGCAGGAGCTGAAATTTTTATGGAAAGAAGAACGCCCCAAAGTCACCCATGATGTCCATGAGGCGGCTAAAAATGGTGATCGTTCTGAAAATGGCGACTATATTTATGGAAAAAAACGCCTACGCGAAATTGATAGCCGGGTACGTTTTTTAACAAAGCGCTTAGACGAATTGACCATTGTCAGAGATATCCCCAGAGATCAGGAAAGAGTTTACTTTGGTGCCTGGGTAACGCTAAATAATGAAAGTGGTTCCGACCAACGCATTTACCGTATTGTTGGCCCTGATGAATTTAATGTGGGTGAAGGAAAAATCAGCATTGATTCTCCTATTGCCCGTGCCTTACTTAAAAAACAATTGGATGATGAAGTCATCATCCAAACAACACAAGGCGAACAACCTTTTTTTATTGAAAAAATTGCTTACTCAATATAAATAATGATTAAAGAACTTTTAGCAATGAATCGACAACATAATCCATATTATTGTCATTTAAACCTGCAACATTAATACGACTAGAACCGACAAAATAAATACTATCGTCTTTTCTCATTCGCTCTACCTGCTCCTTACCTATTCCTAAGAAAGAGAACATGCCTTTTTCTTGCTGAATATAATCAAAACGATTACCTGCACCGGCATTACTAAGCCGCGTAACAAAACTACTACGCAAATGAGTAATACGCTCACGCATCACCTGTACTTCATCAACCCATTGCTGCTTTAAATCAGCATCATGCAAAATAATATCAACTAGGGCCGCACCATAACTTGGCGGCATCGAATATATTTCACGTGCAATATTAAGTAATTGTCCACGACAAACATCTGCCGTCTGTTGATCTTTGGCAATAATAACAACCGCACCTACACGCTCTCGATACAAGCCAAAAACTTTAGAGCAAGACGTGGCCACAATCACCTCGGGGCATTGCTCGGCCAAATGACGTAAACCCCAGACATCTTCATCAAGATCATCACCTAAGCCCTGATAAGCAACATCTACAAATGGAACTGCACCTCGCTCATTCAGTAAAGATGCTAAGGCAACCCACTGCTCACGGGATAAATCAGCCCCAGAAGGGTTATGACAACAACCGTGCAAAAGCACCAGATCACCGGCATCAACATTTTGCAAAGTATCCATCATCGCATCAAAATCAATCCGGTGTTGCTTATAGTCATAGTAAGGGTATTCAGTTAGCTGCAAACCTGCACTCCCCAGTAGAGGAATATGATTTGCCCAAGTCGGTGTCGACACCCATACTTTAGCACCGGCACGACAACGGTTTAACATCCCGGCAGTAATACGCAGGGCTCCACAACCGCCCGGCGCCTGTACAGCGGTTACTCTCTGTTCTTTTAATGCCGGATGGGTATCACCCAAAAGTAACTTAATCATGCCTTCATTAAAGCCCTCAAAACCTGCCGGGGGAGCATAGACTTTCGTTTCTTCTCTCTCTAACCATAGAGACTGCGCTTGCTTAACAGCAGCCATAATAGGTGTGTGATTATCATCATCTTTATAGACACCCGCGCCTAAATCTACCTTGTGGGGGTTGGTATCAGCCTTATAGCTCATACTTAAACCTAAAATAGGGTCAGGGGGTAAAGCGGATAAATTCTCAAGCATGACAGTTTCTACTATTCAATATGGCGAAAAAGCCGTCGATTATACGGGTATTTAAAGCCAGTTTATAGCGCAATAGAGGAATCGTTCAGCGCCTTATCTAAACTCGGAAATATCAATTAAACTGGATTATTTGGGAATAAATAAAAACTATAAAAGTACTATTAGTTATAAAAAAGAATCTTTCAGCAAACTCACACCCTTTAAAATGTGTGTACTCACTTACTATAAAAACACTGAAATAATAAGCTTTCCCTTTAAAGGGCGCCCAAATAACAACGACAAATGAGAAATCACAACGAATCCATAGCTATTTGGTATAAATTTTAAAATGACGGGAGAGTCTATACTGTTATAGTGGATATAGACGACAGCAATCTGCCACAAGCAGTCATAAATGTCGCAGGAGGTAATTATGTTAAATACTTTAATCAAAGGTATCCATAAACACTACAGATGGTTTACAGGTGCAACATCCATAATGGCATTTTTTACAGTGGGTACCACTAGTGCTGATGACACCGTTGACCAAGATATTAAGCTTTGGCTAAAAGAGTCGGCATCAGAAGCTTCCCTTGAGTTAGGTGATATTTATTATCACAACCAACTGTCCCCAGAAGGCATTAATGGTAACGCTTATCTAGAAACAGATGGGCTAGGCATACATAACAGTAAGAAAAATCGATTTCAGCGCGAAAGTATTAAAGCCAAGGAAAGGAAATTACTACGTAAAATAAGAGATCGATTTAAAATCAACCTACTGAACACAGATGGCCGCTCAGGAAAAAGTCGCTTTTATCTAAGCACTTTAAAAAAGGAGTTAGTGGGTAAAGGCCGACATGGTAAAACAAGCTATGAAATTCGTATCTCCGATGACAGAACGGTAGCCAGTTTACGTTATCGTTTTTAAACTACGCTGACCTGTGGTGATATGATCTCTGTTATAATACGAAATATGTCAGAGATCACACCCATTCCAATTAACACTACTCTATCGCCCTCTCTTATTCGCCGCTTTGTCATACTTAATTATGATAGCCTTTTACTAATGGCTGTGAGTATGGCCTACGGTCTTGTTTATATAGGTATTAGTAAGTTGTTATTCAATATCAGTACCGATCGAGCAACCGGAACGCTATTTCAACTGGGCTGGCTATTAAGTATCTTTGGGTTCTACTATTACTTTTGGACACGAGGTGGACAAACAACAGGTATGCGAGCCTGGCGTGTCCAAATTATTAGTATAAAAGGAAGCAATACTCCCACAATAGCTCAGTGCATAATACGCTTTTGTCTAGCAGCGGTAGGCTGGGCATTATTTGTTAGTTATTTCTTTGATAATGAAAAGTGCATGTTGCACGATAGATGGAGCCATACTCGGCTGCTTATAGTAGAAAAAGAGACTAAAAAGTAACCTTAACTCAAAACAGCTAAAAACGGCATCATCATTACTCAACTTAATGAATAAGCCATACAAACCCGTGTTTTGTTTTAATAAACGCGCAATACTATACCGCTAACATGCACCCTTGCCCCACACATAACACGAGTCAATAAGCAACAATTGGCCTTATTTTTGCTATTTTGAACCTTTTACCTATACAAAAGAACTAACCTGTTTACGTGATAGACGAGGCATGCGTAATTTTTTAAACTCTAGAGATAATATAGGGTCTATATAAAACCTCTTCCTTGAACCATTTAGCTAACCTGAGATCATTATGGAACAATTAGCGGGCCCCCGTGAACTCGCCTCTCAAATAGATACACTCTTACAAGTAAACTTAAAGGCGACAGCACAAGACATCATTAATAAAACCGGCGCACATGAATGCGAGATTATTGCGCAAAAAATTGCCGGCATTCACTATAATGTTGCATATATTGTGGCCCATGATAGCCCTCTTTCGAACATAAAAACAACATCTGCTAAATTGTTAGAAAAGTATGGGCTGAATGGTATTTTTACCATTAATCATATGCCTCTAACAGCCAATGGTGAACGTGATATCGAAGCGTTAAAATCGCTTATTCCACCCCTACCAAAAGTTTTAGAGCATATTGAAGCTGACTTAAAATCTCAAGAAGGGGTCATAGATGCTGCAGCCCTTGCTCTTTCTTTAGATAAAAAGCCCGATCGTTTTTACATTAAATCGCTATTGCCAATAGCCGATCCGACGCGAGAGAGTTCGCAGGGACATGGTACAAAAAAGCCTACTCAAGCAATAACAGAAATCCCAAAAAGCGATAAGCCTGCACTACAGGTCGCTGAAGAACTGCCATCACCATCGTCTATGCCAAAGACTTTGGGGGAAATGTTAGTTACTGCAGCAAATCAGTACAGTAATGTAAAAATAACTTACCTAGATGATACGGGCAAGGCAACGGAACAAGGGTTTTCTGATCTGCTGGATCAAGCACGTCAAATTAGAAATGGAATTTTCACACGTAATATATCTGTCGCCAGTCACGCTATTATTCATGCTTATTACCCCGCAGAGATCTTGCCCATATTTTGGGGTTGTATTCTCGCGGGCGTTATCCCGGTTATTACTCCAGTACCACCAACGTACACAGAAAATAACAGTGAAGTGGGTAAACTCAAAGGCGTATGGGAGTTATTAGAACAACCCTTGATTATTGGCGATACAGCCAGTTTAGAAGGTGTCACTAAATCATCTGATATTCCTCAAACAAGCTGTGTCAATTATCAATCATTAATGGAACCATTAGAAGGATCAAGCACTAGAGATATTGAGGTAGATGAAAACAGTATTGCCTTTTTATCATTAAGTTCCGGTAGCACAGGGACACCAAAGTGCATCCAACTTACTCACCGTAATGTACTTGTGAGAGGAAGAGGCACCAATATACTTTGTGGTAATACAGCTCAAGATCGTATTCTAAACTGGCTTCCCTTTGATCATATTGGCAGTATTTCTGATTGGCATATACGCTGTCTTGATCTCGGTTGCGATATGATTTATTGCAATAAAGAACGTATTCTCCCAAATCCACTGGAGTGGTTAAATTTAATCAGCCAATATCGTATTACCCATACTTGGGCACCTAATTTTGCTTATGCTGCTGTCAGCGCAACATTAAAAAATAGCGAAACTATTAATAATGATTGGGACTTATCATCGGTTAAATCATTTTTAACGGCAGCAGAATCAGTATCGCCAGCAACAATTGCTGAATTTGTCTCTCGCTTAAGTATTTTTCGCTTAAACAAATCAGCCATTACACCCGCTTTTGGTATGGCTGAAATGGGATCAGGTGTTACTTATGCGCTTACTGACGATTTTATTAAAACCATCACTATAGATCGCAATTCATTATCAAAAAACTTAAAACTAGTTCCTTCAGGTAGTTCGGACAGCGTTTCTTTTACCTGTTTAGGCCCTCTGGTTCCCAGTATGTCGATGCGTATAGCGGATGAACAGGGAGCGTTATTACCTGAGTTAAGAATCGGAAATTTACACATGCAAGGTGCTTGTGTCTCACCGGGTTATTATAAAAACTCAGAAGCGAATAAAGTATTTCTTGATGACGGATGGATGGATACTGGAGACAAAGGATTTATATTCAAAGGCGAGCTCTACCTTAGCGGCAGGAGTAAGGATACTATCATTATTGGTGGTGCCAACTACTTACCAGTAGAGATTGAAAAAGTTGCTGAAACAGTTGATGGTGTATTAGTTTCCTATGTAGCAGCAACCGCAGTAAAACCAAGAAGTGACGAAAATGAAAGTCTCGCCATCTTTTTCAGTACACTCGATGATGATCTTGGTAATAACAACGACATTTTAAAAATTGCTCAAAGCATCAGGGAAAGCGTCGCTCAAAACATTGGAATATCACCTGAATATTTAATTCCGCTACCAAAAAATAAAATACCCAAAACAGCCATCGGAAAAATCCAACGCAGCAAACTCGTTCAACAAATGGAAAGTGGTGAGTTTGATAATACAATCAGAACAATGGATATGCTGTTGGAGAACAATCGTACATTACCTGATTGGTTTGCCTCAAAACAATGGGTTCGCGCTAACAGAGTACCGCTGAACAACCAACAGTCTTTGCTCATGATTGTGCAAGAGGGCAACACTAAACAAATTGCGGAGAATATTAAAGAAAGTATAGTAAACAATGGCATAGACACCGCTACTATAAAAACCATGTCTGAGCTTATAGTAATTTCAGAGAACAATAAAAGCATTGAAGTACTTAATCATTGCCACATTGTTGATCTTCGTTTTATCGACATTGATCGTAAGTGTAACGATAGCCAAGCCATAGAATCAAAACTTAATGGGATACAACAGCTTGCTAAAATTATCAGCAATTATTCCAATATTAAACACTCGAAAATATCGTTAATCATACCAGAACACGCAAACGATAAACTTGATAGCACCAACCTTTTTTATAGTTCGTTACCAGCACTTTATCACTCTGTTTTTTATGGCATTGAAGGCTTAAACATTAGCTCAATACACTATGCAGAAACTATTGATAACAACGCAGCATTAATACAAAATATTGCTGACGAGCTTAACAACAACTGTAGCGACCACGAAATTTTACTTAAAGATAATATCCGCTATATTAGCCGTCTTATATCCTACGAAGCCATTAAAAATAAATCCACACTAAACAATATTACTTATGGTGGTCTTTACGTAATTACAGGCGGTTTAGGCGGAGTAGGACAAGAATTATGTTTATGGCTAATTAAACATTTTCAAGCGAATATTATTATTATTGGTAGATCGGACCCGTCTGGCAACAACAATAATTACCGTAACAAACAAGCTGCTCTCAATGAAATTAAAGCGTTCGGGAATGTACACTATCTCTCCGCTGACATTAGCCAAATTGATACCATTGAATCACAATTGATCGAACTAGAAGGCACCCTTAATCAAACTATTGATGGGTTTTTTCATCTTGCCGGTGCAGTTAAAGAAATACCTTTCATCGAAGACACCACAGAATCGATGCTTTCGGTATTAACCCCAAAAGTGAACGGCGCATTAACTATTCATCAATTATTATCGAAACGACCTCAGTCCTTAGCCGTTTATTTTTCATCGTCATTAAGTACAATTCCTTCCAATATTGCACCGGTATATTCTTTGGCTAATCGTCAACTAGACTTACTGGCATTACATGAACAAAATCAAGGTTTAAATAGCTATTCGATCGCATGGAGCTCATGGGAAGAACTAGGCATGAGTAAAGGGGGCGCCCCCGCATCTATGCTTAACGCTCAAGGCCTGTATACAATCCCTCCTTATCAAGGTTTATCATCGCTACACGCCATACTATGCCGACCACCAGAAAACGTATTGGTTGGCATTAATCGCTATAGCAAAATACTGGAAAGCAAACTTTACGAAAGAGCTAAATTAAAACAAGAAGTACAAGGAGTTTATGTTTGTACAAATCAAGCTGAAGAAAACATTTATTGTTCAGAGCTCGACATTCCAACAACTGCCTTAACTGAAATACCCAGAAAAAAGAACGTCGACAAAGAAAATGATGAGATTGATATTCATCAGTTAACCAACATTCTTAATGGCAGGGAAGACTTTGTAGAACCATCGAGCGAGCTACAAGCAACTTTATTAGAGGTATGGAAAAAAGTACTTAAGGTAGAACAAATCAGCATCACCGATAATTTTTTCTCTCTCGGAGGACATTCGTTAATGGCGGCTGAATTAATTAATTTAATTAATTCCAGCTGTGCTAGCGACCTCTCACTTAGTGTTATATTTGAAGCCCCGACTATAGAAGAGCAATCAGCGCTTATCGATAAGGGTGATCACTCTGATAGCACTCAAGTGATACCGCTTCAAGAAAAAGGAACAGACAACCCTATATTTTGCCTATGCGGGATTGAATTATACAAAGATCTGGCAGATAGCTTAGCGCCATCAATACCAACCTATGGCGTTTATCTGCCCATAGAAGGGAAATTAGTTGATTCAAAAGAACAGCTATTGGATGTACGCACCATGGCTGAAGAATATATTGAAGGAATCAAAACAGTACAACCTTCGGGGCCTTATCGCTTATTAGGCATTTCTTTTGGTGCTGCACTTGCCTATGAAGTTGCTGGGCAATTAAAAAAATTAGGCGAAACTGTAGAGTGCATAGTATTAATTGACTTTGTATTAAAAGATCAGCCCCTTAAAAAAATAGTCAATTCTCGACGCATATCTTATAACAACATTACTGCTTTCTTTGATTCAGCTATTCTTTCAACCAAAAATACAATAAAAGAACTCTTAATGGTAATGCCCTTTATAGGTAATAAGGTACGAGAAAAATATGAACCTAGCGATTCTCGGCAAGTACACTACAAAAGAGCATGGCGAAAATATGAACCCACCATGGAATCTTGGGGCAATGCAGACTCGGTCTTAGTGTTTAAATCGAAAGATCAGCCTCATATACGTGGCTATAGTAAAGTCATATCCTGTGGCTGGGAACAATATATGGACAATATACCAAAATCATATCTTATCCCTGGAGATCACTTAGGAGTACTGAAGCAACCTAATGCCAACAATATCGCTACCATTATTAAGCAGTCACTCTACTCATAAAGTGAATTCGTATGACTTATAGTAAATTCAATAGCCTATTGTTGTTGATACCACTAACGTTATACTCTTCAGTAGGATACGTACAAACAAGCGCAGGTTCTGATATAGATGAAAAGGGGCTAAATCAATCAACCCTCGAAAGCTTTTGTAAAGAAAAGACCATTTGGCAGTTTTTTGATATTACAGTAGAAAATTGTTTAGGTGCTGCAACAACCTGCGCAGAGGAAGATGTCTTCAAAAATATAGACCCTACTACATTAAGCGAAGCATTTTATCACTGTGTATTTAAAAAACTCGATATAGAGATTGAATAGCTTACGTACTTCAACTATTAGCGGTTTCGAGTCAACAAGAAAAAACCAAATAAGAAGCATGCCAAAATCGGAATCAATACTGCAATAATCGGAGAAAATCCATAAACTAGGCTAGTCGGTCCCAGTAATTTCTGTGTTAACTGAAAAACAATACCAAAAACAACCCCCGTGAAAATGCGATACCCCATAGTCACTTCACGCAATGGCCCAAAAATAAAGGAAACTGCAATCAACATCAAACTAATAATCGCCAAAGGCTGTAAAGTTTTACTCCAAAAAGATAATTGATAACGATCACTTTCAATACCTTGTTGATCGAGATAAGCAATATAGTGATGCAGCTTACTGATAGAAAGGTTATCTGAATCCTGAACCAGCACTGACAATAATGCAGGTGATAGTTGACTATCCCAAGGACGAACAGTGTAAGTTTTTCGTTGTGTGCCGGTTTCACTCAAGAGTGTTTCGGTAACATCTTCTTCCTGCCATTGACCATCACTAAAGATAGCGGACTTCGCAAAACTGGATGCCAGTAACTCACCATTATCATCAAAACGGTAACGGGTTACCCCCAATAATTTACCATTAGCTTGCACACTATTAAAATACATAAATTCATTACCTTCCCGATTCCATAAACCACTCTGAGAAGATAAAGCCGTCTTCACACCATACAAAGCGGAAGAACGGCGGTTTTCGGCATAGTGTTCAGCGGTAGGAATAACATACTCAGCCAGTAGGAGCGTTATCCCTATTAGTAATAAAATAGGCTTAACAACCGCTATAATAATCCGTAAAAAACTAACGCCTGCGGCTCTCATAATGACAAGCTCACTGGCAGTAGCCAAAGAACCTAAACCAATAAGGCCACCAACTAATGCGGCAAAAGGCATATACTTATATAAACTTAATGGGATATTTAAGCTGGCATAAATAAACACTTCGACAAAAGTATATTGCCTCTTAAGGTTATCAAGCTCATCGATTATCTTAGCTAAAAAGTCCAATGAACAAATAACCAACAATACCATCAATACTGCAGCAATTACCGTCCGAAAAATATAGCGATTCAGTAGCCTCATCTAAGTAGCCTGTACCATAACAGGAGCTTTTTTAAACCATCCCCTTAACATACCGCTGCGCATTAGAAATAACATAATTGCAGAAAACAAAAATAGGCCATGTACTGCCCATAAACCGATAGCAGGCGACAGTTTTTGTTCCTCTACCGCACCTCTCGCAGCATTCAACATAACAATATAAATCAGGTAAAGAAGAATGGACGGAAATAACATGGCATAGCGCCCACGTCGAGGGGTTGTATGACTCATCGTCACACCCAGCACAGTAATAATTAAAACCAATAAGGGGGAAGATAATCGCCATTGTAAGGCCGCTTCAGCATCTGCTGCTTGCATTGAAAACAATGCAGCTGTTGGCTGAGAATTCACTTTATCGGTACTCAAGGCAATAATCTTAGGCTGCCCTATATGCTCAGCGAATTGATCAAATTCCGTCACACGATAATTAATGTCGCCGGGACGACCTTGGTAGCGGACACCATTCTTAAGAACAAGATAACGTTGCTGGTACTCTTTGCTATCAACTCGTTCTGCAGAGCCTGCTTTTATAGTCAACACATCTTCATCTTTAGTAACGCCCATGGTAGCGATAAAAACACGCTCTAGGGTTTTATCTGCTAACTGACGTTCCATATAGCTAACCGACTTGCCACTACGAGCCACCTGAAAACGACCTGGCTTCATCGTTTCAAATTCACTGCGGTGTTTTTGCTGCTCAATGATTTGTTCCGCTTTTTGCAAACCCATCGGTGTAAGCCATAAACTACAAAAACCGACAATAATGGCCACCAATACAGCAGAAAAATAGCTTAAACCCAGTAGTTTTTTTTGACTGATACCACAGGAAAATAATACCGTCATCTCCTGCTCAGCATATAAGCGGCCATAAGCCATAAGAATGGCAACCATAAAACCCAGCGGAAGAATCAACTCCAAAAAGCCCGGCAAGCGATAAAACATAATGGCTAACAGCACGCTGGGGTCAAACTTACCCGAGGCCGCATCAGCAAGGTACTTCACAAAACGCCCACTCATAATGACGGCCATCAATACCAATGTCACAGCAAAAGTAGTTTGCAGCAGCTCTCGGGACAAATATCGCAGAATAATCATTGCTTGGTCGTCATTTTTTTAGTTAATGGTATAGAATAACAGAACATACTGATAACACTCCAACATTGAGGGCGCCATGGCTAAAAGCAATATCAAATTCTCCGCAAAAACACTTGATTTGAATACACTGAAAGCAGATTGTGTCATTGTTGCCGCCTTTTCAAAAACCAAGCTTTCGAGTTATGCAAAACAACTGGATAAAAATAGTGATATCAACCTAAAGAGTTTATATAAAAGCGGTGAATTTACTGGCAAAAAAGGTGAACTACTTCCCATATATCAACCCACATCCAAGATTGATAAAGCTATTGTTCTAGGCTTTGGTGATAAGAGTGATATTTCCAGTGATTCGTTCCGTCAAGCCATAGCCAGCGTAGCTAAAGCCCTTAAAAAGTCCCCAGCAAAAAATATAGCGCTACTAATAGACGATGTTGAGGTGACCAATTGGTCCGCAGAGGATAAATCACGCACCTGTGCTCAAACCTTTGTCCATACCCAATATACCTTTACGCGCTGCAAAAGTAGCGATGGTAAAAAAGTATCTCAAAAAGCAGCCAGTATTACCTATAGCTCCATAGACCTCCGTCTAGCCAACAAAGGATTAAAGATCGGACAAGCTATCGGGGATGGCATGAATGTGGCCCGAGAGCTGGGCGACTTACCGGGTAATATATGCACGCCTAATTATTTAGCCGGAGAAGCACGTAAGCTTGCTAAAAAACATACATCCCTGAAAACACAAATACTGTCAGAGAAACAAATGAAAGCGCTGGGAATGGGCTCTCTTTTATCTGTTTCTGCGGGCAGTAAGGAACCAGCCCAATTAATCGTAATGGAATATCAAGGTGCTGCTAAAACCACTAAACCTCATGTATTAGTCGGTAAAGGGATTACCTTTGACACCGGCGGCATTAGCCTGAAGCCAGGAGCTGCCATGGATGAGATGAAATACGATATGTGTGGAGCCGCCAGTGTTTTCGGTACCTTTGAGGCATTATTAGCACTGAAGCCAAAATTAAATGTTGTCGGCATCGTCGCTGCTGCAGAAAATATGCCGGGTAGTCAGGCGACCAAACCCGGTGATATCGTCACCTCCATGTCGGGCAAAACCATTGAGGTTTTGAATACAGATGCAGAAGGGCGACTCGTACTTTGCGATGCACTTAGCTATGCTGAAAAATATAAACCCCAAAGTGTTGTCGATATAGCCACACTCACCGGAGCCTGCGTCGTTGCACTAGGAAAACACGCATCCGGTTTATACAGTAATGACGAAGGTTTAGCCCAATCCTTACTCAATGCGGGTATTAGTAGTGGTGATCGCGCCTGGCAAATGCCTTTATGGGATGACTACCAAAAACAGTTAAACAGTAATTTTGCCGACATGGCCAATATTGGTGGGCGCGATGGCGGCAGCATCACTGCTGCATGCTTCCTATCCCGCTTTACTGAAAGCTATAAATGGGCACATTTAGATATTGCAGGCACAGCTTGGCACTCTGGTGCAGCCAAAGGGGCAACCGGTAGACCCGTGCCATTACTGACTGAATATTTACTTGGGCTATAAATCATCTATATTGAATCAACATGACACAAGTCGACTTTTACATACTGCAGCAAGATAACCCAATAGCCCGACTTCATTTTGCCTGCCGACTGTCAGAGAAAGCCGCCAATCGTAATCATCACATCGTGATTGCGGTTCAGGACGAAGCTCAGGCTAAAACATTGAGTGAATACCTGTGGTCTTTTAAACCTGAAAGCTTTCTGCCGCATCACTTACAAACAGAGGAAGCACCTTCATCTTCTATCATGCTAGCCTGGGATAAAGATGAAGACCAATACCACGATATATTAATCAACCTAAGAGATGATATACCGGAGTGGTTTAGCCGGTTTCAACGGGTCATGGAAATAGTGGTACAAGAGGATAGCTGCCTGAGTCAAACCCGGGACCACTTCCAGTTTTACCGCGACCGCGGTTATCCGTTAAAATCTCACCCCGTGTAAGGATAACAGGACATTTGTTATGACAATCATCAAAGGTGATAAAAAACGTAAGGAACAACAAGCAATACTGGATGAGCTAGAGTCTATTAAGACATTATTAGACGAAGACGACGGTATGATTGATGATGGCATCACTATGCTGGGTGACGAAGAGATCATGCTAGGCGAGGAAGCCAGTATCCCGGATGACATTCCACTATTGCAAGAAATGGTCATTGAAGAGTCCTCAGATGTGATTGACGATGACTCTTCAGAAATTGCCGAAGGCTCTCCAGAAATAGTCGTCGAAAGCTCCCCAGAACAGCCTGTAAGTAACCTCTTAGTTGATCATGAGGAAGAGGAAGAACTTATACACGATGATCTGGATATAGATCTGGATATGGACTTCTTAGATGAAGAAACCAATACAACACCGGGGGTTCTCCCTGGGCAGCAATCACTGTTTGATGAGAAAAAAGCTAATATAGAAAAGAAGCAAAATGAGCTGAAAGCGCGAACAGAAAAGCAAAAAACATTAAGGCAATCTCATAGCTCACCAACCAAAGCTTCCGGTGAAAACCCCTTTCTTCCAAAGCATATTCGTGAAAGGTTGAATGGCACTGTCGATGTGCCAGCTTATGAGCAGACTAGCAAGCCCTTACAAAAACGCTACGAATCATTGCAACAAATACAAACACCCAAAGATTTTGAGCGTACTTCTGAGCGCTCTCTCTCGCCATCTACCCCACCCTTCATTCAAGAAAGCGATCGCTCTGACGAGCTTATTGAAGCAGTAGTGAAAGAATTTTTACCGAAGATAGAAGCGAAGTTACGCCAGCAGCTTAAAGAAAAAATGAAACACAAGCCTTAGGCCTGCCTTTCTTTTCTATATAACTATCTACTTTATATAACTATCTACCGATAACGATCATAGACAGAATCAAGAAAGCCTTCTGCTCGCATTTTATCTAAAATACCATTTAATTTGGCAATAATACTATCAGGCGTATTAATATTAAAAGCAACATACATCTGTGCTTTACGCACAGTAAAAACTTCTTTTAGACCAGTAACACCATACTGCTTAGCAAGGTAAGGGCCATATAAATTGCCCGATATCCACAAATCAATGCGGTCACGCTGCAATTTAAGTGTATTTAAATGATCGCTTCGAACCAATTCTGGTTTTATACCTGCAGCAGCAACCAAATTCTCTCCGGCAGAACCACGATAGGCACCCACTGTATAGTTCTTCACATCATTAATAGTATTAATCGTAAAATCACTAGTACTATTACTAAACAAAACATAGTTGTTATTTGCAATGGGCCCCACCCATTTAAACAGTTTTTCTCTTTTCTCTGTGCGCGTGGTAGAAAAAACACCTGTATATTCTTCTTTTTGTGCTGCACCATAGGCGCGCTTCCATGAAATCAAATCCAAATTATAGGAATAACCTGAACGTCGCATCATCTCTACAACAATTTCATAAGAAGCTCCACCAACACCTGCGCCCTCACCAATAAGGTTCAAATCCATATTATAGGGTGGATAATGCTCAGTTTTTAAATTAATAGTTTGAGCATTTAATGACTGGTTAAAAAAAATAACAAACAGCAACAACACATACCGGGACATTATAACTTCCTTCCTGCTGCTGCACGCAATGCTTCTTTTTTCTTATGTTCAATTTTACGCAAGCGCTCTATAGCCATATTCAAGCTGACCTTCATACGCTCGATTGAATTGGCAACAACACCGATCTCATCTTGCCTTTCAGTATTAATAGCTGCACTAAAATCACCTCGACTAATCTGATTAGCAACATCACTCAACTGAGTAATCGGCTTTCTTAATATATTAGTCATAACAACCCATAAAACCATGACAATGGTAATATCAAGCAGAATCAATGTAATTAACAAACCTAAAATAGAGGCATTCAATTCTTCTTGTTTAAACTTTTTGTTCGCATAAACAATGACACTGCCTATTCTTTCATTTTTGTTATTGATAAATGTTTCTTTACGAATTTCATATTCATTTGAAGGGCGATAGCTTTTTCCTGCATCTAATACATCCCAGTTCGCACCTCGCTGCCTACCTGCAATCAGATCACTACCATTACTATCAAAAACCAAAATGGCGGATACTTCTCGCGTTAACATTTCCGCCTCAACCGTATCTGCAACCAATTCAGAATCAAGGTCCCATAAAGGTATCCGTAAGTTATTCTCTAATTTTTTTGCTGTGACCTTTGCGAGCTCATCCAGCTCCTGATCCAGCAGATTTTGCCTTCGGTTAATATCATAAGCAGCATAAGCACCCAAAATGATGGTGATAATAATTAATGTAATGAAAATTATTTTAGCTTGAACAGAAACAAGAAAGTGTATTTTTTTATCGGACATAAACCTATCCTTTACAACATGGATAAAACGGAGCAGTTAATTATTTTTTTACCATTATATGAATTAAAAAAATAATTAGTCCACATATAATCTCTATTTAATTCAAAAAATAATCAGCTATACAAAAGGTTATAAGACAATAACAAAATGAATACCCATAACCAAAATCTAAAAAAGCCAATAAAAACAACAATAATAGAACAATATAATAATAGAACAAAAAAGCAATAATTCAAAAGAGAGGCCGTACTATAAAAAAACAAATACCATTTATTATTCATAATTTTAGCGGTAAATTAATTGTTATATAAATACAAACAAAAGCCCACTGTCTTTTTGATGCTCTCTGACCCTAACCTGGCATCAATTAGCAACAGTCCACACATTCAAAACAAAGCGCAACAACGACTGAGAAATAATAAAAGGAGGGCAAGTTAACGAGCAATAACAAGATCAATAACAACGAATGACCCAAAGGTCACCCAACCCTCCCTTTATATCATAAGGAAAAGCCTGCCAATCAGATCGACTAACAAAGATCTGATAAAGCCATATCAGGTCCACTTCAGCGCTATATCCCTGTATAATCCCTAGCTTTTTGGCAAAACAAGATTCACTCACTAGGCGCTGTTTCAAAACACTATGGAAAAAACGTATCAACCCCAAGCAATCGAACAATCGTGGTATCAAACCTGGGAAGAAAAAGGCTACTTCAAGCCCTCAGGAGAAGGTGATAGCTATTGCATTATGATCCCACCACCCAATGTCACGGGCAGCTTGCATATGGGGCACGGTTTCCAAGAAGCGATTATGGATGCTCTTATTCGTTATAACCGAATGAAAGGTAAGAATACGCTCTGGCAAGTAGGTACAGATCATGCGGGTATAGCGACTCAAATGGTCGTTGAGCGCTTATTGGATGCCGAAGGTGTTTCTCGTCATGATCTGGGGCGTGAGAAATTTATTGAAAAAGTCTGGGAGTGGAAAGAAGAGTCCGGTGGCCATATCACCCGCCAGCTACGCCGCTTGGGCGCCAGTCCTGACTGGAGCCGCGAGCGCTTTACAATGGACGAAGGCTTCTATAAAGCGGTACAGGAAGTCTTTGTACAACTGTATGAAGATGACTTAATCTATCGCGGCAAACGCCTTGTTAACTGGGACCCCAAACTCCATACCGCGATTTCAGACCTGGAAGTGATCAGCGAAGAAGAGAAGGGCTACCTATGGCACTTCCGCTACCCCATTACAGGTAGCGATGAATACTTGGTGGTTGCCACAACACGACCCGAAACAATGCTTGGCGATAGCGCTGTTGCTGTCCACCCTGAAGATGAGCGTTATGCGCATTTGATAGGAAAAACCGTCACTCTCCCCCTCGTTGGAAGAGAAATTCCTATCATTGCTGATGACTATGTGGATAAAGAGTTTGGTACAGGCTGCGTAAAAATTACTCCTGCCCATGACTTTAATGACTATGAAATGGGTCAGCGCCATAACTTACCCATGATTAATATCTTTGATGATGACGCCAATATTAACCAAAATTCTCCAGAAAAATATCAGGGCATGGAACGTTTCGCAGCGCGCAAACAAATCGTTGCTGACTTTAAAGAACTAGGCCTGCTAGATAAAATTGCTGACCACACCTTAAAAGTACCTCGTGGTGATCGCTCTGGGGTTGTTATCGAGCCTTACCTCACCAATCAATGGTATGTACGCACCCAACCCTTAGCCGATGAAGCCATCAAAGCGGTTGAAGATGACTCCATTCAGTTTGTTCCTAAACAATACGAAAATATGTATTTTTCCTGGATGCGTGATATTCAGGACTGGTGTATCTCAAGGCAACTATGGTGGGGTCACCGCATTCCCGCTTGGTACGACGAGGCAGGCAAGGTCTACGTTGCCCGCAACGAAGAAGAAGTCCGTCAAAAATATAAACTGGATGACAGTGTTTCATTGAAGCAGGATAACGATGTTCTCGATACATGGTTCTCATCGGGCTTATGGACCTTCGGTACGTTGGGGTGGCCAGAAAAGACTAAAGAGTTGGAAACCTTCCACTCAACCGATGTACTCGTCACTGGCTTTGATATTATCTTCTTCTGGGTGGCCCGCATGATCATGCTGACACTCTATTTCAAAAAAGAAGTACCCTTTCATACCGTCTATGTACATGGCTTAGTGCGCGACAGCCAAGGTCAGAAAATGTCGAAATCAAAAGGTAACGTGCTCGACCCTATTGATCTTATCGATGGCATTGATTTAGAAACCCTTGTTCAAAAAAGAACAACCGGTTTAATGAACCCTAAAGCCGCCTCAAAAATTGAAAAAGCAACCCGTAAAGAATTTGCCGATGGCATCAATCCCTACGGCACCGATGCATTGCGTTACACTTATTATTCACTGGCATCGACCGGTCGGGATATCAATTTTGATGTAGGCCGAATCGAAGGCTTCCGCAATTTCTGTAACAAAATCTGGAATGCGGCACGTTATGTATTAATGAATTGCGAAGACCAAGACTGCGGTGTTAACAATGAAGCCGTTGAATTGTCCTTGGCAGATCGCTGGATTATTTCCAAACTACAACAGGCAGAAAAAGCTGTTGCTGAAGGTATTGAAACCTATCGACTGGATCTGGCCTCACAAGCATTGTATGACTTTATTTGGAATGAATACTGCGATTGGTATTTAGAGTTATCTAAACCGGTATTATGGGATGATAATGCCCGTGAAGAGCAAAAACGCGGGACCCGCCGCACATTGATTCGTGTACTCGAAACCACTTTGCGACTGGCACACCCTCTAATGCCTTACCTAACGGAAGAAATTTGGCAACGTGTTAAAACCTTAGCAGGCAAAGGTGGCGACACCATTATGCATGCCCCCTATCCTGTTGCTGATGACAGCAAGATAGACCAAAAAGCCATCGACGATATCGAATGGCTTAAGCATATTATTATTGGCGTGCGCACGATTCGTGGTGAAATGAATATTGCACCGTCCGCAAAACTCCCCTTGTATTTTGCTAATGGCAATAATGAAGATGAGCGACGCTTAACAGTAAACAAACAATTTCTGATTAAGCTCGCCAACCTTGAAGAAACCCATTGGCTAGCCGCTGGCGATGAAGCCCCTATGTCAGCCACTGCACTGGTGGGAGAGATGGAAATACTGGTGCCGATGGCCGGTTTTATCGATAAAGAAGCCGAAGTCGCACGCCTTGATAAGGAGATTGAAAAACTGCAAAAAGAAACCGGCAGACTCAATGGTAAGTTAAATAATGCCAACTTCGTCGATAAAGCACCTGCTGCTGTCGTCGATAAGGAAAAAGAAAAATTGGCTGCGGCTGGATCTGCACTGGAAAAACTACAGCAGCAAAAAGAGAAAATTGTAAACTTATAAAACAACAAACCGGGTTTACCCGGTTTTTTTATGCCAAATATTTGTGCAAAAAACCATAAGAACAGAATATTAACCAAGCGCTGCCGACAACGGTACAGTCAAATATAAACATCGTTCAAGAACCTTAAACTTTTTTCACCGGCAGAGAGAATTACCCACTATGGTTTACAAGTATATTATCTATTTCCTGTGTTCATTAACATCATTTGCACTAACCGCCAATATACTTTTTGCTATCATTCGCCTTATTTCAAATGGTCCTAAATATTTTTTATTCAAAAATCTTATTTTACTACTATTCGCTCAAGCAATTACAGCATTTATTTTCTACTTAAGTTATAAAAAATCAGAAAGCTATCATATTGAACTTGCCAAAAAGTTTTTCAACTTTATCAAACTTCACAAAAAATGGTTTATTTTTTCATTATCGACATCACTTATTGGATCGATGATTTTAATGGGACTACCGGGCTTCATTCTGATATTTTTTTCTGATGGCGTTAAAACACTGATAAATCTGACGCCATCACCACTAAAACTCGAAACCTTTGAGCAAAAAAATCATGGCGATAGTTATTGGCCAACAGCAATAGCATTATCATTTATATGGCCCTGGGCTATCTTTTTGTTTTATAAGGTTTTCACAAGATTTTTAAATATATCAACAAAGACTCCCGCCATTTTATTATCTATTCTGACATTCTTTATTATTCTACTTGCCGTCTTATAAGGAAGTTAATACTTGGGAGCGGCCCAGAGGAATACTGGACCGTTTTTAAATAACTAAAGAACTGAGATCTTGATCAAATACAAAAAGCATGACGATGAATACTGCTTTTTATCAACGCCAATCACTATACATAGTGATTATGAATGTAGGCATTATCAAACAAATAAGTAACAAACCAGAAATTGTAAAACTTACCCCTATAATAGAGTAATATTATCAATTATTTTTTTTATATTGAGAGGGAATTTCTAATACCGCCGCCGTCATACGAGATATCGCGACCAGTTTTTCATCTTCATTACGAACTGTAACCTCCCATACATGAGACGATCTACCAATATGCAAGGGCTTTGCCATAGCATAAACAAAACCTGAAGCTACTGCCCGCACGTGGTTGGCATTAATTTCTTGGCCAACACAGTGAAACTGTGAATTATCAACAACATAAGCCGCAGCTAAAGACGCCAATGTTTCAGCAAAAACAACTGACATACCACCATGCAAAACGCCGGCTGGCTGACATGTATTACCGTTGACCTCCATCCGCCCTTTAATATAGTCATTACCCACCTCAACAATTTCAATACCCACATGCCCCATCGCCGTATTATCGGCATAGGCATTTAAACCATTCACCGTGGGTTCATTAAACCAAATACTCTGAACGTTACTTGTCATAAATAGACAACCTTATAATATATCAGTTAAATTTTGGTGGAGTATATTGCGATTAATTATTTTTTGCGACTATAAAGCCTGTATAAAAAAGACTGATATAAAATAAAGTCATACCCGCTACAGTTATCTAAGTCACTACTTATTTAAGTCATTCATACAAGCTTACTCCGGCTAATTTTCAAAAAAAGAAAACCCTTAAAGCGACCATCAAGAGGCTTGACAAAACTAAGCATTAATTATCGCCATTAACAATTGATTAATTGTTATTTAACTCTTCAATAACCAAACATTACCTAACATATCAATTACTTTACTAAAGCAGCAAATTTAAATTAGCCAACTATACTGAAAGTAGTTAAATAATGGAGATAGGCCGCCACAATGCAGAAGCATAGCTTAATTGCATACAATCTGCTTATATTATGCTTTTTAGTTACAAGATTTGAGCTGGCATCTGCTTCACTCGTAGACATCAGTGAATGGCAGGGTCAGCATGGCTCGACAAGTAACGACACTAATAGCCGAGCTCCTGTTGTTACAGGTATAGAATCCCTTACTGACAAAAAAAATAATCAAAATACCTCAACCAATAGTTTTTCTGAAAAATACTCCTTTAGGATTAACATCAACAATAATGCTTCAGTTGACATAGGGCAGCACAAACTTACGCATAGCAGCCTAATTTATAAAAGACAGGATAATCAGGGAATCACTGGCTCATTTACTTTACCCACATTAAAGAGCCGATTACAAAGCTATAGTATCCATACCAGCGAGCAAGTGGACTTTAATCGCGGCATTGGTGTCGAAGACACTAATAATCGCACTAACGGTTTAATATGGGACTATCAAGCTGTTAACAATAAGACCTATGAATTTACGCTAACTGGCAGTTATTTATCCGGTAAAAAGAAGCTACTAGAAGCTGACGATACGTCAGCCAATGATGCAAAAAGTATGGCAATGAATGCTGCTTTTTATCAGCGACGATTCGCCATTCGTAGCGAGTATGCTCAATCACGTTTTAATAGCAGCAAGGCAAACCACAACATCGAAAGCGGTAATGCGTTTTATACCTCACTAAGTTATACACCCTACCCTACAATACCAAAGCAAAAGCACCACAATTCTCATCATCATAACTGGCTTATTGGTTTAGAAAAACAAACAACTGACCCACAGTTCCATTCATTTTTTAATGAAGCCATTGTCAAAGACTATGATGCCACACGTATGTTTGGCCATTACCAGAAAAAATCATGGTTATATAAACTGTCTTTTTCACAAGAAAAAAACAACATCAACAAACAACTGAACCATACCCGTTATACAAACAAAAGCATCGCTAATAGCACATACCAGTCATCCAAATTTTATCCAAAAAACAGCCATTGGTACTTTTTAGGTAAACCTCGTTATCAATTAGAGTATACCTATGTTAATACGCAAGAATCCTATACTCAAAAAATAGATGATATTGCACTTAATATGGACGCTATCTTTCAGCACCCTCAATGGCAATGGCACTTAAAGTGGGGGGAAATAAAAAAGCAGAATCAATATCAAACCGCAGAGAATACTAACAACATTACTATAGGGGCACATTTTCCTATTAGTAAACAATCAAATATAAGCAGCAATATTGACTATAAAAAATATGATAAAAATAGTTTTGATGTATCAACAGACACTTTATCTTATGTTTTTTCAGTAAACAGCAAAAGCAAACGAAGCATCTTATTTGATGAAGCTAAATTCGAAATTCGTCAATCGTTGAGCAAAAATGAAAAGCATAACAATGAAAACAATCAATCTCTTAACCTTTCAGGAAAAATGATCAAGAATATAAGAAGACAAACAGAGACTATGGCAGGTATAAAAATAGCGTTATCGGGCAACTATCATAAAAACGCATCAGCAACAGAAAAGAAAAAAGACTATCAAGCAAAACTCAGTATCAATATCATTTTACCCGCAACAAATTGAGGTATTGCGAATATCATGAGAATTAAATTCTCATGATATTCCTATCACTTAAACATTAGCATTTGAAAAACGTTTAGCCAGCCAATCAAAATCTAAAGTGTAATATTTACCACCCCCAGCATGAAAAAGGATAATACTGGCCGCTAAAAACCCACATTCCCGTTTAAAACCATTGAGATTTGCAATCAGGGACTTATCTATATTTATTTTCTGCAAGATAAAGTAAAGCATAGCAATGGCAAGTGCTGCAGCAAAAAAACGTACTTGAAAACCAATTAAAATTGTTAGCCCTAGCACCACACTAACAATTGCAGGCAATTTAAAGGTTTGAATATTATCAAGCCCATGAAAAAAACCGGCGACTAAAAACGGTAATGCCAAAGAGACTCTAAGCAATAAGCCCAACTCATTCCACCGTGTAGCAATATTGTCACGATAAACAGGGCGGCCCGTATTCAGCCTTTCATCAACACTAAAACGACCAGAACCAACATTGTACAACAAGAAAAACAACCCCGAGAGAGCAACATCTCTCACCTGCACAAACAGCGCGGGCGCAGTATAAGTGGCCTCAGTAGGCGTTACACCCGGTGTTGTCACCACCGGCAGCGACACAATAAAGCTCCACAATAACAGCGCCCAAATAATAGAAAGTGGCCTTACAATAAAACCGACAACCAGCATACAACCACTAATGAGCTCAAAAGCTGAAAGCGTTGTTAGAAAACCCCAAGGCGTCATCACATGCCCTAAAGCACCTGAAAATAAATACTCTGTAAAAAATTGATTAATATAACCCGTCGTACCTAAATAACTCGCCAAAATAGCATCCGAGCTAGCAGGATCTAATAATTGATAAAGTTTATTCCAACCACCAATAACAAAGACTAAACCCAAACCAATACGCAACACCATTGCAATTGCATCCAACTGGCGTTCTTTACCCCCCAAAAATGCTTTCATATAAATTCCTCAGCAATGAATTTTTGACTAAAATAGAAGAACTGATTAGCTCAGTTCGAGGGTAAGACGGGACATATGAGAAAATGATTGCACTGGCTTGATAGATTGGCATCAAACACTTTAAATTAACTTTAATCGATCAATAGTCAATCAAAATAAGGGGTCAGACGTCATCCTTTTTAATGAACAGCACTCTTTTTCAAAAACGGCATCATCCGTAGAACATAGCCATAGAGCAGTAATAACCAGCACCTGCCAAGGAATAAGTATCAATGAAGTCAATTGCAGATGAGCAATTACAACAAGCCTACCGCTACGCTATGTCGTTAACCAACGATCATTCCGTGGCCAAGGATATTGTTCATACCGCTTATATAAAGGTGCTGGAAAGAGGCACTGAGGGTGTTAAGAACACACAAGGCTATTTGTTCCGCTGTATCCGCAATACCTTTATTGATAAGAAACGCTTCGATAGCCGCTGGCTTATGGTCGCTGACGATCATCCCGACAACACCGTTGATATCGGCTTCGATACCTTAGAGGCAACAACAATCAACCAAGACCTATTGGTAAAACTCTGGGAAGGACTCAACCCGCTGGAAAGAGAACTCCTTTACCTATGGGCCGTTGAAGAATATACCGTTGATGAAATCAGTGAATTAACCGAAACATCTCGGGGAACATTATTATCAAGGATTCATAGAGTTCGTAAAAAGATAGCCGATACAGATATGTTGAATGAGGTACCCAATGAAAACTCCCATTAAAGCAGCAATAGGCGACCTGTATAAAGATATCGAATTATCCAGCAAAGAGTTGGAGGATATTCAATCATTGGCCCAAAATACCGAAAAAGTCCAACCCCAAAGAAAAGCACTCTTTGAAAGAATACGGGCAAACAGCCTGATTACTATTGCCTGTACTTTAGTACTGAGCATTTCTATCTGGTCATTAACATCTGACTTAAAATTCAATATCAGTAAAACCGAAGCCATTATTGCCGATGTTATCGATAATCATTTACTGCACAAAAACCTTGAATACCAGACCAGCTCATTAAGCGAATTAAACAGCCAGTTTGCCTATCTAGGGTTTATGTTGTCTAAACTAATGACAACAGAAAAGCATGGTGAACTGATGGGTGCTCGACCTTGTTTTATTTTAGATATACCCGCTGCTCAATTACGTTATCAGAAAAGTGCTGATGCATGGACAACCGTTTTTCAGACACGCTATCAAAAAAATATTTATGGCCCTATTCCTGACTTAACCACAAAAAAAGAGCCTCTTGTAAAAGTAGAACGAGGAGTAAAAGTCAGCTTATGGCGAGAAAATGGATTATTATTTGCGGTTGCACAGGCTAACCAATAATAAATATAACAACTTTTTTGTTTTCATGAACTACTGTGTCATAGTTTTCACGCTACAACACAGCTGAAAAGGGAGGCTTTAAATAATCGTTGCAGCAATCATCAATATTGCCAACCAAGATACCAAGTAGACAGGAGTACGTAAAAAGGGAACACCTGCAATATAAACAGCAGCATGGATAACTCTTACCCAAAAGAATATTCCTACCCAATGAGCGATTGTCGCTATAATCACCTCAGCACCAGTAGCTAGATGGACAGAGCCGATGACAACAGCAATAAATGCAGGCATGGTTTCTACCATATTTAAGTGTGCTCTTTGTGCGCGCTCTGCCCACAAGGGTTGTTTAGGCTTTTCTAAAGGAAAGTTGTCTGGATAATTACTTAAAAATGTCGGCAAGCCCCATACAAATAATCTTGCAACAATATAAGGGGTCCATAAAAGTAAAGTTAATACGCCACTCAGTACTAAATAAAAATAAATATGATTCATGGTTTTTTCTCCAAGTAATAAAATAGTGTTTATATTATTACTATCGACGCAACGTTACTCTATGCTTAAACATACTTCTTATTTGTCTGATCGTATACTTTTGCCTACTAAATTAATACTCTTACTCTTTTTTGCAGCTGCGGAATAATCTCTTTATCAAACCAAGGGTTTTTGCTAAGCCAAATATTATTACGTGGGCTTGGGTGAGGCAGTGGTAAAAGCGCAGGCCAGTAATCTTGCCAGTTTTTTACAGTTTCAGTCAGTGTTGGTTTTTTACGTGCTTTCATATGCCACTTTTGAGCATAAGTACCAATAACTAATATAAGCTCAATATTAAGCATATTTTCCAGTAATTGATCCCGCCATTTATCAGCACATTCAGGTCTCGGCGGTAGGTCACCTGATTTTCCAGTACCGGGGTAACAAAAACCCATTGGAAGAATCGCTATTTTTTTGGCATTATAAAACGTTTTATTATCGATACCCATCCACTCTCGTAAGCGCTCGCCACTCGGATCATCAAAAGGAATACCTGATTTATGCACCTTAATTCCTGGTGCTTGCCCCGCGATTAAAATTTTTGCCTTGTGATCTACTTGCAAGACAGGGCGCAGCCCCAAAGGCAGACTATCTTTACATAATGTGCACTTTTTGACATCAGAAGTAATAACAGTAAGTTTATTATTTCTCATCGCCTCAACTCACCTTAATCTATTAACTTTAATTTATTCACTTTGGCTTACCCGCCTTGAACAGTCGTTATTATTTTATTAACCCTCTTTAAAAATAGCTTCAAGTTTATTGCCAAACGGGTCTCGAATATACGTGCTGTACACCTCCCCCTGTGGATAATCACGAGTAATAGGAACACCTTCACTTTTACCTTTATAGACAATAGCAATATTATGGAAGTTATCTACCTGCTGTATATTGTCTGCAGTAAATGCAATATGTATTTGGTCATTTTTCAATAATAATTGCTCACCATTTTGTAAAACCGCAAGAAAATCAATATGCTCTTTTCCGTAAGCAATGACATTATCAAATTTTGCATGCTGTTTATATTGAAGTGTCGAAAATACTGCATCGTAAAATGTAGCAGCGGCTTCTATATCATTAACGCCAACACTGACATAATTAATCATGACACCTACTCTTTACTTACAAGCGTATCTACAGCTTAAAAAATATAGCTCTCTTTTCATATGCTTAATCGTCTTTGATTATTGTCTAAAACACTACAAGATAATCAGAGAGCCACATTATTAGGAAACACTATTAATAGCGAGATGTTCACGCCTATATTCCCCAGGGTTTTTTCCAACCCCCCTTTTAAACGCTTTACTAAATGATGCTAGTGATTCATAACCAACATCTGATGCTATTTGCTCAATAGATAGAGTACTTTCACTCAACAACCGTTGGGCATTTTGCATGCGCCAATGTGTCACATACTGTATTGGCGATAGCTTAAGGTATTCCTTAAAACGGTTAGAAAATAAGGAGCGTGACATATTAGCTTCTTCGGCGAGTTTTTCAACAGTCCAATCGGCAGCGTAATCATTGTGAAATGCACGTAAACCTTTAGAGATATGAGAATCATTTAATGCCGCTAGAAACCCTTCTTGATTATTTTGGTCATCATTCCAAAAACGAATTGATTGAATAAAGATAATTTCAGATAAGCGCTTGATAATGGCAGAACTACCCATCTGATCTGTTTTGGCAACATGGGCAAGAAAGCGTAATGAATCTTTCAACCAAGATAACTCTGTACCTGCGTTTTCATTACAAATAATGCATTGAGGTAAGTAGTCAATTAAAGAGTGTCTATATTCATCGTTGAACTCAAAATGACCGCAGACTAACTGTGTACCATGGTTATTTTCATTCTCACCAAACTGAAAGACGCCTTGGCCGTCATAATCAGCCTGAGTGAATGCAGCGTCTAATGTTATAGGTTCTGCATCAGGTTGATCACTGAGTATATGTGTGGCTCCATGCGGAATAATAATTAAATCACCAACAGACAAAAGCTTTGGCTCTTCCACCCCTCCTATTCTCACCCAACAATGACCTTGCGTCACGTAATGAAATCGAGCAACACGTTTATAAGGTGGCACCTGTATACTCCATGGCGCATTAAAATTTGTCGCAAAATAAAACGCGCCATTAAAACGCAACAAATCTAATATCTTACTGAGTGTATCCATTATTTTATTTCCGCCGTATCTTACCTTTATGCTCTATGCATCAATTCATACACTTACGATCAATTAATAGCTTTATGATAGCCAAATAATCCCAATAAAAATACCAGCATGGACGAATGAACAAAAACTCTGGCGGAACGAACATTGTTGGTTTTTTTGATAGGCATATACTTTCCCTCAACCTAAGACATCAGCTTAGACCTTAATTTGAGTATATATATGCTCAACAATACTAACCAACCCGAGGAAATAATGATGAGTAGAATTACTCCTGTAAGTTATGAAGATTCCCCTGAAGCTTCGCGCCCTGCGCTGGATAAGATAAAAGCGTCTTTCGGTGGCATTGCTAATATTTTTGGCACACTTGGTAACTCAGCAGCTGCACTTAATGGCTATTTAAACTTTAGCCAAGCCTTATCTGATGGATTGATTAATGCTGAATTACGAGAACAAATTGCTTTGACTGTCGCTGGCGTTAACAGTTGCGATTACTGTGCTTCAGCACATACAACACTAGGTAAAATGGCTGGATTGAGTGACGATGATATTAAACAGTCCCTAATCGCGCAAGCCAATGATGCAAAAACAGCTGCCGTATTGGCTTTTGCAAAAACCTTAACTGAAAATCGTGGCAATGTTTCAGATGATGATATTCACTCATTAAAAGAACACGGCTACTGTCAAGGTTTTATTGTCGAAGTCATTGCCAATGTCGCTTTAAATATTTTCACTAACTACCTAAACCACGCTGCTCAAACAGATATCGATTTTCCAGTCGTATCTACTAAAGCGGCTTAATTAGCACGAGATTATATCCACAACCAACCTTAATGAGGAAATACCATGAAAAATATCAAAACAACGATCCTTTCTACCATTAGTGCGTTTATTATGATTTTTGCGCTCAATGCATCTGCTGATTTTGTGACTAACAGTACAGTAGGTGCTGGAGGCTATGATCTTGTCTCTTATCAAACAGGTAAGAAACCATTACCGGGAAACGGAAATTTTGTTTCTACTGTCGATAATGTTAACTATATTTTCTCCAATAAAGAAAACCTAGATACATTCAACAAAAACAAAGATAAGTACTTACCTCAGTATGGTGGTTACTGTGCATATGGTGCCTTTGTTGGCAAAAAATTTATTGGCGATCCAAATGTATGGGAAGTTGTTGATGGCAAGCTGTACTTCAATTTGGATAATAATGTTAAATCAGTCTGGGTGAAAGATATCCCTGGTCATATTGAAGGTGCAAATAAGCAATGGAAAAAAATCAAAAACATTTCCGCAGCTGAGCTATAAAGCCTAAAACATTTAAAATAGAAAGTAAGAGCATGGTATAACTGTAAAGTTGTACCATGTATTTTTAACTAAAGAGATTTAACAACGACTAACACGAAAAAGTAAAAAGTTAAACACTAAGAAAAAGATGAAGATAAGAGTTTATCTACAATCTCATTATTCGCCTCAGGAAATGAATACTGCTTAAGTTCTGGCAATGCCACCCATTTTATCGGCTGTCCTTCTAAGCCTTGTGCAACACCATCAAACTTAGATGACAACCAAATATCGAGAAAGACTTTTTTGTCACCATAGTCGTGGTGAATTTCCATAAACGGTTCAAGCTGCTGAATTTGAATGGCAACTTCTTCTTGAAACTCTCTAATGAGAGCTTCTTGTACCGTTTCATCTTGTTCGACTTTACCCCCGGGGAATTCCCATAAGCCTCCCTGATGTAGCTTATCGGGACGTTTCGCTATCAGTATTTCATTTTTATCATTGATAACAATACCAACGGCCACATGTACTGACTTCATGATAATCTACGTTCGATACTCTGCATTAATTTTAATATAGTCATGGGATAGATCTGTTGTCCAAAGTGTTTCGGATTTTTTTCCTCGCCCTAAACAAACCTTGATTGTCAGCTCATCTTGATTCATCACTCTCTGGCCGTCTTCTTCTCGGTACGCGGGAGCACGCCCACCATTTTCAACGATGAGTACGTCATCCAGTAAAACTTTTACTTTATCAACATCTAAATTTTCAATGCCAGCATAACCAATAGCGGCAACAATTCTTCCCCAATTAGGGTCTGAGGCAAACAAGGCTGTTTTAACGAGGGGCGAGTGAGCTATAGCATAAGCAACATCTAGACACTCTTGCTGATCATGCCCTTCTTCCACCACGACTGAAACAAATTTTGTTGCACCTTCACCATCTTTTACAATAGATTGCGCTAAGTTTTGCAAGACATTAACAACAGCTTGTTTTAATACTGAGTAATGAGGGGAATCGACACTATCAATATTGATTGCAGCAGAACCAGCTGCAACCAACATGCAACTATCATTAGTCGAGGTGTCACCATCAATGGTAATGCGATTAAAGGATAAATCTGCGGCTTCTTTTACCAACTGTTTTAATAATACTTCACTAACAGAAGCATTAGTAACAATATACGCCAACATGGTAGCCATATTAGGCTTGATCATTCCAGCGCCTTTGGCAATCCCATTAACAATTAATTGCTCCTTGCCAATATCTACCGACACAGAGGCACCTTTAGGACAAGTATCGGTAGTCATTATGCCTTCAGCGGCCAACAACCAATGATCCACATCGAGCCCAGCAGCTAATAGTGGTATGGCTTTTTCTATTTTTTCAACAGGCAATTGTTCGCCGATTACGCCCGTAGAAAAGGGCAAGACTTGTTTGACAGCAACACTTTTTTCTTCTGCTACTGCCGCACAACTTACCAGTGCGGCCTCTATCCCTTGCTCACCAGTACAAGCATTGGCATTACCGGAATTAATCAGTAAATAGCGACTATTGGTGGTTTGCTGTAAATGATCTTTACAAATTGTCACTGGCGCAGCGCAATAGGCATTTTGGGTAAATACACCGGAGACTGTCGCTGTTTTTGGTAATTCCAGTAAAACCAAATCAAGCTGGTTATTTTTTTTTATTCCCGCACTGACTGCATTTAAAGCAACGCCTTCAATAATCGGCATTTGCGGGAATTGTAATTGACCTACCGCCATAATAATTATGCTACTTTTTCTAAATTACAGTTTACCGTGACATTGTTTGTATTTTTTACCTGAACCACAAGGGCAAGGCTCATTACGCCCAACCTTTTTCCCTTCACGCACAAAGGGTTGCTCTGATGACTCTTGTTGCTCCTGAGTAGATTCAGCTTGTAGTGCAGATGTTTGCGCATGCTCTAATTTCATGTCCTGCTCTTGCTGTTGGCGACGTTCTTGTTCCATCGCCTCCATTTCCTCAGGAGATACCGGCTCGACTCTGGCCAAAATACGAATAGTTTCTGACTTAATTGTTTCTAGCATGGATTGGAATAACTCAAAAGACTCGCGCTTATATTCCTGCTTTGGATTTTTTTGCGCATAGGCTCTTAAACCAATGCCCTGACGCAAGTGATCCATACTCAAAAGATGCTCTTTCCATTGCATATCCAGTATCTGCAACATAACTTGCTTTTCTATCTCAACAAGTACTGGATCTAAACGTTCACATTTAGCATCATAATGGCCTTGAACTTCAGATAATACTTTTTCGACTAGCGTTTCTGAGTGTAAGCTTTCATCTTCATCCAACCATTTTTGTATTGGCGCTTCGACATCATATTCACTGGCCACGTATTGTTCGGCCGCGGCAATATCCCACTGCTCTTCCATACTTTGTGGTGGGATATAACCACTCATGGAATCACTGACAACATCACGGCGAATATTGGTAACCACTTCACGAATAGATTCTGCTTCTAATAAATCGTTACGCTGATTATAAATGACCTGACGTTGATCATTAGCTACATCATCAAATTCAAGCAGTTGTTTACGAATATCAAAGTTACGGCCTTCAACTTTACGTTGTGCTTTCTCAATGGCATTGGTTACCATTTTATGTTCAATGGCTTCACCTTTATCCATGCCTAAAGATTGCATAAAACCGCGAATGCGGTCAGACATAAAAATACGCATTAAATTATCTTCCATTGAAAGATAAAAACGCGATAGACCCGGGTCTCCCTGACGACCAGCACGACCACGTAACTGATTATCGATACGTCTTGATTCATGGCGCTCTGTACCTAAAATATGCAAACCACCAGCTTCCATCACCTGCTGATGACGTGTTTGCCAATCAGCCTTAACTCGAGCAATTTCTGTCTCTGAAGGGTTTTTCAATGCCGCCAATTCAGCTTCTAAATTACCACCGAGTACAATATCTGTTCCTCGACCAGCCATATTGGTTGCAATAGTCACTGCTTGCGGGCGCCCAGCTTGGGCAACAATATCGGCTTCTTTTTCATGAAATTTTGCATTTAGTACTTTATGCGCAATACCTTCTTTATTTAATCGTTTAGATAATTCCTCAGACGATTCGACAGAGGCAGTACCCACTAAAATAGGGGCATTGCTTTTTTGATATTTAATAATATCCCGCGCAATGGCATCATATTTTTCTTCAATAGAAAGATAAATAAGATCGTTTAGGTCTTTACGTTCGATCTCTTTATTCGTCGGAATAACAACAACATTTAGACTGTAGATTTGACGAAATTCGAACGCCTCAGTATCCGCAGTACCAGTCATGCCTGACAATTTAGGGTATAAACGGAAATAGTTTTGGAAGGTGGTTGATGCCAATGTTTGCGATTCATTTTGAATGGCAACACCTTCTTTCGCTTCGATTGCCTGATGTAAACCTTCAGACATACGACGTCCCGGCATTGTACGTCCTGTATGCTCATCAATTAATAATATTTCACCACCTTCAAGGATATAATGAACATCGCGTTGAAAAAGTGCATGTGCTTTTAACCCGGCGTGAACATGGTGAAGTAAGCTCAAGTTAGTCGAGGCATATAAACTATCATCTGTATCCAATAGCTTCATCTGTATTAGCAGCTCTTCAACTTTTTGATGGCCCTGCTCAGTCAATTCAACATGGCGCTGTTTTTCATCAATGGAGAAGTCACCTTTTGGTACAGGTTTTGGTTCGCCCTTTTTAATTTCTGTTTCTAGAATATGTCCCTCAAGTTTAGGGATAAGTTGATTTACTTTTGTATACAACTCAGCATTGTTTTCTACCTGCCCCGATATAATTAATGGGGTTCTCGCTTCATCAATTAGAATAGAATCAACTTCATCGACAATACCAAAAGACAGTGAACGCTGAACACGCTGCTCTTTAGAAAAAGCCATATTGTCGCGTAGATAATCGAAGCCAAACTCGTTATTAGTACCGTAGGTAATATCCGCGGCATAGGCTTCAAACTTATCCTCGAACTCCTGCATACTTTGAATTACGCCAACTTTCATGCCAAGGAATTCATAAACAGGCGCCATCCAGTTCGCATCTCGACTGGCCAAATAATCATTCACTGTAATGACATGGACACTACCAGTTAAGGCGTTAAGATAGGCAGGTAAAGTCGCCACTAAGGTCTTACCTTCACCAGTTCTCATCTCGGCAATACAACCTTCATGAAGCGTAATACCACCGATTAACTGCACATCAAAATGACGCAAGCCAAGGGTGCGCTTAGACGATTCTCGTACCACAGCAAAGGCTTCTGGCAACAAAGCATCAAGGCTCTCGCCATCTTTTATGCGTTGGCGAAACTCGTCTGTTTTGGCTTTCAAAGCCTCATCATTTAACTGTTCGAATTCTGGTTCCAGCGCATTAATTCGCTTAACCAATTTACCCATGCGCTTTAATTCACGCCCATTTTTTGAGCCAAAAACAGCTCTGAAGACCTTGCCGAACATAGTGAACCTAAAATTTTATACTTTATAAAGGGTTTAAATAGGCGTTATTCCGCCTAACTCAAAGAGGCTGCAAGTAAACCGTATGGTGACGGAATACGCAAGCTGTCAAAGGAAATTTAGAGGATTATCGGCGTGTACGATGAATATAGGTAGCGGGATCGACCGGACGGCCGTATTTGTAGACTTCGAAATGAACATGAGGACCAGTGGAACGACCACTACTGCCCATCAGTGCGATGATTTGCCCTTTTTTAACAACATCACCGACTTTAACTAAATTTTGCTTGTTGTGAGCATAACGTGTTTTAAACCCGCCGCCATGGTTAATTTCAACAAAACCACCATAACCACTGCGTTCACCGGATTCGACCACAATACCCGCAGCCACTGAAACAATTTTTGAGCCTAATTTACCGGCAAAGTCGACGCCGCTATGCCAAGAAATAGTGCCATTAAAAGGGTCTGTTCGGCGCCCATAACGGGAAGACATCCAACCTTTTTGAACGGGGCGACCAGCAACAAAGACATCATCTTGCAATTTACGCTTAGCCATTAACGCTTCTAGCGTTTCAAGCTGCTGTTCTCTGTCATTGATTTGGTCAACAAGCTGATCAACGGTTTGTAGGAATTCGGGAGGACTATAGGCTTTACCCAGGGCATCAGTTTCTGGACCACCGACTGCAGGGGGCTGATTAAAATCAAACTCACCCTTATCTAACTTTGCCATCGTTGTCAGACGCTCACCCAGAGCATCTAAGCGAACAAGCCGCGCTTGTAGTTCAGCCATGCGGAGGGTGATTGCGCTGAGCTGGGCATTAGCATTTTTCCGAGCATCTTTGACTTGCTCTTCTTGCTCAGCCAGTAATTCTGTCCATTTTTCAGCTGTATCGACGGACAATATATCCGAAGCACCTTCATCAGCAGACCATTTATGACCTACATAGACACCAATACCCAGTGGCAAGCCTAGTACACAAACCGATAGCAAGGCCCTCGTCCAACCCCCAAGAGTAAGGTGGCGAACACGACCATGGTATTTATTAACGACAATAATTTTCATGTAGTTTGGCAAAAAACCTGCTGTTTTAGCTAAAAAATATGTCACTTTTTACGACAAAAGGCCGCAAACATTACATTTTTTAATAAAAATAATCAACTCTGTATGAAATATGGCCCAAAAAACAAGGAATTACAAACTATTCTTAAGACTGTTTTCACATTATTTTGCTCTTTATTATGGTTATTCCATACAGTAAAAAGCCCAGCTAAAAAGCCGGGCTTACATAAAGAGCAATGAGATACTAGACGGCCATCGCTAGCTTAACGTATGAAATTGGTGCTTCTTCTTCATCTTCGAAAACGACCACTTCCCATGCATCTGGCTGCGCAATAAGTTGCCGTAGAGACTTATTATTGAGTGCATGGCCTGATTTATGAGCACAAAATTCACCAATTAAACTATTACCAAGGAGGTAAAGATCACCAATTGCATCAAGCATTTTATGCTTCACGAATTCATCTTCGTAACGAAGCCCATCTTCATTTAAGACCCGATACTCATCAACAACGATAGCATTATCCATGCTGCCGCCTTTGGCGAGGCCTTTAGAGCGCAAGTATTCAATTTCGTGCATAAAGCCAAAGGTCCGAGCACGACTGACTTCTTTAACAAAAGACGTACTGGAAAAGTCAATTTCAGCGGCTAAAGAACGATCTTGAAAAACAGGATGATCAAAATCGATGCTAAAACTCACTTTAAAGCCGTTAAATGGCTTAAAACTAGCTGTTTTATCTCCGTCAGTGACTGAGACTTCTTTTTTGATACGAATAAATTTTTTGGGAGCCGATTGCTCTTGGATACCTGCAGACTGAATAAGAAATACAAAAGGACCTGCACTACCATCCATGATGGGCACTTCGCCGGCGGTTAGCTCGATAATAGCATTATCAATACCTAAACCCGCCATTGCTGATAATAAATGCTCAACTGTTGATACTTTAGTATCACCAGAAACAAGAGAGGTCGACAATGTTGTTTCACCAACATTTTCTGCTTTCGCAGGAATTTCAACAGCAGGCTCAAGATCGACCCGCCTAAAAACAATCCCATAATCTTCTGGGGCAGGTTTTAGGGTCAAATAGACTTTTTCGCCTGTATGCAAGCCAACGCCCGTTGCCTTGATTTCATTTTTCAGTGTGCGCTGACGTATCATCGCGGAAGGTACCTCATTTTCAAACAGATCATTTCTCCTGATTTACAGAAGAAAACTAATTACTTAACTAATAGCTATACAAACTATCATTGGCAACATTGCCAATAATTAACGTCCGATTGTTTTTTGATAGATGCTTTCCGGCACTATTCTAGTATTAAAGTAGTCTAAGCATGTCTAGCCTTGCGTCAAATAACATCACAAAGCATAGCTTTCGATAACCTCCTATACCCGCCGGGAGAAGAACTTCTTAAGGAAAGAGACTCGCCATATTGTAGCAGGTTTTAGCTACATGTCAGCATTTACCAACGCCACATGTGTTGTTATTGCTTAATACATCAACTTTTTTAACGAAAATAGCAGTGGTTGAGGGGTGAACCACTACTATTAACGTCAAGCTTATGACTACTACACCTGAGAATAGTTCCCATTAAAGCAAAGTGTCATTTCTACTAAAAGCAGAATAACTTTTTCCGCGAGAATTTTCGCGACAATGCCGACAGCGACGTCACTATATGGCTGTTATCTATCACCATACTTAACGAGGCTAAGTCGATTTAATCTGCTTGATTACGCAAGAAAGCAGGGATATCCAAATATTCAAAATCATTGTCGCCTCTACCTTGTGCCGCTGCTGCAGCGCTTGCCGTCGATTTAGTCGAAGCAGTTGCTGTTTTTCTCATCACTGTGGGCTTATCAAGATCAGAGTAATCGTCAGACACAGGTTTACGTGTATTATTGACTACCACTCTCGCCTCAGGGGTACGCTTTTCCACAGGGCCCTGCAAACCGGTAGCAACAACGGTAACACGTAATTCATCTGATAATTCAGGATCAATTACTGTACCAACGACAACGGTTGCATCCGCTGAAGCAAAGTCTTCAATGGTTTCACCAACTTCATTGAAGTCACCCAAAGAAAGATCTAGTCCAGCCGTAATATTCACCAAAATACCACGAGCGCCTTGCAAGTTAACACCTTCCAAAAGAGGACTTCTGATCGCTGCTTCCGCCGCTTCACGGGCACGATTATCACCAACCGCCGTGCCGCTACCCATCATTGCCATGCCCATTTCTGACATCACCGTACGCACATCGGCGAAATCCACGTTAATCATTCCTGGACGTATAATAAGATCAGCAATACCTTGTACCGCACCAAGCAACACATCGTTAGCCGCTTTGAAGGCATCAATTAAGCTAGCACTAGACCCCAAGACCGTTAACAAACGCTCATTAGGAATCGTAATCAACGAATCGACGTTTTGCTGAAGCTGATTAATTCCTTCTTCTGCAATTTGCATACGTTTACGTCCTTCAAACGGAAACGGTTTAGTCACAACTGCAACTGTAAGAATGCCCATATCACGAGCCACTTCGGCAACAACAGGTGCTGCTCCAGTACCAGTACCACCACCCATACCAGCGGTGATAAATACCATATCAGCACCTTCAAGGACTTCGGCAATACGCTCGCGATCTTCGATCGCTGATTGACGACCCACTTCCGGATTGGCACCTGCACCCAAACCTTTAGTCATCCCGCCACCGAGCTGTAATGCGACACGCGCATCAACATCACGGAGTGCTTGTGCATCAGTGTTGGCACAAATAAATTCAACACCATCAACACTACAATCAATCATATGACGAACAGCATTACCCCCGCCGCCGCCAACACCTACAACTTTAATTACTGCGCTTTGTGGTACGTTATCAACTAGTTCAAACATAATTTTCCCCTCTTCTTGAAAAAACTTTAATCTGAGCATCAAATATCAAGATACCCAAACATTGATGAGTATTAAGCTCCACCTTGGAACCAACGTTTTAATTTACTGAAAAAACTTTCTTGAAAACTCTTTTGACTTAAGGTGCTTACAGCCCCTTGAGCTTGCTGCTTAATGCCATACTGTAATAAACCAACACCAGTGGCATAAATTGGGTTCGCCACAATATCAGCTAAACCTTTAATATTTTGTGGAGAACCTAAACGAACCGGCATGTGAAAAATTTCTTCTGCCAATTCAATAACGCCTTCCATTTTTGATGTTCCCCCTGTGAGTACAATGCCTGCAGCCACTAAGTCTTCGTAACCACTTCGACGCAGTTCTGCTTGTACCAAGGTGAACAATTCGTCATAACGTGGCTCAACAACTTCAGCCAAGGATTGGCGAGATAAACTACGCGCCGCCCTATCACCTACACTAGGAACTTGTATTGTTTCATCGGCACTGGTTAATTTTGCCAAAGCACAAGCATATTTAATTTTTATTTCTTCCGCATGCATTGTCGGTGTACGTAAAGCCATCGCAATATCATTAGTCACTTGGTCACCCGCAATAGGAATAACACCAGTATGACGAATAGAGCCTTCAGTAAAGATGGCGATATCTGTTGTACCACCACCAATATCAACCAAACAAACACCCAGTTCTCGTTCATCATCTGTTAGCACTGAATAACTGGAGGCCAATTGCTCTAAAATAATGTCATCTACATCCAAACCACAACGACGAATACATTTTTCTATATTTTGTGCCGCATTAACCGCACAAGTAATTAAATGTACTTTTGCTTCTAGGCGTACACCTGACATACCCAAAGGTTCTTTTACGCCTTCTTGACTATCAATCAAATATTCTTGAGGCAAAATGTGTAGAATTTGCTGGTCAGCAGGAATAGCAACTGCCTGCGCTGCATCAATAACACGATCTATATCCTGACTCATTACCTCACGATCTTTTATCGCCACAATACCGTGAGAATTCAAACTGCTAATATGGCTACCAGCAATACCTGCATAGACTGAATGAATTTCACAACCGGCCATTAATTCCGCTTCTTCTATAGCACGCTGTATTGATTGAACCGTCGACTCAATATTAACAACTACGCCTTTCTTTAAGCCGGTTGAACGGTTGGAACCGATACCAATAATTTCTAACTCACCGCTACTATTGACTTCCCCAACAATGGCAACAACTTTGGATGTACCAATATCCAAACCAACAATTAAATTGTTATTCTCACCCGCCATTAGTTACCCCCTACTCTTTGGATACATGGTCTTAACAGCCTTTATATTTTTTGTTTATTTTCAATTTGCGCATGTTCCTTATATTCTTTCCATTGCACGGCTATACCTTTGTTATAACGCAAGTCAACAACTTCTATTTCCTGTTGACGTTCAATTTGATTCGTCGCTAGCATATACATTAATTGCTGTACTTTTTTAGCAACATCATTCCTACCAACCTTTAACTGCCAACCATTATCCAAGCCAACGTGCCAAAGCCCTAATGTACTTTTTGTTAAACCGATAATTTTGATATCGTAGTTGGCCAACATCTGCGACAACAGTTGATACTGCCTCATCAATTTATCGGCTTCTCCATCAACTCCATCTAAGCGAGGCAAATGCGATATCGTGTTACGCTGGTCTGTCTTAACCAACTCACCTCGATAATTAACAAAACCAGAATCGCCCCAACGAGCAATAGGCTTTTGCTCTACAATATTAACGTGCAACCTATCTGGCCACTGTCTACGTAAAGAAACTTGATCCACCCACGGATTCGCCTCTAACATATCACGCATATTTTCCAAGCTTTCTCTTACAAAACTTTTTTGGATGTTGTCGTTAATTAAGTTAACAACCTCATCTTTAGCTAAGTAGTTAAAATCACCACTGACCAAAACCGAAGCAATAGGTTTTGACAAAAACTGTTTGATAGATTGACTACCATAATAGGCAGACGCACCCAATACACTGCTAATAACGGCAACAAAAGTAGCTACTTTTACAGCACGAAAAAGACCAACAAAAGAAAATGATTTTTTTTCATTTTTCTTTCTGGTATTTTTTCTTGTAGTACTTTTTTTATTCATTAATTAATCAACTCTAACACTAGTCAAAATTGTCCCAATGAGTTCTTCAAAACTATATCCTGCTTGCTTTGCCGCCATTGGCACAAGGCTGTGATCTGTCATCCCCGGAACAGTATTTACTTCTAATACACTGAATTGGTTATTTTTATCCACCATTACATCAACACGCCCCCAGCCTTCACACTGTAGGCTGTCAAAGGCCCATAACGATAAGTCTTTTAATTCCTTCTCTTTATCTGCCGACAAACCACAGGGGCAAATGTAACGAGTATCATCCGATATATATTTGGCATCATAATCATAGAAAGTATGATCCGTTTCCAATTTAATTGGTGGCAAAACTTCACCATTCACAATGGCCACTGTATATTCCGGCCCGGCAAGTAATTCTTCAGCAAAAACACAGGCGTCATACTGAAAGGCAACTTTATAAGCTTGCTTTAATTCATCTGCACTTCTGGAAATAGTCATTCCAATACTTGAGCCTTCATGGGCAGGCTTTACTATGGCTCCTCCACCCAATGAATTTATTAATGCTTGCGCATCCATCTGCTCGCCTAATAACGAAAATTTCGGTGTTGGCAAACCCATGCCCAACCACATTTGCTTGGACATTAATTTATTCATGGCCACAACAGATGATTGAACACCACTACCGGTGTAACGAATCCCCATAAAATTAAGCAATGACTGCAAACGACCATCTTCACCAATACCGCCATGCAGCGCGATAAATGCCGTATCAATATTGGCTTTTTGTATAGTATTAATAACATCATCATTGATTTCGACATCGACAACATCAATACCTAAATTGCGACAAGCAGCTATCACTGCACGACCGCTTTCTAAAGAGACCTCTCTCTCAGCAGAAACACCGCCGTATAACACACCTATCCGTCCATATTCTGTAAAATCAAAAGACTTCATCTTTCGCTTCAACACCTTCTCATTTCTTTTCTAAGATTATTCAAAAACAATAATGTCTACACTAACTTTCTTTTTGCTAAAGTGGTGGCCAAACTACCGATATTACCCGCACCTTGCGTAATAATAATATCGTCAGCCTGCACAACATCTTTGATAATTGCCGGTACCGCATCGACCCCTTCAACAAAAATAGGATCTATCTGTCCGCGGTTACGAATACTTCGACTCAGATGACGACCGTCGGCACCGGCTATAGGTTGCTCACCCGCCGCATAGACATCTAACAGAATCAGTACATCAACTTGCGATAACACATCGACAAAATCTTCATAGAGATCTCTTGTTCGTGTGTAACGATGAGGCTGATACACCATCACTAAACGCCGCTCTGACCAACCATCTCTTACCGCACTAATCGTTGCCTGTACTTCCCTTGGATGGTGACCGTAGTCATCGACTAACATTGCCTGACCATCAGCCACAGGGTATTCACCGTATATTTGAAAGCGCCGCCCCACCCCTTGAAATGTTGCTAAACCTTCTTGAATGAATTTCACTTCCACAGTTTCATCAACAGAAATAGCAATAGCGGCTAATGAATTTAAAACGTTATGCTTACCGGGCATATTCAGTTCAATAGGAATACTCGTTTCACCGGTTTTTTCAGTGAGCAATTTTCCTCTCACCGTGAAACGGGTATTATTTTCTTTTTGTACAACATTTTCCGCTTGGTAATCATTGTGTTCACCAAAACCATAGGTGATCACTTGCCGAGAAATATCTGGCAATAACTCCTGCACAACAGGATCATCGCCACAAACAACCAGTAAACCATAAAAAGGTAGGTTATGAATAAACTCAATAAATGTTTTCTTTAAACGCGAGAAATCACCTTCATAAGTATCCATATGATCCATATCAATATTGGTAATCACTGCGACCATGGGTTGAAGGTGCAAAAATGATGCATCACTTTCATCTGCTTCCGCGACCAAATACTGACTTGTACCTAACTTTGCATGACTACCGGTACTATGAACTAATCCACCTATAACAAATGTTGGGTCACGATCTGCAGCTGCGAGTATTGATGTAATTAAGCTAGTAGTGGTTGTCTTTCCATGGGTGCCTGCGACAGCAATACCATGGCGATAACGCATTAACTCTGCCAGCATTTCTGCACGACGAACAATGGGAATGCGGCTATCGCGCGCTTTAACCATTTCAGGGTTCGCATCATCAACGGCACTGGAATTCACTACCACATCAGCACCAATCACATTTTCCATGTGGTGCCCAATAAAAATACTCGCACCCATTTCTTGTAGACGTGACGTCACCGCAGATTCGCGCAAATCAGAACCTGAAATTTGATACCCCTGATTTAACAATACTTCAGCGATACCACTCATACCGGCACCACCGATACCAATAAAATGTATTCGTTTAATACGGCGCATTTCCGGGACACAAAAGGTAGCACTAGGCTGCATAATCAATTTCCCCTGAGCAAATACGTTCACAAGCAGCAACAACATCTTCTGTTGCATTAGGTTTTGCTATTTTCTTTAACCTTGTCGACATTTCGTTTAATTCACTATTATCTTTAAGTATTTTTATAAGCAGCTTACTTAATTTTTCTTCGGTCAAATCTTTTTGCTCAATAAGAAAACTCGCTTGATTATCGACCAACCATTGCGCATTACTTAGCTGATGATTATCAATCGCATAGGGATAAGGAATAAATACTGCCGGCAATCCTGCAACAGCGATTTCGCTTACCGTAAGCGCACCTGCACGACAGATAATAATATCCGCCCACCGATAGGCTTCTTCAACATCGGCAATAAATTCAACCACTTGCACATCAAGACCTAACTCAGCATATTTTTTACTTGTAGAGTCGAGTTTATTTTTCCCTGTTTGATGCCATACCTTAGGCCTAATATCTTCAGGCAAACTCTTTATAACAGTTGGCATCATCATATTGATTGCTTCTGCACCCAAACTGCCACCGGTAATTAATAATTTCTTTTCTTTATCGCTTGTATCTTTTTGATTTAAAAAAAGTTGCTCAATATTTTTACGTACCGGATTCCCTACTAACACGGCATTTTTTAAGCTACCGGGAAAAGCCTCCAGCACTTTTGACGCTATTTTGGCTAATAGTTTATTGGTTGTACCTGCAACGGAGTTTTGCTCATGCACAACTAATTTTTTACCAAGCAATTTGGCAGCAATACCACCCGGAGCAGAGACATAACCGCCAAAGCCAACCACTACATCTGGCTTTGTTTTTATGATAATTCTTACTGACTGCCAAATAGCAGATAACAACAACACTGGCATGTAAAACTTAGCAAGAATACCTTTCCCTCTAAAACCTTTAATCGTAATCGCATGTAAAGGAATCTCTTCTTTAGAAACAATGCCAGACTCCATACCTGACGCAGTACCTAACCAATAAACATCATTACCACGATCAATAAGCAATTTAGCTACAGCCATTGCGGGGAAAATATGACCGCCAGTGCCACCGGCCATAATTAAATAACGGCATGACTTACTCATCACGCCCCCTATTTTGACTAACGCTTGGTTTTATAACTGATAAATCGAGGTCATAATCAAGACGAATTAACAATGCAATCAACAAACAATTAATAATAAGGCTACTTCCGCCATAACTAATGAAGGGTAGCGTTAAACCTTTTGTTGGAAAAAAACCGGACGCCACACCAATATTAACCATAATCTGAAAGCCAAAAAGAACCGCTACGCCAAACACAGCCAAGGCAACAAAGGTATCATTTCGCTTCATAGCTTTTTGAGCAATAAGGAAAATTTGCCAAACCAACACAAAAAATAGAGCTAACAATAAAACAACACCCACAAAACCCTGTTCTTCTGCAAAAATAGCGAAAACAAAGTCTGTATGAGACTCAGGCAAATAAAGCATTTTTTGAATACTATTTCCTAACCCCAAACCAAACCACTCACCACGACCAAAAGCGATAAGAGATTGCGTAAGCTGATAACCACTATCAAACTGATCTTTCCATGGATCCATAAATGTAATCAGACGTTTCATACGATAGGGGGTAAACCACACTAAGCTCGCTAAAATGCCAACACCGGACAAGAGTAATAAAATGCATTGCCATAGCTTGGCACCTGCCAAAAACAACATTCCACCCACAGTCACTGCAAGCACAACTGAACCACCAAAATCCGGCTCAAGCAGTAGCAACCACATTAAAAAAACCAACATCAATAGAGGCTTAAACAACTCTCGCCACTGAGTCTGTAAAAAATATTGGCTATTAGCCAAGTAGCTAGCAAAGAAAATAATGCTACAAAATTTAACCATCTCCGATACTTGGAGTGTCAACGGTCCGATTTGCAACCAACGTTGACTACCATTAACACGACGCCCTATTCCGGGGATCAAAACCAAAATCAATAAGAAAACAGCAACAAAAAACAATAACCATCCATACTTTCGCCAAAATACAGTCGGAATCATTAGCAAAATAGCAGATGCAAACATTGCTAAGAATAAATAAACAATATGTCGACGAACAAAAAACCAAGGATCAGCATAATTAGCTGCAGCAAAATCAACAGATGCTGAAGCCACCATAACAATACCCACACTAATTAGAATAAGTGTGATAAAAAGTAGGTTCCAATTTAATGTCAATGACATTTGTCGATTTGACATAAAAGAGAAAGGCGTCTGCAACTTTAAAATATTCATGCTGCGATCCTTTCAGTTGCAGCGATAAACTGATTACCGCGTTCCTCATAACCCGTAAACATATCGAAACTGGCACAAGCAGGTGACAATAATACAATTTCACCGGCTACAGCATGCTCTTTCGAGATAGACACAGCCTTCTCCAAAGACTCTGCATATATAGTGAAAACATCATCACCAACGATGGCCGCTATTTCTTTTGCATCTCGCCCTATCAAAACTAATACACGAACAGAATTAAGAATGGGCGTTTTCAAAGGGCTAAAATCAGCTCCTTTACCATCACCACCCGCAATCAATACAATATTTTTTTTGTCTTGATGGGCAAAACCGTTAATAGCGGCTAAAGTTGCACCTACATTTGTTGCCTTGGAGTCGTTAATATAATCAACACCATTAATAGAACTCACAAACTGACAGCGATGAGGTAAGCCTTCAAATGTTGTTAATGTCGACAGCATCTTATCCATAGGAAAACCTGCGGCAAAACCAATAGCCAATGCTGCAAGGCAATTTGCAATATTATGCTGCCCTCGTAGTTTTACCTGGTCTATTGGAAGTAAAGCTTTAAATTCATAGGCAAGTTGCTGTTCATTATTACGGGTTATTACACCAAAACCATTTCTATCCGGATTATTCAAACCAAAGGATAAGCACTTAACTCCTTCCGCTACAGGTGGCTGGGTTAAAGCATCTGCTCGATTAACAACAATATTTTCAGCGCCAAAATAAATTTTTTGCTTTGCTCTATAGTATTCAGCCAAATCCGTGTAACGGTCCATATGATCTGCTGTAACATTTAAAACAGTCGCAACCGTTGCTTTCAGTGAATGCGTTGTTTCCAACTGAAAACTCGATAATTCCAATATATAAAGATCACTTTGGCCTTCTAACAAATCGAGTACTGGTGTACCAATATTGCCGCCCACCGATGCTTTAATACCAGCATCCTCTGCCATCTTGCCAACAAGCGTAGTAACAGTGGTCTTGGCATTGGAACCAGTAATGGCGATAACAGGCTTACTTACTTCACGAGCAAACAGCTCGATATCACCAATCACGCTAACGCCGGCGCGAATCGCAGCGCTGACCTCCGGTATTTTTAAGCTAACACCGGGGTTTAATATAATCTCATCGGCCTGAGTCAATAAGGACTCATCAAAATGGCCTGTAATCAAATTCACTTCTGGAAAGCATTCTTTAAACTCTGCTAAACCCGGAGGATTTTCTCTAGAGTCCATTGCAATAAAACGGATATGACGGCGCTGTAAAAATCGAGCAGCAGCAAGCCCGGTTACACCGAGCCCCACTATCACCGTCAATTTACTTGTTGCTATTAGCGTCATATACCTTTACCGACTTACCTTAATTTAAGCGTTGCTAAACCAAACAACACTAGCATCACCGTAATAATCCAAAACCGAACAATAACTCTCGGTTCTGGCCAACCTTTCAATTCAAAATGGTGATGTATGGGTGCCATGCGAAAAATTCGTTTGCCAGTCAACTTGAATGAAGCAACCTGTATCATCACTGATAAGGTCTCCATGACGAAAACCCCGCCCATAATGAAAAATACAATTTCATGACGAACGATAACCGCTATCACACCCAAAGCCGCACCTAAAGCTAATGCACCCACATCCCCCATAAACACCTGCGCTGGATAGGTGTTGAACCATAAAAAGCCTAAACCAGCGCCACCTAAGGCGGTACAAAAAACGATAAGCTCTCCCGCACCGGGAATATATGGGATTTGCAAATAAGTTGAAAAGGTAACGTTACCGGCAAGGTAGGCAATCACACCTAAGGCACCACCCACAAGAACCGTAGGCATAATGGCCAAACCATCCAAGCCATCGGTCAAGTTAACTGCATTACTGGCACCGACAATAACGCAATAAGTCAACACAACATAAAACAAACCTAAATCAATCATTACATTTTTAAAAAATGGGATAATTAATTGTGTTTCAGCTGGCAGTACTGAATAGGAATAAAGATAAATAGCCGCACCTAAACCAGCAATAGATTGCCAAAAATACTTCCACTTAGCAGGCAGCCCCCGTGAATTTTTCTCTACCACTTTGCGATAGTCATCAACAAACCCAACCGCACCAAAAACGGTCGTTACAATTAAAACAACCCACACATATCGATTAGAAAGGTCGGACCACATCAAGCTGCTGATAAATATTGCCGCTAAAATTAAGGTTCCGCCCATCGTAGGGGTGCCTGACTTAGACAAATGAGATTCAGGCCCATCGTCCCGAACAGACTGCCCTATTTGTAAAATATTTAAGCGTCTAATCATCCACGGGCCCAATAATAACGAAATCCCTAAAGCCGTTAATACACCTAAAATACCGCGAAAAGTCAGGTATTGGAAAACGGCAAAGCCGCCATAAAATTGTTCAAGGTATTCAGCAAGCCAAACTAGCATTATTATTATCTCCACATCTTTTTATTGCATGAACGACTCTTTCCATCCGCGCACTTCGCGAACCTTTTACTAAAACAGCAGAATCAACAGGAGTATGCTCTGATAAATAATTTATCAATTTTTCCATAGATTCAAAATGAGTAGCATTTTCACCAAATGCCTTTTGCGCAAAAATACTTTTTTCTCCTACAGTAAATAATCGGTTAATTTTTTTATTTGACGCATAGCGACCTATATCTGCATGCGCTATATTTTCATCTTGTCCTAACTCAGCCATATCCCCTAAAATCAAAATTTTATTGGATCGCATCTCTGACAGCACATCGATTGCAGCCTTTACTGACCCGGGGTTCGCATTGTAAGTATCATCAATCAAAGTGCAGTCGTTATAAGCGTCAAATATTTGAAGTCGCCCAGATTCTCCAGAGAAAACTTCTAAGCCTTTTTTGATAATTTCAATGTCAAGGCCAAGTGCTAACGCACAAGCTGCAGCTGCGGCTGCGTTAGCAACATTGTGCTTGCCCAATACAGACAATTTAACAACCACTGCCTGCCCCTTATACCCGAGGCAAAATGAGCAACAGCCATTTTTCAGTAAGGAAATATTTTTAGCCCGAACAACATCAATATTAACGAGGTTCTCCTCTGTTGTTTTCCCAGTTACTGGTTTCTCAGCTATTGATTTCTCAGATACAGAGAAACCAATAACTGATCGTGCATTATTTTGTTGAAGCCACTGATCCGCATAAACATCGTCAACATTAATAACTGCCACACCATTGTCAGATAAACCGTTATAAATTTCTCCTTTTGCGTCAGCAATAGCATCAATGGAACCAAAGCCTTCCACATGCGCAGCCATCACATTATTCACTAGCGCCACATCTGGTTTTGCTATCTCAGTCAGATAGGCAATTTCACCTACTGCACTCGCTCCCATTTCAATCACGGCATATTGATGTTTACGAGACAATTCCAATAAGGAAAATGGAACCCCAAAATGATTATTCAAATTACCTTTAGTCGCAAAGACAGCATCTTTACCTACATAAGCAGAAAATATAGAAAACAACATACCTTTTACTGTTGTTTTACCACTGCTGCCGGTAATAGCAATCAGCGATTTATCGAAACAGTTTCGCTCATATTGAGCGATATAACCTAAGGCTCTTGTCGTATCATCTACAAACCAGACCGATAAATCAGGATAACGAGTAAAGTCCTGTTGACAGGATTTATTGACCACTAAACCTTTTGCACCACCCTCTATGGCTTGCGACAAATAATCATGAGCGTCAAATGTTTCTCCTTTTAAAGCAACAAAAAGATCGCCCAAAGAAACACTTCGAGTATCGGTACTGTAAGAATAAAAAGGAGTATCTGGCCCAGCCACTTTGCCGCCAAACTGATCACATAAGGTTGCCAAAAGTAGAGGCTTAATCATATTGAGCCTCCCTCGATTCTCGGCAACGTAAACTAAAACGCGCTTGTTGCTGATCACTAAAAGGAAAGCGTTGCGAACCTATTAACTGATAATCTTCATGTCCTTTGCCTGCAATTAAGACAATATCACCACTTTGCGCCTGCTCAATTGCTGACTCAATCGCATTAGCCCGATCAGCAATAATTTCATGATGATCAACACTTCCCCCGAACCCTTTTTCTATATCAGAAAAAATAGTTACCGGTGATTCATTACGAGGATTGTCACTCGTCACAATAACTTTATCGGAAAACTGCTGAGCAATAGCCGCCATCTGTGGGCGTTTTTCTCGATCTCTATCACCACCGCAGCCAAACACACACCATACTTTGCCTTTTTTATGAGGTGATAGCGCTAACAATGCACTCTTTAACGCATCAGGAGTATGTGCAAAATCAACAACAACGCGCAAACCTAATTGGTTGGGGATCAACTCCATTCGACCAGGAACAGATTTGAGCGTGGCGATAGCACTAACAATATCGTTTATAGCAATATCGTAAACTGTAAGAGTAGACACCACTGCCAATAAATTACTTAAATTAAACTGACCAATTAAAGGAGTTTTTATTGGGAAAGAATGTTGGTCGACAACTAATGTTGCCTCCATGCCTTGTTCGCCCATGGTAATACTTGATAAAGAGAAATGATTTTCAGAACGCTCAACATTTGATTCCGCATCAGACAAACTGTAAGTAATGACCTTAACATTATCAGGAATGGTCTCGATTAATATTTCAGCATAATCATCATCTTGATTAATTATTGCATTAGATACAGAAGCCATAGAAAACAAACGTGATTTTGCCTGACCATACTCAAGCATGTTGCCATGATAATCTAAATGGTCATGAGACAAATTGGTAAATACGGCTGTATCAATATCAATTGCAGCCACTCTATGTTGGCACAAACCATGGGAAGAAACTTCCATTACCATATACTGAGCGCCACTATCAACCAACTCTGCACAAATAGATTGGGTGCGAATAGCATCCGCTGTAGTCATACCCGTTGATTGCAAGTTTTCAGCAATATTGTCAACAGAAGACTTAAACAAACCATAACCTAAAGTTCCCATAACACCGCAAGGGACTTTCAAATGAGCCAAACATTGCGCCAATAATTGAGAGCATGTTGTTTTACCATTCGTTCCTGTAATACCAACAACAGGAATTTTTGTAGAGGGGTTCCCATAAAAATAGCTTGCCATCTGACTCAAATACATCTCCAGATTAGCGACTGTAATCACTGGAATCGACGCTTCTACCGGCTCATCGGAAGCGTCAATCAAGATAGCAACGGCACCATTGTTAATGGCTTGCTCTACAAATTGTCGGCCATGCACCTGTACGCCTTGCATAGCAACAAAGACATAACCATCTTTTACAGATCTACTATCAATGGTCAAACCGGACACAACTATATTTGCGAATGCTTCCGTTAAAACATTGTCAGGCAATAATTCACCTAAACGTTTTATCACTGTTTTTTTGTTAGAAGCCATCACGTGACTGGCTCCTGCACTGGGGTATTTTGCAAAGGTTTAGCAGAAGGCTTAACCTTTTTAACAACTTTAGTCTGTTGCGATGAAATCGATTGCGAGGCTGTCACTGGAGGCACCTGCATTAAACGCAAACCACGCTCAACCAATGCCGAAAAAACCGGCGCAGCCACTTCACCCCCAAAATACTGACCACTACTAGGTTCATTAATCGCAACCACGGCAATTAGGCGAGGATCACTAGCCGGAGCGAACCCGGCAAATAGAGATAAGTAGCGATCATCAGCGTAACCCTGGCGCCCTACTTTATGAATAGTTCCCGTTTTACCCGCTACCTGATACGCTTCTATATTAGCTCGAGTCCCAGTACCACCAGGCTCAACTACTTTTTGTAACATAGTGGCAACTTGTTTCGCGATCCCAGGGCTCACAACAACGTCGCTCTGTTGCGCGCCAGCTAGCTTTAGTAGCGACACTGGTTTTTTAACGCCATCATTAGCAATCACACTATAAGCTTGAGCCAACTGTAAAGCTGTCAACGAAACCCCATAACCAAATGAAAAGTTAGCCTGAACAATTGGCTGCCATTTAGCATAATTAGGAAGCAAACCCGTTGATTCTCCGGGAAAACCTGTGCCGGTATCCTGACCTAAGCCAGCACGAAAAAACATATCCCGAATCGTCTCACCTTCAAGGCCCAAACTAATTTTGGTCAAACCCACTTGACTTGATTTTTGTAAAATTTTAGCAACATCCATTACACCGTAATTGACAGGATCTAAGAGTGTCTTTCTTCCTACCCGCAGGTGACCGGGGTGAGTATCTATTTGTGTTGATGGCTTGAAGCGCCCCGTTTCTAATGCAGCCATAACAGTTAAGGGCTTCATTGTTGAGCCCGGTTCAAACTGATCTGTCATAGCACGATTTCTTAACATGCTAGCCTTAATTCCTCGACGATCATTGGGGTTATATGAAGGTTGATTAGCCATAGCCAACACTTCACCCGTTTTCGCATCCAACAATACAACCGAGCCAGACTTTGCTCGGTGCGCCTTAACAGCCTCTTTCAATTCTTTATAAGCCAAATATTGCAAGCGCAAATCAATACTTAAGGCGATATCTTTTCCTGCCTTAGCGGCTGAAATCAAATTAACGTCTTTAAATACTCGGCCTCGCAAATCTTTCAACACTTGCTTTTTGCCATTCTCGCCAGTCAACCATTGATCATAAGCAAGCTCTAAACCTTCTTGACCGGAATCATCAATATTAGTAAAGCCCACCAGATGCGCGGCAACCTCCCCCGCAGGGTAAAAACGTCTGTACTCTCGCTGGGCATAAACACCGCGTATCTGTAAAGCCAACACTTTTTCTGCATCAGCCGGCGTTAGATGACGACGCAAATACATAAACTCTTTATCACGAAAGCGCTGAAGCTTATCTTTTAAATCCCCTAGGGTTAAATTCAACGATTTAACTAAAGCCGGTAAATTTTCTTTATCCGACTGCAACTCTTTAGGATGAGCCCACAAGGAAACAACCGGCGTACTAACAGCTAAGGGTTCTCCGTGACGATCGGTGATAACGCCTCTAAGGGCGGGAATAGATTCAGAGCGAAGAGTACGCACCAAACCTTGATGCTGTAAAAATTTATAACCTTGGGATTCATTCGGCAGTATCTGAATAGAAGCAAGGTGCCAAACGAGAGAAATCAGCAAGGCAAAGAGAGCCGACAAAACGCCATAAAAGCGCCAACGAACAATTTTTGCAGACTTAGGATTAGCCTTCATCTGAACGCCCTTTTGGCATTACCATAATAATGTCTTCGGCTTTGGGGACTTGCATTAACAATTTATCTTCCGCTAATTTTTCAATCCTGCCGTATGCAGCCCAAGTACTTTCTTCTAATAAATACTGCCCCCAAACAACCTGCAATTGACTTTGCTCTCGACGCAAAGTCTCAAGCTCATTAAACTTAACACGCGTATCATAGGTAACATAAACAACAGCCAAAGCCGACGCGATAACAAGCAACCACAAAGTAGCAATAAGCAATAGCACCCTGCCACTAAGAAAATGCTTCCGCACACCTTGTTTATTCATCACCCTTCCAAACAGCTCTTATGCAATTTTTTCCGCGACACGCATAACCGCACTGCGTGCCCGGGGGTTTCGCTCTAACTCAGCCTTCCCCGCTTTAACTGCTTTCGACAACCGACGTAAACGCTTATTTAATTGGTCGTCTGTTACTGGCACTCCCATTGGCAATACATCTCCCTTTTCATGATGATTAATAAATCGCTTAACACGCCTATCTTCCAAAGAGTGGAAGCTAATCACAACCAATCGGCCACCTATAGCCAACATATCCAATGCCTGCTCCAAGACCTCATCCAATTCTTGCAACTCATTATTAACATGTATGCGGATCGCCTGAAACGCGCGGGTCGCAGGATGCTTTCCCTTTTGCCAAGCTGGATTGGCTTCAGCAATAATTTTTGCCAATCTGGCCGTTGTTTCTATAGGCTCTTCTGTACGTTCGCGTAAAATAGCCCTTGCCATTCGTCGAGCAAAACGTTCCTCGCCATACTCTTTCAAAACACGAACAATTTCTTCTTCGCTTGCAGCATTAACCCAATCCGCTGCTGTCGGACCCGACTGATCATCCATTCGCATATCGAGCGGGCCGTCCTGTAAAAAACTAAAACCTCTTTCGGCCTGATCTAACTGAGGAGAGGAAACACCAAGGTCCAATAACAGACCTGTCACCTCGCCCATTTTCTCTCGCTCATTTAACCAAGACTTCAAGCGAGCAAATGAACCCTGAACAATTTCAAATCTAGGCTCATCAGAAAAACGTAAACTGCCGACGGTAACCGCTTGCTCATCTTTATCAATCGCAAGCAAGCGGCCACCTTCGGACAGCCCCCCTAAAATCAAACTACTGTGGCCACCCCGGCCAAAAGTGCCATCCACATAGAAACCATTTCTATCTGTAATTAATGCTTCTACTGCCTCCTGCAATAAAACAGTGACATGGCCGCTTTCTTCTTGTTTCATAATGAAAGCGCCTAACTACAAGGCCAATGTTTGCATGCCTTCCGGCATATCTTCATCATCGACAGATGCATCAATATAATGAGCGAACTTCTCTTCGCTCCATAGCTCCAAACCTTTCCCCTGACCAACCAACATCAGCTTTTTCTCTAGGCCGGCATACTCTCTTAAGGTTGGCGGAACCAAAACCCGACCATTACCATCAAGCTCCAAAGGACTGGCATGCCCCATCAGCAATAATTTGGCACGTCGTGATATCTTATTAAATGTTGGCAAAGCCTCAATTTTAGGTAAAATCTCTTGCCATTGATTCTCTGGAAATAAATGCAAACAACGGTTTTCTGTATGCGCAGTCAATACAACATGACCTTCACAGCACTCTTGCAACAACTCACGCACGCGAGCAGGGATCGCTATACGACCCTTCGCATCCATGTTGATTGCATGACTGCCATAAAACATACTCAAAATCTATTACTGCCTCTTTTTTTAAATAAATGTAAGAGAAAATCTCAATCTGGGTTAAACAACCACTTCATGGGGACTGCGATCGCGTTAAATCACTTTTGACCACCAAGAACCACAAAAACCCACTTTTAACCACATTCTGACACTATATGCCGCCACAGAACAAAGTCAAGGAAAGTGGTCGCGAAAAAGCGCTGAAAAAACAGAAACTTGCGTCAAAAACCATGAAAAGTGTAACGAAGGGAAGAGAGGAAAATCCGATTAGGTGATCCAAAACAGTGCAGTAGAGGCAACACTTAAAGTATTACTTTAAGTATGAGATTTTTTACTTCTTTGCGTGTTTAGCTTTAAGAAGAGTACGCTATATAAAGGTATATAAACTGATCAAATGGGTACTCAAGCTGAGAAAAGAACCCAAAGAGGGGATAAATTGGAGTCGGCCTGTAAGCCGGGTTCTGTCGAGGACAATCATTCATCTACGGTGCATGTCACCATACACCTTTAGCAACCTACCCGAATCCAGCGTGGGTCACGCCTTTTACCTACAGGCTCGTCACCTGAGGCAATAGGATTCCTATTTGGTCTTGCTCCGAGTGGGGTTTACCATGCCGCAGTCTGTTGCCAGCTGCGCGGTGCGCTCTTACCGCACCCTTTCACCCTTACCGCCTGCCTCGAGAGGCGGACGGCGGTTTGCTTTCTGTGGCACTGTCCCTGGGGTCGCCCCCGCCGGGCGTTACCCGGCACCGTGTCTCCATGGAGCCCGGACTTTCCTCCCCTC
>JBOEHG010000006.1:0-66524 GCA_050633825.1 Cellvibrionaceae bacterium | reverse complement strand
CGAGTTTGTACCACATCCAAAACGTGTAGCATCCGGCAATTTCAAAAATGGCGGCGACAGCAAACCATAAAAAACTCATGATATTTCTCTGTTAACTTATTTTACACTTGGAGTTGGCGTCTTTAGTATAAAGTATTGGATCACACTCTATGCGTTATAGAGTGTGAATACCCCAATGCCGATAAAACCGATACCGGCGATATAATGTAAGTATTTCTCATTTATGTATTCCGTTAGAAAACTACCGGCGAGTACACCCAAAGCAGACGCCACAATTAGCGCAGCTGAGGCGGCAATAAAGACAGTGTACTTACTGACATCTTTATCCGCTGCGAATAGCATTGTTGCTAGCTGCGTTTTATCACCGAGTTCAGCGATAAATACTGAAGCGAATATCGTTAAAAATATTTTCCAGTCCATACAGATTCCTACTAATTGAGAATGTCTTGATTTATTTTATAGCTACAGCCAGCGCCGGACATGCTGGCAATACTCAATATAGTGTTGTCCGTGCTGTTTTGTTAAATACTCTTCTTCCATGGCCACTTGTATTTGAATCAATGCAATATCGAGGGCAAGTATTGTTAACGTCAGTGGATTGGGGAGTAACAGAAAAAACCCGAAGGAAATGAAAATAACACCGACAAAAATGGGGTTTCGTGAATATTTGAACAAGCCTTTCTGAACAAATTCTGTCTTTGTTTCATGATCAATTCCGATTCTCCATGACGCGCCCATTTGCGATTGTGCTGTCAGCACCCAAACAAGCGAAACAATCATTACGCCCATTCCAATCCACTGAATGCCAGCATGGTTCATCAAGTCGATTGCCCCGATAGATTGATATACGTTTGGGAGAAAGCTATAAAGAATAAGCACAAGGAGGGAAACCAGAGGTAGAAATTTAAAGTACCAGCCAGTAATTGATTCGGCCCCCGTTTTTTGGTTGAGTTTAAAGGCGTTTACTCCGGTTTTCTTTGCAACAACAAAGTTCCTGAATACAACGGCAAACCCAAAGAAACAGATAAAGTAAACGCTTAAAAAAATAATGATTGTATTTTGCATATGTTTATCCCCTCGTAAAGAACTCAGGTTCGTACCTTTTTAACAAAATCGCCCAGTGATGTGTCAATACACTACCTTGATATTGCCAATGAGTATGATGGTGCATAGGCATTCCGTACATTGATTACTGCCGCCACCGAAATGGTAACGGCAGTATGACCTTTAGCTAGAGGCAGTGATTACGCCATGTCCTTTAACTTACCTTTTGAAAACCAGGCAAATAAAACAGGCAATACAAACAGGGTTAAAAATGTCGCAGTGATTAACCCACCCACAATTACACTGGCCAATGGCTTTTGTATTTCTGCGCCGACGCCTTGCGAGAGTAACATTGGTATAAGACCTAACGCTGAGGTAATTGCCGTCATCAGTACCGGTCTCAGTCTAGACGTAGCGCCATCAAATACCGCATCGGCCACGGCTAAGCCATCCGCAATCCGTTGGTTGATACTTTCTACCATCACGACACCATTCAATACAGCCACACCAAATAAAGTAATAAAACCTACTGAACTGGGTACCGATAAATACTGGCCAGATATCCACAATGAAAATACACCACCAATGACTGCTAGCGGTACATTCACTAGAATAAGCATAGCCTGACCGACCGAGGCAAAAGCAAAGTAAAGCAGTAAAGCAATTAATCCCAGCGATACAGGTACAACTAGTGACAAGCGTTTTTGTGCCCGTTGTTGGTTTTCAAATTGTCCACCGATGTCAACGGAATAGCCCGTCGGCAGGTCTACTTCATCGGCAATGACTTGACGAATATCTTCTACCACACTACCCATATCACGCCCTTGAACATTGGCTTGTATCACCACGCGTCTCTGCACGTCATCACGACGCACTTGAGGTGGGCCAGATTCGATAGTCACTTCAGCGACATCACCAAGACGCACCCAAGCACCAGACGGGGCTTGCAAACGCAGGTCAGCAATGCTTTCACGGTCTTGTCGAAAACGTTCGGCGAACCGTACATAGATATCATAACGCTCATTGCCATTAATGACCTGGCCTGCACTGGCACCACCCAACCCTTCACGCACCAACTCCATCACATCGCTGACAGCCAATCCATATCGGGACAGAATACGTCGATGGGGTTTTACCACCAGTTGTGATTCACCGACAATTTGTTCCATGGCCACATCGCGAGCACCGTCAATCTCTTTCACCACTGCTTCAATAGCTTGCCCTCTTTCAGCCAATACAGCCAAGTCTGGGCCAAACAATTTAATCGCCAGTTGTGCTTTAACACCCGACAACAATTCATCTACGCGAGTCGCAATCGGTTGCGAGAAATTGAGCAGCAAACCGGGGTGTTGTTCCAGCTTATGTTCCATCAGTGATTGCAGTTCATAGCGATTGCTGGCACTGGTCCATTCTGGTACCGGTTTTAGCCCGATATAAATCTCAATATTATTGACGGGTTCAGGATCACCACCGATCTCAGCTCGACCAATACGCGACAAGGCATACGTCACCTCCGGAAATTCCATCAGCATGGCTTCCAACTTGGGGCCAACTTCTAGCGCAGTGTCCAGACTGGAAGACGGCGCGAGCGTGACTCTCAAGTTGATCGTACCCTCCTCCAATTCCGGTACGAACTCGGTGCCTAAACGTGGTAAAACCAGTGCCGCAGCGACCACCATAATGCCAGCAATAGCTACCACCACTTTGCTATGGTTCATCGCCCAAGATAATCCCTTACGGTAAAGCATATCGAGTGGCTTTAAAATAAAGCTGTCTCGTTGGCGAACCCCTTTTCGGAAAAGGTATGTCGCTAAGGCGGGCACAATAATCAAGGCCACCAATACCGCTGAAAGCATGGCGAGCATAATACTGACAGCCATAGGCTGAAAGAGTTTGGCTTCGACACCTTCAAAACTAAACAGCGGCATAAACACCACTAAAATAATCGCCGTTGCGAAAAAGATAGGGCGTGCAACTTCTTTGCCCGCTTCTTGTAATCGTAATGCAATACCGTGATTATCATGTGCGGCATCAACAGGATCTTTATCATCGCTGCCTACGCGTGTTGCTCGCTGTGCATCATGTTCAGCATCTGGATGAGTTAGGTGCTTGAACATATTCTCCACCATCACAACCGAGCCATCCACCAGCATACCGATAGCCACCGCGATTCCTCCTAAGGACATCAGGTTGGCAGACAAACCAAACCACGACATCACCATTAAGGCGATACCGATAGAAATCGGAATAGAGATCAACACCAAAAAAGTAGCGCGCAAGTTCATCAAAAATAAGGCGAGGATCACCACGATAAAAACAAAGGCGAGCAACAAGGCGTTAACGACGGTTTGCACCGCTTGTGTAATCAGGTCTGCCTGATTATAAAAGGCATCAAAGTGAACCCCTTCCGGTAGGGCTTGATTGATACGTTCCACGCGGTCTTCGACGGCATCGATAGTCGCTTTGGTATTGGCTCCCATACGTTTGAGTACAATACCGGAAACCACTTCACCAAGATTTTCTGCGGTGCCATCGCTGGTTTTTCGTGTCATGGTTACGGCACCTTGGCGAATTTCGCTGCCTAATTCCACCTTGGCTACATCAGCGACGGTGACCGTTATACCGTCGATCGTTTTCAGCGGTACTTGGCCAATTTGCTCCAATCCCTTTTTGCCATGATCAAGCCAACCCGTACCACGAATCACGAGCTGTTCTTGGCCTCGATCCATATACCAGCCACCCACATTGGTATTGTTATCTTCAAGGGCAGATATCACATCGTCTTGAGACAGGCCGTAAGACATGAGTCGGGATGGATTTAGGTTCACTTGGTATTGGCGAACATCGCCGCCAAAAGAGAGTACATCAGTCACCCCTTCCGCAGGGATCAATAGCAATTTAACCACCCAGTCATTAAGACTGCGCAGCGCCATCGCATCAAAACCGGCACCGGGTTCCGCGACTAATAAATATTGATAGACTTGGCCCAAGCCTGAGGTATTGGGCCCCATCTCTGGTGTACCAACGCCTTCGGGAATCAATTCTTTGGCGGCCTGAAGCCGTTCAAACACCAGTTGTCGAGCAAAGTAGATATCCGTACCTTCTTTAAAGACGACAGTCACACCGGATAAGCCGGTTTTGGAGATAGAACGTACCTCCTCTACATCGGGAAGAGCGTACATTACCGCTTCAATGGGAAAAGTAATTAACTGTTCCACTTCCTCGGCAGCCAAACCCGGTGCCTCAGTATTGACCGATACCTGCACGTTGGTGACATCCGGAAACGCATCCAGATTCAGTTTGGGAATAATAAAAATGGCACTAATCGTTAGTGTTATAAGGGCTATCACCACCAGTAATCGGTTGGTGACCGCCCAGTCGATAATTCGGTTAAACATGGGGCCTCCTACAGATTAATGGTTATGCGGATCAAAACCGCCTTTGGCTATTTGTGACGCAACAAAGAAGGCTCCTTTGGTCACGATGCGGGTATTTGGCTCAATACCGCTGATTTCACGCAATTGTCCAAGCGAGCGATGTAATTCAACTTCTACCGGCTGGAATTCCCCTGGGTGATCCTCTACAAATACGGTCCAGTCACCGTCCGCACTGCGCATTAATGCCGTTTCGGGTACGGCCAATACGGGTTTTTCCGTGCGAAAGCGAAAAAACACCTCAGCAAACTGGCCTGGGTGTAAACGGTGTTCTGCGTTATCCACCAACAAACGTACTGTGCGGGTACGGGTGACTGGATCGATAGTGTGTGCTTCTTGAGTCACCGTCGCTTTTACACGTACATCACCTGCGACCACTTCGGCCTGCGTACCTGCGCCCAATGTTAACGAGGTCTTAGAGGATAAGTGGGCCTCTACCCACAATTGCTTTTCATCTGCCAATGTAATCAAAGGGGCACCTGCATCGATACGCTGTCCTTGCTCGAAATCATCGGTAAGTACCGCACCGTCGATTTCGGCACGTAATGTGTATTCTCCCAATGACAAGGTTTTCTGCGAGGTCAATGATCGCAAATCTGATGAGGTCAAACCAAATGCCTGAAGCGTTGCTTGTGCTGCCTCAAAATCAGTCTTGGCGTTGATATAACGCTTTTCACCCACTGTTTTACGCCCCAACTCTCGCACCCTTTTCCACTCAGGCCAAGCCGTACGGTAGCTGGCCTGTGCCTGCGCCACATTTTCGCTGAACAGTGTGACGAGTGGCTGACCTTGTTTGACATGATCGCCTAAGGCCACATGACGTCGTAAAACAACTGATGCCACACGAGGTGATACCCGGTAACTGGTGTAGCCGTTAGAGAGAATCTCTCCAGGCGCGTAGAGTTGATAATTGACGGGTTTTGCACTCAGTGCTTCGACTCGAATACCCGCGAGTGTTAATTGCTCAGTATTAAGTGATGCGGATGATGATTCTTCGTGGCCACCGTGCCCATGTTCATCACTATGGTCGTCGTGACCGCCCTTAGTTTGAGTACTATGGTCATCGTTATGGGCATGCTCTTTATCTGATTTGTGATCATCGTGTTCATGTCCGGTGCTAGCTTTATGATCATCATGCTTGTGCTTAGTCTCTGATTGATGGTCATCATGGCCTCCTTTAGTCTCAGAGCTATGGTCATCGTGATGGGCATGTTCTTTATCCGATTTGTGATCATCATGCTCATGCCCCGTGCTAGCTTTATGATCATCATGTTTGTGCTCAGCCTCTGATTGATGGTCATCGTCATGGGCATGCTCCTTATCCGATTTATGGTCATCGTGCTCATGTTCAGTGCTAGATTTGTGCTCATCATGGTTATGTTGGGTACTAGATTCCTGAGCGTGGCCTGCCGTGGTTGCTGTCAGACCGACGATCAAAAGTGCAATGAGTGTTTTGTTCATTTTTAGAGTCCTGATATTAATTAGCCGACGAAATGGCGAGTATTGTTGCAGTATGTAGGCGACCTGATTGCTGCAATAGGTCCTTAAACGTATTCGTTTCCAATCCAATACTTGCTAAAAGGTTTTCGTCACCCTTGAGACTGACACCAGACTTGTGATTACCATATTTGTGCTTGTCATCTGATTTGTGTGAATCATGGCCATGCCCACCATCGGACTTATGATCACCATGACTATCTTCATGATTATGCTCCGCATCAGATTTGTGATTATCATGACCGTTGTTATCGTGAGATTTGTGGTCATCATGATTGTGCTTAGTATCTGATTGATGATCATCGTGACCATGATTAGTACTTGATTTATGGTCGTCATGTTTGTGCTTAGCACTAGTTCCCTGCGCATGACCTATGGACGTTATAGTTAGGCCAGCAATTAGAATAGCGAGTAGTGTTTTATTCATCGTTATAGTCCTGTTATTGATTGGTTGCGGAAGTTGCGGGTATTGTCTTGATATTTAGACGACCTGATTGCTGTAATACTTCGGTTAGTGCATGTTGTGTTTGTTTTTCTAATTCAATACCGGCCAAAAGGCTTTCGGCACGTTGATTTAAGGCCAGTAAATAATTGGAAGTAGATAGATCACCGCTACGCCACTGCCGTTCCAGCAGTTCGGCACTGTTCTCTACCCGACCCTGTGCCACTGTTTGCCAGCGGCGGTATTGTTGTGCATAGCTCTGCCAAGTGTTGTGCGCAGTTTGCCAGTTAAAACGCTGTTTACGGAAAAGGGCTTGAAAGCGGGCCTCTGCTTCCAGCGCTTTACTTTCAGCTGCGCGGGTTTCAGCATTGAAATTATTGCGGACATTCAGTGGGATAGAAAACGTTAAACCTACTACGTTTTCGTCACCATCACGGCCAGCATTAACGCCCACAGTGGGTTCTGCCTTGGCGGCACGCTTTGCTACCTTGACTTCTTCTTTAAACGACTGCCAATTGTCATAGGCGCTGGCGACAGCCGGATGTTTGAGCAATTCCTGATCTGTGACTGAATCAAAATGAGACGGCCAGAAATCATCGGGAATACCGCCTCGCTCTGGTGACCATTCTGGTAGTAGCTCACGCACTCGGATTTGAGCCTTTTGCAAGGCGACGTCTACCTCTGCGACTTGGAGCAGTTGCTGTGAAAGGGACAAAAAAGTGAGTTCAGCATCAATACTACTCAGATCACCGGCCTGTTGGCGTTTTTCCACCAGTTCGAGCAGAGTATTCAGTTGCTGCTGTTGTGCCTGAGCAATCACAGCGGCGCGGTTAGCGAAATGCCACTCAAGCAGCGCATCTAATGACTCTGCGGTTTTGTCCTGTACTTGTTGCCGATACAGTGCTTCAGCCGCCGTTCGCAAGTGGCTCGCTTGCTGTCGTTTTGCGCCCCGCTTGTCCCACCAATCGATGGTTTGCTCAACGCCAACAAGGTAGTTGTCTTCATCACCGTTACGCTCCAGTTCAGCTGACAACTCAGGGTTGTAGAGCGGTTGTTCAGCGGCATCAGCACTGGCGTTGGCACCTAACCACTGCTCACGAGCAGCGATAATATCGGGGTGCTGCTGTATTTGAGATGCTAGCCAAGCATTCCAGCTGGAGGATTGCGCATGTCCAAACAGAGGTACAAGAAACAGACAAGCGGTAAATAAGGCCAAGACTCTACAGGGCCAATTAAATCGTCTCATAATGATGATCCTTATATTCAACGTGCTACGGTTTGCTCGTGCACAGGTTTTTGAGGTGGTTGAGGTTTATTTGGATGAAAGGCAACTTTTATCCCGATACCACCCTAAAATAAATACCAAACATTCACTGTGACAAATAATAGCTACAGTGACTAGTGAGGTGGTTTGTGACGTATTTAAGCGATCGGAGGGCGAAACAAAGAGGGAGGAAAACTAGAAATGAGGTTAGCTTGAAAGTCGGTCGGGGCGCTTTCTAAGGACAAAGCAGCCACCTGTAACGTCGTTCCGGTTAGTACCATGGAAGTATGCCCATGACAGTGGCAGCAATGAGAACAATCGTATGCCAATTGGCTATGCTTGTCGGGTATTTGCTGAGTAGATTGATGGCTATAGTTTTGAGTATCCACAACGTGGTGTGAATGATCAAACGCCAGATGCTCCGACCCAGATTGATTGAAATCATGTACATCAGCCATAGCAACCACTGACTGCAGAGCAATCAACACTGTCAATAAATAAACTAAGTAGTGGCGAGTTATGTGCTTCACCTATTTATGCGTTTCGATTAAAAGGATTATGCTAGATAGCATACCATATTATAAAAGAGTTCTAAAAATTTCTCTCTCTAGGAAGTCATTTGAAAAGCAAATGAAGTACAGTTTATTTGTCATTTGCCTTCGAATAGATAATGCCTTCGATAGAGACCCGTGCATAGATTGAGCTACTTCCATTTTTGTTAATTTGTAACACATCGTATGGACTATAACTACCATCTACATCCATACCTGGACTGCCCATGGGCATATCCGGTACCGCGAGGCCTATAGCATTAACGGGCTTGTGTAAAAGAAAATGTTGAACCACCTCCGCAGGAATATGGCCTTCAAAGAAAAAGCCACTTTTTACACCAGTATGGCAAGCTTGGTATTGTGGTGATATACCCAGTTGCCTTTTCACTTTATCAAGGTTCTTGGGGTGATGAATACGGGTTCTCAATCCTGCTTCGCTAAGATGATCAACCCAAGCATCGCAGCAACCACAGCTAGGGCTTTTGTAAATATCCATTGGCCGTAATTGATTCCGCAGTTTTTCTAAGCTTGATTCAGCTTTGCTGTTTTGGCTGAAAGTGATTAACGCCAACAAACTAGTAGTAATGACTGCTGAAACTAATAGACGAAGCTTGAATGATATTGCCATATTGTCTCCACGCATTGACCCGTCACATCTATTGAATATTATTTATACGGATAGCTTATGATACAACTCGTATTGATTTAAGGCATCAATAACATACTATAAATGTGCGGTGGAACTCGTATTAAATAGACGTTTAGGAGGAAGTTACCTGTAAGCTAACCAGCACTAACCATTATCTGCTATCCACTAATGAGTGCTCCCGATTACATAACTTATGATCGGCCAAAGATGCCAAAACATAACACTCGCCTGATACACCATCACCACGACAACCTGTTGATATACGGGCCAATTCCTGCTCTAGCGATGACAATTGTTTAATCTTTGCTCGAACATCATAAAGTTGCGTTTCAGCGAGTTTCGTCGCTGCATAACACGATCGATCTGGATGCTCTTGTAGCTCAATCAACGACAAAATTGACTCAACTGAAAAACCAAGATCTCTTGCATGCTTAATAAAACCTAAGCGCTCAAGCCCTTCTGCCGTGTAACGTCGCTGATTTCCTTCCGTACGTTCGGCTGGGGCTAATAACCCGATACTCTCATAGTAACGAATTGTAGGAATCTTAACCTTAGTTTGTTTTGCAAGCTCGCCTATAGAAAACATAAAAAACACCTTGAACCTCTAGTAACTAGAGATATTATACTGCAATTAATCAGGTTTCAATATGGAGTTTTTCAATGGCTAAATGTTGTGAAAATAACGCAAAATTTGACGGTATTTCAGCAGATTACAAACGGCGTTTATGGCTTGTTATCGCATTGAACGCGATCATGTTTGTTGTTGAGATTACGGCGGGACAGCTGGCGAAGTCGCAGGCACTCCAAGCAGATGCTCTTGACTTTTTGGGTGATGCACTCACCTACGGTATTTCATTAGCCGTTATTGGTGCGTCCATTCAAGTCCGAACCAACGCAGCTCTGTTTAAAGGCGCTAGTCTTTTTTTAATGGGAATGTGGGTATTAGGGTCTACTATTCACCGTGTTTTTTATGTTGATATCCCAGAAGCAGAAATAATGGGAGTGATTGGCTTTTTAGCGCTTATGACCAACCTTGCCAGTGTACTCATTCTAGTTCGCTACAAAGATGGAGATGCGAATGTCCGATCGGTCTGGTTGTGTTCTCGTAATGATGCGATTGGTAATCTGGCCGTTATGATCGCTGCATTGAGTGTTTGGGGTACAGCCAGTCGCTGGCCTGATCTGATTGTTGCAGCAATTATGTCGGGTTTATTTCTATCATCTGCGATTCAAATTGTGCGCCAAGCACTTAAGGAGCGTCGAGAGGTAAATAACGTGTCTTGTTAACGGAGTGTGAAGTCCAACAGGACGAAAACGTAAGCAAAGGCTTTATTGGGGTTTATCTACTTTTGGATTACAATCTTCCGTACTTAAGTACGGAGAATAAAACCTAAATGTATACAATCAGTCAATTAGCTAAGTCGGCAGGTGTCAATGTCGAGACTGTCCGCTATTACGAGCGGCGTGATCTTATCGAGCAACCCGATAAACCAGCCGAGGGTTATCGTCGCTATCCCGTAACAACCCTGAACCGGATTCAGTTTATCAAGCGTGCCCAAGAACTGGGTTTTACTTTAGAGGAAATATCCCATCTGTTGCTGCTAGATAATACCCCCTGTCAAGAAGTACAAGACATGGCTTCTCACAAGCTGATCAGTGTCCGTGCCAAGATGGCCGATCTGTGTCGCTTGGAAATCGTCCTCAATGATTTGTTAAACCAATGCGCAGCCAACTCCGACCAAACCCATTGCCCCATTATCGACTCTCTTCTTCCTGAAGATAAAAAATCGCTCTGATTTATTCCTGCTTGACTCCGTACTAGAGTACGGCGTTTAGACTTACTCTACTGGAACAAAGCAAGTGGAGTAAGTGATGTCAAAAAACGATTCTAATCTACCGTTATTAGGTGGTATTGCGGCTGCCATCGGCGCTGGATTGTGTTGCGTCGGCCCCTTCCTGTTGCTGACGTTAGGTATTAGTGGGGCCTGGATCGGTAATCTCACACTGCTCGAACCTTATCGCCCCCTTTTTATCCTTGTAGTGCTGATCCTATTTAGTTGGGCTGGGTGGAAAGTTTACCGCCCCATAGAATCCTGCGAACCAGGCTCTGCTTGTGCCGTTCCGCAAGTACGTCAACGCCGTCAGGTAATCTTTTGGATAAGCGCTCTACTCGTGCTGGTAATTGTTACTAGCAACTATTGGATCCTCTTGGTTGCTTGACAGTAAATCCCAATCACCTACTGGAGAATATTCCATGAAAAAACTTGCCCTTTTGTTAGTGCTCTTTGCCACCAGCTTGACTGCCTGGGCCAAACCGCAAACCGTGACCCTGGATTTACCTACCATGTACTGCGCCATGTGTCCGATCACGGTGAAAAAGGCGCTGACTCAAGTGGATGGAGTGTCCCATGCGAAGGTCAGTTATGAGGATAGGAAAGCAGTGGTAACCTTTGATGATGAAAAGACAAGTGCCAATACCTTGATTGAAGCCACCACCAATGCAGGCTATCCCTCCACAATAAAAGAGTAACTTTCATGAATAATAAAAGACTTCTGTTCACAGGTATTATCGGCACGGTCATTGCCGCCTTATGTTGCTTCACGCCAATACTAGTACTTCTACTTGGAGTGTTGGGAATGTCTTCAGTGGTTGGCTATTTGGATTATGTACTGCTTCCTGGGCTGGCGTTTTTCTTAGGATTAACGCTCTACGCGCTTTACCGAAAGTGGAATATCCAGCGCAGCCATACCAGTCGTGGTCAAGACAGAGAAAATTGATATTTCTAAATCCAATGAATACAGGATTGGAAACGCCAATTTCTTTTCTAGCCCACCATTCGAACAAAGCCAAATAAAGAGGCATACATGATCACACTTTCTATCTCTGGGATGACGTGTGCAAGTTGCACCTACCCTATTCAAGAGGCTCTAGTTGCCATTGCGGGCGTTACCAACGCTAGGGTTTCTTATGACGATGCTAATGCCGTCATCGAAACCAGCACCGAGATCCATGAGAAAATCCTGTTCGATGCCGTCGAGGCACTGGGCTATACAGCTAAAGTCGTCGTACCGGACAATACCACAGGTTTAACCAAAGATGAGAACGCAGAAGAATTGCAGGTGGCTATTATTGGCAGCGGTTCAGGGGCATTTGCCTGCGCGATCAAGGCTGCCGAAGGCGGCGCTAAAGTGACTCTCATCGAAGGTGCAGATGTCATTGGCGGCTGTTGTGTCAACGTCGGCTGTGTGCCCTCAAAGATCCTGATCCGGGCCGCGCAACTGGCTGAGCAGCAACGTCACAATCCCTTTGTGGGATTAGAAAATCATGCGCCCCGATTGAGTCGCTCCTTGTTGGCTCAGCAGCAGACCGCTCGGATTGAAGAGCTGCGCACGGCAAAGTACCAAAATATTCTGGAGACAAATCCGACTCTTAGTTTACTTAAAGGTTGGGCAAAATTTAAAAATTCGAACACCTTGTTAGTCAGAAAAAATGATGGAACCGAACAGGAAGTTCACACCGATAAAATCCTGATCGCCACCGGCTCCACGCCAACTATTCCTTCTATTGATGGATTAACCCCCACATCTTTACAGAAAGTGCCTTACTGGACCTCTACTGAAGCGCTGTTTGCCGAGGAATTACCGCAGCACCTGCTAGTCATTGGTTCATCAGTGGTAGCGCTGGAAATTGCCCAGGCTTATCGGCGTTTAGGCAGTGAAGTCACGGTATTGGCAAGACATACATTGCTTTATCGGGACGATCCCTTACTTGGTGAAAAGCTCACCGAATGTTTTGAAAAAGAAGGCATTCGAGTATTAAAGAACACGCAAGCTACCAAGGTAACCCACGATGGAAACCAAATTACAGTGGAAACTAACACCAGCGATCGTGATCTACACTGCGATCGTTTGCTGGTAAGCACAGGGCGACACGCCAATACCGACCAACTTAACCTGAACGTAGTGGGTGTCACGACCAACAAACAAGGTGAAATCGTTGTTAATGAACGGATGGAAACAGATGTTCCCGGTATTTACGCCGCCGGAGACTGCTGCAACATGCCACAATTCGTCTATGTCGCTGCTGCTGCCGGTAGCCGTGCTGGTATCAATATGACGGGCGGAGATGCCAAACTGGATTTATCCACCATGCCAGCGGTGATCTTTACCGATCCTCAAGTGGCTACCGTTGGTCTCACAGAAGAACAAGCCAACGTTCAAGGCATTGCAACCGACAGCCGCGTTTTGGAGATGGCTTATGTACCACGCGCCTTGGCCAATTTCGAAACTGATGGTTTTATAAAACTGGTGATTGAAAAAGTTAGTGGCCGCTTGATTGGTGCGCAAATCCTAGCGCATGAAGGCGGAGAGCTGATTCAGAGTGCGGCTTTAGCCATCCACAATCGCATGACAGTAACAGAATTATCCGAACAATTGTTTCCTTACTTAACCATGGTTGAAGGCCTTAAGCTCTGCGCCCAAACCTTTAATAAGGATGTAAAAGAATTGTCCTGCTGTGCGGGGTAAGTTGATTAAGCTTTAAGGACAAGAAGGACTTCTAATATTTGTCATCGATAGGAGCTAATATGATCTGAATCAATATGATTTTGCCTATTGTTTTCCATAATAAAAGCAGTTAAGCCTGTATTTTTTAAAAATGTTCACTTATCGATAGTAGGCTAATTACTAATTTAGAGGAAATTCAAAAATGAAAAATATCGCTCAACGAATACTCGTCTTACTATTCTTTATTTCTCCCCTAGCCGTCTCAGCTCATGAAGGCAGTGACCATTACGGGCCACATATGATGTGGCAAGGTTACGGAATGGTCTTTGGACCTTTTATGATGATTATATTTATTGTCGCCATCATTGTAGTGGGTGTGCTTCTCGTCCGGTGGTTAGGTGGCCATGGCACAGGCTCTCACGCAAAGTCTGGGCAAGAAGCAATTGAAATTCTTAAAACGAGATTTGCCCGTGGCGAAATTGACAAGGAAGAATTCGAAGAGCGGATACGATTATTACAAAACGACCAATAGAGTTTAGAAATAATAACTTAGATATCTCATTACGTGTGGCTAGGGCTTTAACCCCAAACTATAATGTACACCGATTGTATGATCAGATGGTTGTAAATTAAAAACAGCTTACATAGAGAGAAGTTAGTGCATTCGGGATGCCTTAATCTGATCTGCAATCTTAAATACCGCCTCCAGCTCCGTGCAGCCCTGCTCGGCCATAATCTTAGCACGCTCTCGCTTTTCATGCTTTTCTGTCATCGCAAGTGCCAGGGCGAGAGGTGGCGGGACGTTGCGAAATAGTACCTGGATTTTATCGGCCAGTACCACACCTTCGGTATATTTACCGGATTCTTTATTGGCCGCCAGTAACATGGCCTTTTGCTCGTCGGTTAAATCCTTAAAGCGGGCGATTTGTTCAATTTGTTCTTTGGGGCAGACCATTGCAAACCAGAACTCGAACATGCCCAGTAGCTTTTTGGCGACATTGGGGAAGTCTTCCATATTTTGGGTGGCCAACCACAACCAAGACCCCAGTTTGCGCCACATTTTTACAATTTTGACCAGAAAAGGAGCCAATAGCATATTGGTGGTAAGCAAGTGGGATTCGTCGCCCAGTACAATGGTAGGGCGATCACTGTACTGTTCACGTTCCACCACACTATTGATCTGGTTCATTAGGCCCATAAAGCCTAAAGCCAACTGATCTTCATAGCCTTCATTGGATAACATGCCCATTTCCATAATGGTGACATCGGCTTCCGGCCATGCCTGACCGGGGCGATTAAAAAAGCGGCCTGCGGTGCCGGAGCAGTAGAGTTCCATTGCATCGGCCATTTCCTGAATACGCTCCCGTTTATTGGCATTCAGTGCCGGATCATCGGCCAGTGTATTCATGGCAGCAACCACATCTTCTGTCATTACCTGTTGTTGGCGTTCAGTTAAAGGGCGATTTTGTTGTTGGGCTTTTTCTATTGCGGATTTTTTGACTGTGGCCGCATTGACTATGGCTTTGCGAATCATTAAGCGATCAGCGCGGGTCATCTTGGCTTCTTCTTTTTCATCACCGCCGGTAATCATCACACGGGCCTTAAGCTCCATTTCCCCCAAATAGTCCCGTTCCTCATCATCGTCACTGTGGTCTGAGTCGTCCAGGGATTGGGTTTCATAATCGTCTACCAGCTTTCGCTTGGCTTCTTCCTTTTCCAGCATTAAAAATGCATCGGCAAAGGGCGGCAGGCTAACATTGTGTTTGGGGTGTAAGGTAACCTGATTCACCGATAGGCCAAAATGCTTGCAATATTCTCCCAATAACTTAAAAGAGCCGCCTTTTTCAATAATATAGATACGAGCCTTATAGATAGAGATCATTAATAAAAGCACATAAACCATTAGCGCAGACTTGCCCGATCCCGGTGGCCCTAGCACTAATGTAAAGGCATTTTTAGCGCGATCCAGCTTATTGAGTGGATCAAAGGTTAAAGGCTCGGCGGCTCGATTAAAGAACACAAAACCCGGATGCCCAGTGCCTGTTGAGCGACCATAAAAGGGAAGCAGCTTTGCCAGATCACCGGAAAAGACCAAGCGGCTTTTTTTCTCCTGCTTGTCTCTGGCCGGTTCATAGTTCATGGGCAGTTGTTTGATATAGGTGTTTAAAGGTAACTGCTCATCACTTTCACGAATGGGGTGTAAGCCATTGGCCAATAACAGAGCATTGGCTTCATTGGTTTTGCGTTTTAAATCCGGTAGGTCGTCGCCCCGAAGAAATAATGACATCACTGTGGGATAGAGGTGGTCACCATTGGACATTAATTCCAAGGCTCGGTTAGCATCTCGCTCGGTGGAAATGGCTTCGGCTAATTCGCCCTTGGAGGCATTAAGGATTTTTACAATTTTATTTTCAATAATATCTTGCGGTTCGATGGTAATACAGATGGATAGCAGTGTGCCCGTCGGTAATTGATCAAATACCGCATAGAGGTTTTCGCCAATTTTACGCTCGCCGGTTAAATGCCCCACCACTGGCTTGCGCCGTATACCATCTACCGTGATGGCTTTATGAGGTAAATCATCAAACCACCAGACGCCATGCTGACTATCGGAAACTGGTTGGGATATATTCACCAGCGAGGAGAAATCATAACCAAAAGGTTTATTGCCCTGTTCGGGTAGGGATAGAGTTTCCATTAACTGATCAAGGTCGCCCTCTGTGATATCGGCTTTGGGGTTAAACCAGCGTATTAGCCAGTGATATAAATCCTGATCAGTGCAACGTTTAATCGAAATGCCAGTAGCCTGCATTTGGGTAATAAACTTGGCGGAGACTTCGTTGATTTCTGTTACGGGGTCAATACCGCTATCTTCATTTTTTTTCACGGATTGATTAATGCGACGATATAAAAACACGCGAATACGCCGCTGCTTGCCACTCCACTGGCTGCCGGTGACTGCGGTATCGACAAAATAGCCATTGGGATTGGCAATCTGTTTAATATGGGTTTGCATTTCCCCCATAAAGTGTTGGGTTAAGGGTTCGTGTTGGTGATCGCCAGCAATATAGTCAGCTAATTTTTTTGAAAAACTGGATAAGGAATTTTCATCCTGCACAAAGGCTTGCAGCACAAAGGGGTTATCTTTTTGTGGAATAATATGGTTGATGCAGGTTTGGATATTGATTTGTATTTCCTGGAGGTACTTTTCAGACTTTGCTTCCGTGGCAATACCTTTTAATTCAAACATCACGCCAGCACTGATACCATCTTCCAGCGTGAAGGTTTTTGATCCTTCGTCATAGTCCAGCCACGGGAGCCAGTCGGTAAATGACGGGGGGCGATCATATAGATGGGCGACATCGGCTTGTGTAACTGCCTGATGTTTTGTGCTAAATAATTGGTGCCATAGATTATTTAACATAGTAGTCCCTTAATTGATAAAAAGAATCTGTTTTGTACAGTTTAAAATATGTATGGTAGCCAGGAACTGGCGTTCCCGCCGCTGTTAGATGAGGAAAGACATACATCATCATCATGGGATTGGGAGTCAGTGGAAATTGTTGCTTTAAGCTCTCATAAACTGCCTGATTTTTCTTGCTAACAGCTTGTGCATTGCCAGCCAGACTACGTTGATAGTCAGTGGGCTTTAACGCTTCTGCTTTACCAAATTTTTCTTCATAAATGGTTTTCATACTTGGCATATCCGTTTTAAATATTTTTTCCTTTGAGGTGCTACAGCCAGTAAGTAAAATAAATAAAATTAGTGTTACAGATACTGGCTTAATCCAGTGTATTGTTATAATGCTCTGCTTGTTTGGCATAACGTACCCTCCGGTTATATTCTCTATGATCGATCATAATGGGTTTGTTGATATGGATAGATACCGCTTGGCCAGGGTCAACCACTACGGCATCAAAACTTTGTTTTTGGCGGGCGACTAACCAATCAATGACTTCATCGGTAGAGGCTTTTACCACATCGCCCAGTACCAGCTTTTTAATATCGCCGATTAAGCTGGTGCTGGTATCGCCATTATTGTTTTTGGTGGTTTCCAGTTGTGCATTGGCATAGGCGGAACCTGCTGTTCCCAAACCTGCAAGCGCGACTTGCTGTGTAATAAATTCTCTGGCATTACTGACAAAGCGACCCGAGACACAGGGTACGCCGGTCTGGTCGGAAATTTCTGCTAAGGGTTCGGATTCGGTTTGGTTGACAATGTTGCCATCGTAAAAAATATAAGTGGCTGAATATAAACGTGCCCGTACACAGGATAAGTTCCAGTCACCTACCCCCAAACCGGAAAACACCATACCTTCCACTTCAGGAATATCGTAGCCATTGGCCAGTAAGTTTTCCCGACCAATAAATATCTTCACGGGGTAAGGATCAGGGGTAATACCATCCACTGGAATACGGCCAATCAATGCGGTAAATGCTGTAGAGTCATATAAAATGGCATCTTTGGGAATGGTAAAAAAGGGAATAACTTTTTCTTTCTCAGGTTCTTTAGGTTTGGTATTCGAGGTAGACTGGCTTTGTGCCTTTACCTGATTGGGCCGGCTTAATAAACCGGAGAAGCCCGTTTGTTGCGATGACTGATCATCAGGCTCAATATAATCAATGGGGTTATACCAGCTACCTGTGTTTTTGCGGCTAGGGGAAGATAGTTCATCGAAGCCAAAGCCGACTGGAATATTTGCTTGTGTTTGCTGTTGATCTTCCAGGAGTTGGTCAATTTTTTTATTGAGCGTACTCAGTTCACTTTCCAATTGATTGGCATAGGCTGTGGTTTTCTCCAGCGCGGCTTTATTGCGCTGATTTTCACTCTCAAGGCGCGAGACATTGTTTTTATTTTCTAATACCAGTGTCGATTGCTCGCGGGTCTTTTCATTCAGTGTTTGCGCTTTTTCTACTGCCTCTTTTGCATAGGCTTGTAAGGCGCGAATAGTATCTGCCTGGGTATCGCCATCCTGCGTTTTATTTTCTTCAAGAATGGTAGGTAGGGAATCAACTGGAGTATATTTTTCTTGTTTCCTCGATAAGAGCATAAAGAAAACACCCAAAACAATGATACCTACAAAGATAATAATAAAGGGATTAATGCGCTTTTTTTCAGCCATTAGATCGACTCCTGAAAGGGTCTGCTGGACACCAGATATAAGGTAGTTCTGTCTTTATCACTGCCTGCTTCACCGAGAAAATCGTGCTGAGGTACAACCGCCAGCCAATGGCCTCGAATATCGCTATCCAATGTGATAATGCGGTTCTGATCGACAACCTTATCGGGCTTTTTTAGAAAAATAGGAATGGTATTTTCAGACGTATTAACGATAAGTACTGCGGTAATATACAACCCACCTCCGCGCCACATGGCAATGGGTTTGGCTTCAACATCACTACCTCGAATCAGTGGTAGGGAAACTTCCGGGTTAATCTTAACGCGGTATATTTGAGAATCAGCAGGCAATCGTTCTTCTTCGCCATATAATGATTGCGCGGCAAAGCGCACTAGACGCACAAACCAGTCACTTTTTTTCGGCGGGTGTTCTTTGAAGACGGATTGGTTATTAATATAATCTTCGTCCGTCACAATAATATTTCTTAAACTTTTGTTAAGATCATCACCATCATCACGACTAACGAGATCGAGCAAATAAATTTTCTGGCTATCTAATGTCTGAACCCGTATTCGAGTCTTATCAAAGGCTTCATGGGCTTCAATATAGAGCACACCATTTGCAGACAGGATACTGATTTTGTCGGTTAGAAATTCAGGCACCCAATAGCGCACATCGGTAGGGAAATGAATAATCCGTTCTTTGTTAAGGCTCAGTGCGACATTGATCGGGGTTTTATCCCAAAGCACTCTATCATGCCCATTGTCGGCATTGGCTGATAGAGTGAGTAATAGTGCTATTAAAAAACAAAGCGGTTGTAGGCTCTGTTCTAGTCTCTTTTTTAGTCTAGATGGCTTCATGGTGTCTTTACTCCTGACGGCTAAAAGGTTGGTTTAGTATTCCTTCACTTAACAGTGTGGGCTTGATGGTGCTGTCGCAGGCAATCGCCAGTCCCCAGGGGTTCACCTCCTTATCTACATCAAATTTTTCAACCGGGAGTTGATAGCGCACATAAATATGTTTAACGGGATGCCCGTTGATGGTTTCGCGAATGGTAAAGTCCACCCATACCATCCAACGTTCTGATGACAGGATAGAAACCCGCTGACGTGAGTAGCCCTTATTGGCCATTTCTTCAATAGAGCGCACCCGATTGCGCAACTCACCCAAACGGCTTTTGTTATTCATATCCGCTTCCAGGTGTGCAAGACAGCCAGGAGTGAAAAAGCCCTGCAAGGTATAAATTTGCTGTTGATAATCCTGCTCGCCATCTTCCTTCCAGCGATTCAGTTGCTGAAAAATATAGCTGGCAAAGGTGTAGACTACGGGCGAAGGCACCTGATCGAATGCCACAATAGCCCCCTGCGTTAAGTCTGGCGGCACATAGAGCCTGCGTGTCTCCTGTAGCACACCGTTTCGCAACCATTGGGCAATAACAAAAAGCAGTAGTACCGCAATAACGATGCGTAGCGTTCTAATATGATCGCTGGCAGCAATAAGTTGATTTCTGGCAGTGCTCACAATGACCTCCCGATATCCCAGCCTCGCGATTCACGGATAAAGCCGGTTTTTTTCAGCCCTTTGTTTTCAAGCATTAATTGAATTCTCAATTGATAGTAGCCATTGGGCTTATTGCGCTTCATTTTTTGTAAAATGGTCGCCCCTAAAAAGACCCAGCCGATAATGGAGAGCACACCAATACCGAATCCCATCATCAGATAACCCAGTAAACCGCAGACGATTAACCAAAATGGAATCCAAATTAATGCGCCCACAACACTTAAAAACATCAATTCAGATAAAGAGCAGCCCCTAAAAATATTGGGTTCACCATTTAAGCGTGTAGGCAATAGTTCGTTGTCATTCATCTTAGATAATGCCAACCGCTTGGTTGAGAAAGTAGCTGACAATCACCAGCAGCACACCGGCAATCACTGCTGTTAAGCCAACAGAACCCCAATCAGGATCATTGGATGAACGAGCCTCATTAAATTTGGAGAGGAGTATCCAGCCAACCCATAGAAACCCTGCACCGGAAATAACCAATGCGATATAGTCCACAGCATCGCCAGACCAACCCTGCATAAAAGCCAGAAAGTTACCGGCAGGAGGCGCGCCACTGCTGGGGTCAACTGGCGCTGGCAACTGCGCATAGACGGGAGGGATAAAAATTAAAGCGACTAAGGAGTAGTAGAGTTGCTTTGTTACCTTGTTTAAATTTTTTGTCATAGTGTTACCTCATTTTGAAACCACTGTTAAATTAAGAAAAATGAGGCCATTAATGTTACGATGACAGATCGCACAGTGCGCAATAGAAAATCGTAAAAACTGATTTTTCGATTTCCCCAAGCTTTCCATTGCATAACAACAACCCAGCTTAACCATAAATAGATGATCGAATAGAAGATCATTAATATAGTCAGCTGAAATTGCGCCATCGTGATACCCAGTGTGGCATTAGTGAACGCCGCGATTTGCTCTGCTGTTACCATAATTAATAGTCAGCGCTAATATCAGGCAACTTGCGGGGATCACGTCTGACTTGGTTAATATGGCCCTCTATTCCCTGCTGTATTTTTAACAAGTCACTTCTGAGTTGTTGATAATCAAACGTCAAACGACTATCGCTATCAGCAGATTGCTCAGCAATAACAATAATTCGTTCCAATGATTTCAACTCAGAAAATAAGCGTCTTAATTCAGCATCTTCCAAACTTGCGTAAGCGTTAATACTGAAAGACACTAAAATAAAAAGTGTTAAAAATAATCTGGATATTGTGTGTAACATAATAGTCCTCGTTAGTGAGGCGCTATCTTCGTTAATTATTTTTTTCTAATCCACCTTAAACATTACACACTTTGATAAACTATACTCACAAAAAAAGCCTACACTTGTAGACTTTTAATATTAAGAGTTACAACCAGGATCAGTTTTCTATTGCTTCTAGGGTGACGGTTTTGTCCGTATTCCAAATTTGATATTTACAATCCACCCAATCTTCCGTTGCATCCAAATCTCTTACCACAATATGATCACTATTAATCTCCACAACTTCAGCGAGATAATCCCGCGTCCACCAATCAAGCAAATCCTCCCTGACATCTTCTGGTTGTGGATCACCAACATAAATAATCATTAACTTCTGTCCAATAGCAAGGTTATTGATATTACTGTTATTTTGAATAGGCTTAATGACTGTTGTATCAGTACTAAGATCTACATCTAATATGTTCACTCTATAGTCCTCCTATAAAAGTAGGGCTATTCTCCCAACAGAAAAGCAGCCCTGTTGGGTTAAAAAACGCTGGTTATCAGCGAATAGGAGTGGTGAGTGTAATCTTATTGGCAAGAGGTTTTATGTGATAACTTTTCACAATCAGTTAAACAAAAATGTATATTTAGCTCAGAGTGTCTTTTAATAACATAACTTATGTGGTGTAGCCTCTCTTACAAATATCCCTCTACTGAATAAAGATTAGATAGGATTGGCTGATTAATGGTAAACTACACACTGTCATAAAAGATTAGATAAAAAAATGATTGGAGTGAAACTCTCAAAAATAGCGTTACTTCTAACCATATGGTTTCTTGGGCAGCAAGTTGTAGCGATTGCCTCTAATATACCTATGTATGCTATTGGTGAGCAGAGTCATCATAGTACTTATGATAATGAGTATTCACAGACTAGAGGCCATCCCCACCTGAACCATAATCACCACCACGATAAGACGCTGAGTTGTGACAACTGTGCAACAGCTTGCCAAGCATCGGCAGTATGCTTCTCGGTTCTTCCCAAGTTTGTTGGAGTTAAGTCTACTCTTCTTTTAAATATTGGCTATTTTTTACCAAAACCACCTGTCTATCCCTTCTATCGTCCCCCCATTTTTGCATAAAGCATGCGGAGCCTGTCTATAAATAGCTTCTGCTTTTATTAACGGCTTCCCTCATACAGTTTATTCAGTAAATATTATTAGTATTTATGGAGTTGTTATATGCAAATGAAAATAGATACCCACCGCAATGTGATGTATCGCTACTCTAATTGTAAAGTAGGAAAAAGAGCCTCTCTTTTACTGAAACATTATAATATTGAATATGATGAGTGCATTATTATAGGTGTTACCCCCTCTAATATTCGTATTAGTAGCCCTCAGATATTTTTATGGGGAGAGCGAATAGGAGGCTATATAAAGCTAGTTGATTACCTTGCTGTTGCTGATCCATTATTAACAACAGAAAAAAAGTATTTATTGACCGGCTAAATTGAGTAACTTATTTATAGCCCTTATTGAAATTACACAATAGGGCTATAGTAAGCTACATATTAATATCACTAAACTTTAGAGTTGGCTATGAAAAAAATCGGTGAAGTTGCGCAGTCCCTCAATATCAGTATTGATACTTTGCGCTACTACGAAAAAATACAGTTGTTGGAGAACATTAAACGCACCGATAAAGGCATACGCCTTTACAGTGATACCGATATTGCCAAGGTTCAATTTATCCAGCAAGCGCAAAAAATGGGCTTTAGTTTGGAAGAAATTGGGCAGTTATTACACTTTCGCGATTGCCCTCAAACCGCTAAACCTCAAGTAAGACAGTTAGCTTTGGAAAAACTGGCTGCTATCAAGTCCCATATTACAGAATTAGTGACATTGCGTGATGAGTTAATGACATTAACCAAGCAATGCCAACAGAGCCAAGGGAATTGCCCTATTTTGGAGAAGTTTGAAAGCTCAAAAAACCAATAACTATTGCCTCGATTGGGTATCAATCTCTAACCAGCGCTGGTAAACCTCATCCGGCCAATAGGCTTGGAAGGCAGCAATCGTCGCTATAATTTCCTCTTCGGACAGTACATCACCCCAAGCAGGCATTACTCCGCCCATTGGCGCACCGCCATCATGAATCACCATTTGCAATACCGATAGCGGGTGATGCCACCCATGGGCTGTGCCGTTCAGTGGCGGTGGTGGATAATGTCCTGTGGCTGTCGGAGTTTTCCAATCAACCGTTTCTTGTGCTTTATCCCCATGGCAGGCAGCGCAGTGTTTTGCAAAGAGTTGTTGTCCTTGTTGCTGTTGTACTAAGGTATACCAACGCCCTGTATCGGCATTGTTAGACTGGGTATCAATGGTTATTTTTGAGGTAGGTTGCATAGCTTTTAGCTCTTTTTCCGAAGAACCACATGCGGATAGTAATACGCAGAACAGCGCAATCAATAGCCATTTTGTGATGCGGGTTGTCATCATAAGCGATTATTTACCTCCTTTTTAGAAAAAGTGCTTGACCCTAGAGTTGACTCTAGGTGTTTAATTAAATCTTTATTACGACTATTCGACTATTCGACTATTTTATGTACAGCCAGTCAACTACAGTAGCATCAATCCACTGGGGATGTAAGTCTACATGGCGTCGTTCGGCCTACAATACGATGTGGTGTCTGATAGGCTGTGTGATTGGCGATTTTGGAACGATTTTAGCCTTTCAGTTTTGGGCGCCGGATACGCCCGCATTACTGGTGATGAGTTTGGCTATTATGAACGGTTTGTTAACCAGTATTATGTTGGAAACGCTCTTGTTAATGCGGACGATGCTATTTAGAATTGCGTTAAAAACAGCGCTGGGCATGAGTCTGGTCAGTATGTTAGCAATGGAAATTGCGATGAATACCACAGATTATTTATTGGTGGGTAAAGCAGCTCTCACATGGTGGTCGGTGATTCCCAGCCTGTTGGCGGGGTTTTTAACCCCATGGCCTTATAATTATTGGCGGTTAAAAAAGTATGGCAAAGCCTGTCACTAATCTTTATCGCAATGGTCGCGACTTATTCAAGCGAACCGCTTGGCTATTGCTGCTATTGTTTGCTTGGCAACAGGCTGCCGCCATTACAATACAACAAACTGCACTGGCCGACTGCTGTCCTGATGTAGCCAATACACATCAACATCATGACCATGCTATGCACACGATGTCTGAATCAAGTCAGACTGACCATCATAACCACCACTCACTGTGTGATCATTGTATAGCGGGTTGCCAAACGGTTTCCCCCCAGACTCAATTATTGCCTTTGCTGTCTATTAAGCAAGCAGCACCCGTTGATTACACTTATCATTTTATTCCCTTATCCCCTCTCACTGCTCTCTATCGTCCTCCCATTTTGGGCTAACACAGGACAAGTCCATCTGGACGACACGCAATAGCGTGCATTTATTTTTACAACAATACGTTTACATCGTTTATTGATTCATATTGACTGCTTTGGAGAGTGGACTATGACTGCTTTGTTACACCGCTGTATAAAACTGACTATTCTGACACTGTTTCTTCCGGCGTTGGCCCTTGCTGATAGGCCAATCGCTGCTCATCAAATGACTGTTTATAAAAGCCCTACTTGTGGTTGTTGTGCTGAATGGGTTGAGCATCTAGAAAAAGCAGGCTTGCACCCCTTAGTGAAACACCCTGATAACCTTAATGCCATCAAACAACAACTGGCCATTGCACCCGAATATCAATCCTGCCATACCACTGTACATCATGACTTTATTTTTGAAGGTCATATTCCTGTGAAATTTATTCAGCAATTTCTCGACAATCCACCCAAAGAGGCAAAGGGGCTTAGCGTACCGGCGATGCCATTAGGTAGTCCGGGTATGGAAATGGACAATCGGTTTACACCCTATACGGTTTATCAATTAAACGCTGATGGAAAGCATACGGTTTTTGTTAAAGTCTCACGTTTTGAGGATCAGTACTAATGAATAAGCGACAAAAAATAACAATCATCCTAATGGGTGCTTTATTGTGTTCTGTCAGCACAGCCAATGAATTGACGAAGAATTTAACGTTGGACACTTTAACCTTAGACAGGGCGATTCAGTTGGCCATTGATAATGATCCTTGGCTAAAAGGCGTCGAATATCGTCAACAGGCATTAGAATCCCGAGCGATTGCCGCCGGTCAACTACCAGACCCTAAGCTGTCGTTGAATATTCTTAATTTGCCCACCGATACTTTTGAATTTGATCAAGAACCTATGACGCAATTGAAAGTAGGTGTGAGCCAGCAATTCCCTCGCGGAAAAACTCGCGCCTTAAAACAACAACAATTAGAACAGCGTAGCGAGCAAACGGTTTATCAACGGGAAGACCGTAAAGCGATGGTAACACTGACTGTTACGCAATTATGGTTAGAGTGGCTACGTCAACAAAAGACGATTGCGCTGATTGAAAAGGATCGCAGTTTATTTGAAGACTTGGCAGAGATTGTCAATGCCAACTACGCCAGTGCATTCGGCAAAACCCAACAACACGATATTATTCAGGCACAGGTAGAATTAACCCGACTGGAAGATCGTTTATACCGTTTATCCGAAGCAGCGGATATTCATTTAGCCAAACTGAATGAATGGCTACCCACACCTATCCATACCATCAACCACTCGACATTGCCGAGACTAACAATAAGGTCTTCTTTTCCAATGAAAGATACGGGTCTTAATGAGACTTTTATTAATGACACTGTCATTAATAAAATAGCAGCACAACACTTCTTACAGCACCCCAAAATTTTACAACTTGATCAGACAATTGCGACCAATACCACAGCAATGCAATTAGCCAAACAACAATACAAACCACAATGGGGTGTGAATACCAGTTATGCCTTTCGGGATGATGATGCCGCCGGTAATGACCGAGCAGATTTTTTCTCTGTAGGAGTCACACTGGATTTACCACTGTTTACGGCTAACCGACAAGACAAACAGGTTGACGCAACCATTGCAGAAACTGAGGCCAGTAAAACAGAAAAGTGGCAGTTGTTACGTTCGTTTGTGGCCAAGACTAATCAAGCCAAGGCAAAACTCCAGCGACTGGAACAGCGGCAACAACTGTATCAAACACGTTTATTAAAAGAAATTCACGAGCAGGTAGAAGCCTCACTGACGGCCTATACCAACGATAATACCGATTTCAATCAAGTCGTTCGCGCCCGTATTACGGAACTCAATAGCCGTATTGATGCGCTTAGTATTGATATAGATCGCTTACAGGCGATAGCGCAACTCAATTATTTATTCACTCAAGCAGAAAAAACACCGGCAAATACCACTGCCACAGAAGGAGCCAAACCATGAAAACCCTTATGATTATTTTGATGAGCATGGTAATCGGTGGCGGTGCCGTTTTTGTCGCGATGCCTTATATCAATACTGAAGTGTTATCATCCAATACCGCCAGTGATGAAAAGAAACCCCTGTATTGGGTTGCACCTATGGATGCCAATTACCGCCGAGATGAACCGGGCAAATCCCCCATGGGCATGGATTTAGTGCCGGTTTATGAAGAAGATAGTGGTGGTAATGATGCAGGCCCAGGCACCATTAGCATTCATCCCAGTGTGGTGAATAATCTTGGTGTGCGTACCACCACCGCAGAAGAGCGACCACTACAACAAACCGTGACGACTGTCGGTTATGTGCAATATGATCAGGAGTCACTGATTCATATCCATCCCCGCGTTGAAGGCTGGATAGAAAAACTCTATGTCAAAGCCGCAGGTAATCCAGTCAAACAAGGGCAGGCACTTTACACCTTATATGCCCCTCAATTAGTCACAGCACAAGAAGAATTATTGATTGCATTAAGCCGTAATAACACACAATTAATTACTGCCGCAAAAGACCGTTTACGGGCGCTGCAATTATCAGAACGCTTTATTCAACAATTAAGCAAAACGCGTAAAGTAAAACAAACCGTCACCTTCTATGCGCCACAGTCTGGTGTAGTGGATATGCTCAGCATTCGTGAAGGTTTTTTTGTTAAACCCAGTACAACGATGATGTCTATTGGTGCCTTGGATGAGGTATGGGTTGAAGCAGAAATTTTTGAACGACAAGCGGCATTAATCAGGGTGGGTTTACCTGTCACTATGACCTTGGACTATCAACCTGATCAACAATGGCAAGGTGAGGTTGATTATATTTATCCCACACTGGATGCCAAAACCCGCACCTTGCGACTTCGTTTACGTTTCGATAATCGCGACAAACAACTTAAACCCAATATGTTTGCTCGCATTCAGATTGATACGCAAAGTGAAGATCCTGTCTTGGTGATTCCCAGCGAGGCACTGATTCGCACAGGCGAGCAAGATCGTGTTGTACTTTCGCTTGGTGAGGGTCAGTTCAAATCCATTGCGGTCACTGTCGGTCTGTATGGCGACCAGTGGACAGAAATTATAGAAGGTATCGAAGTTGGTGAACGTATAGTGACATCGGCCCAGTTCCTCTTGGACTCGGAGTCCAGTAAAACCTCAGACTTTATACGTATGGAAGCTCAACAACAAGCCAACAGTGTATGGGCCGTTGCACGAGTGGTAGAAGTGATGGCAGAAAGTGGTCAGCTAAAACTCAATCACGATCCCATTCCTGAATGGGAATGGCCCACCATGACCATGCTGTTTTCTGTCGATGAGGGTGTTAATGAAGGTATCGATTTAAGCTCAATAGCTATCGGACAAACGCTACATATTGAAATTAACAAGCAAGGCGATAGCGATTTTTCCATTAGCCAAATCCATATTGTGGACCCTGATAAATCATCGTCTATGGATCAGAGTAATCATTCAGAAATGAATCATGGTGATCACTCGACGATGGATCATAGCAATCATTCAGAAATGAATCACAGCGATCACTCGACGATGGATCATAGCAATCATTCAGAAATGAATCATAGTGACCATTCAACGATGGATCATAGCCAGCATACGATGCCCGATCAATCAGACTCTAAGCCAGTTGATCACAGCAAAATGCAGCATCACTAATAGGGGTCAATCATGATAGAAGCAATCATTCGTTGGTCGATTGGCAACCGTTTTTTAGTGTTGTTGGCGACCTTTATTATTACCGGCTGGGGCTTATTTTCACTGAAAAATACGCCCTTGGACGCCATCCCTGATCTGTCCGATGTACAGGTTATTATTAAAACTTCCTATCCCGGCCAAGCGCCGCAAGTGGTCGAAGATCAAGTGACTTACCCACTGACAACGGCCATGTTATCCGTACCTGGCGCAGAAACGGTCAGGGGTTATTCTTTCTTTGGTGATTCTTATGTCTATATTATTTTTGACGAAGATACCGACCTGTATTGGGCGCGCAGCCGCGTTTTGGAATATTTAAGCCAAGTGGCACCCTCATTGCCCAGTAATGCCACACCACAATTGGGGCCGGATGCTACTGGTGTGGGTTGGGTCTATGCCTATGCACTGGTCGACCGCAGCGGCCAGCGTGATATTAGCCAACTACGCAGTCTACAAGATTGGTTTTTAAAGTATGAGTTACAAACTGTACCCGGTGTTGCGGAAGTGGCCACCATGGGTGGTATGGTTAAGCAATACCAAGTGATTGTTGATCCCGATAAATTACGGGCGTTTGATATTCCCTTAGCCCATATTCAAATGGCGATTCAACGGGCCAATCAGGAAGTGGGCGCCTCGGTCATTGAAATGGCCGAAGCAGAATATATGGTACGGGCCACAGGCTATTTAGAGTCCATTGAGGATATTAATCACATCCCTCTCGGTGTAAATAGTAACGGTACACCACTGCTATTAAAAGATATTGCCCGCGTACAACTTGGCCCACAAATGCGCCGTGGTGTTACCGAACTAAACGGCGAAGGTGAAGCCGTTGGTGGTGTGATTGTGATGCGCTTTGGTGAAAATGCACAAACCACCATTGAAGGGGTTAAAACTAAATTAGCTGAACTACAACAAGGCTTACCCAAAGGCGTTGAGGTGGTTACAGTCTATGACCGATCCGGTTTAATTGAGCGGGCTGTTGACAATCTCTGGCATAAACTACTGGAAGAATTTTTGGTGGTTGCACTGGTTTGTGTGCTCTTTCTTTTTCATATTCGTTCCTCACTGGTGGCCATTATCAGCTTACCCGTGGGTATCTTAGCCGCTTTTATCGTTATGCACTGGCAAGGGATTAATGCCAATATTATGTCCTTGGGTGGTATTGCGATTGCCATTGGCGCGATGATTGATGGCGCCATTGTGATGATTGAAAATATGCACAAGCACATGGAAAAAACGCCACTGACAGAGGAAAACCGCTGGCAAATCGTCACCCGCTCGGCGACCGAGGTGGGGCCAGCCTTATTTTTTAGCCTGCTGATTATTACGGTCAGTTTTGTGCCGGTATTTACTTTAGAGGCGCAAGAAGGCCGGTTGTTTTCGCCTTTAGCGTTTACCAAAACCTATGCAATGGCAGCGGCAGCCGCATTAGCAATTACCTTAGTTCCTGTATTAATGGGTTACTTTATTCGCGGGCGAGTGATTGCTGAACATAAAAACCCGGTTAATCGTTTATTGATTTTTTTATATCTGCCGGTATTAAAAAAAGTCTTAACCTTTCCTAAAACCACCTTAGTCATTGCCGTATTAGTATTAGCGACCACCCTGTGGCCATTGGGCAAAATTGGCAGTGAATTTATCCCGCCATTGGATGAAGGCGATTTAATGTATATGCCCACCACGTATCCCGGTATTTCCATAGGTAAAGCGCGTGAGCTATTACAGCAAACTAATAAACTGATTAAAACCGTTCCCGAAGTGGAAAGTGTTTTTGGTAAAGTCGGTCGTGCCGATACCGCAACTGACCCGGCACCATTGACCATGATTGAGACCTTTATTCAGTTAAAAGACCGCAGTCAATGGCGTGCGGGAATGACCACCGACAAACTCAAACAAGAACTGGATAGCTTGGTTAAAGTGCCGGGGTTAACGAATGCGTGGGTCATGCCCATTAAAACCCGTATTGATATGTTGGCCACGGGGATTAAAACCCCTGTGGGGATTAAAGTCGCTGGCCCTGATCTCAAACAGATTCAACAAATCGGCCAACAATTAGAAATTATCATGCAGGATGTACCGGGTACAGTCTCTGTTTATTCTGAGCGTGTTGTCGGCGGACGTTATATCAAAGTGGATATTGATCGCCTTAAAGCCGCTCGCTTTGGGTTAAATATTGCGGATATTCAACAAGTGGTTGCCTCTGCTATTGGTGGCATGAATGTGACGCAAACCATTGAAGGTTTAGAGCGTTACCCGGTCAACATTCGCTACCCACAAACCTATCGCAACTCCCCGGAGCAGCTACGACAACTCCCCATTGTGACGCCGAGCGGTCAACGTATTGGCCTTGGTGATGTGGCCAATATCATTATTGAAGATGGACCACCAGGTATTAAAAGTGAGAATGCTCGACTCAATGGCTGGACCTATGTGGATATTGAAGGCGTTGATATAGGCTCCTACGTGAAACAAGCCCAACAGACCGTAAAAGATAAACTCACGCTACCAGCGGGTTACTCTGTAATTTGGTCGGGGCAGTATGAATATATGTTGCGCGCCAAAGAAAAATTGAGTTATGTGATTCCTCTGACGATTGCCATTATTGCACTGCTATTGTTTTTAAATTTTCGCAGTGTGACTGAGGTTGCCATTTTACTCACGACCTTGCCGTTTGCCATTATCGGCAGCGTATGGTTAATGTATTGGCAAGGCTTTAACTTTTCCATCGCAGTGGGTGTTGGTTTTATTGCCTTAGCCGGTGTTGCAGTAGAAATTGGGGTAATCATGTTGGTTTACCTCAATCAAGCATGGCGGCGCCATCAACAAGACCATACGCCGACAATTACGGAGCTGCAACAGGCTATTCAGGAAGGTGCGGGGATGCGTATTCGCCCAGTGATGATGACAGCAGCAGCGATTATTGTGGGCTTGTTACCTATTCTTTACGGCACAGGTACAGGTTCAGAAGTGATGAGTCGCATTGCCGCACCGATGGTGGGCGGTATGGTCAGTGCAGTTTTACTCACTTTACTGGTACTCCCCGCCATTTATTTACTGTGGAAACAGTCGCAGTGCAGAAAAGATTAATCCAATAATTTATTAACTATGAGGCATTGAAAATGAAAATCATACAAGCAAATTTACTACTCGTACTATTATCCACTGTATCATTGGGCGCTATTGCCCATGCCCCCGAACATCATAAAAAAGAAGGGGCTGAGCCGCCTAACTGTGCGGCGATGAAAAATATGGATCATTCTAAAATGGATGCCAATGACCCCGTTATGCAAGCGATGATGGAGCAGTGTAAAGATTGGCTCCATGATGATCATGGCTCTGAACATAAAGGGGAGCATCACAAGCAATCCGATGATCATCACCCTTCAAGTAAAAAACACCATCGACAATAAACGATAAACTCCTTGCAGGTTTATATGCAACTTGCATGGGAGCTTACTACTAAAAATAAAGAGAATGTATGATGAAAATCATTAAAATCAGTGTAGCAATTTTCTTGATAATACTTTTACTGGGCGTAGGTTTTATTTATTCCGGCCTCTATCCCATTGGTGCAGATAATCGCCACCACCCCATTACCTTTTGGATACTGGACACTCTACGCAAACAATCCATCGCTCGCGCGTCTAAAGACATTGATGTCCCGCCTTTAGGTGATGCCAAACAATTACTCATGGGCGGTGCTGACTATAACGATATGTGTGCGGGCTGCCATTTAAAACCCGGTGTTAGTGAAAATGATATGACCATTGGTTTATATCCGGCACCGCCTAAGCTAACACTACCACCTGAAAAACATGACCATGATCATGGGGAAGGCGGACATGACGACCCCAAGGTTCTCGCTCAACAACAATTTTGGGTGATCAAGCATGGCATTATGGCATCGGGTATGGCAGCTTTTGGCCCAACCCATAGCGATGAACGTATTTGGGCAATGGTGGCGTTTTTACAAAAGCTACCTCAATTGACACCAGATCAGTATCAAATTATTACTACTAGAAAATAATAAGGAAAAAATATGCGGTTTATGTCTAAAAAGCAATGCTTTGCTGGCTTCTTTGGTGTTTTCTTAATCCCCTTTTTTCCTGAAAGGGTTAGTAGGCTACAGAATACTAATTTCACTTTAGCCGAAAACACTGATAGCTATAAATTTATAGATAAATTGCTAAGGCTAGGCCTGATTTATAAAGTGATTAAAGAAGGTAACACCCATAGCCTAACAAGTTACCATTTTCAGTTCTGGAAGAGTGAAGAGGCTGCAAACTATCATCGCAAGGAGCAAGACAGTGCGCCTATAGTACCTCAGTTTTCATATATGATTGATGAGCTAAAAGCCTTAGTTGATCAGCAGGAAAATGAAATTGATATGGTCTGTGAAATAGGCTCAGGGTCCGGTCTGCTTATTCATCACCTTTCTGAAGAAATTTCAAATGTTGAGCGCTTTATCGGTCTAGACCTTAGTGAAGAGACAATCTCTGACTGCAATAAAAAGTATGAAAATAAAAAATTAAGCTATATTGCTACGGATGCCAGTGAATGGTTAAAGAGTCAAGAGGATAAAAATTGGGTGCTTGTTAGTCATAGAGGGGTTTTGGAATACTTCAATAAAGAAATATTGCTAGACTTGTTCAAGCATATAAAAACACAGAATGCTAAATCTATATTTATTATTATAGAACCTGTAGGTATTGAGCATGACCTGACCAATGACAAAAACTCTCAGCCTTACAGTAATGAGTTTTCATTTTCTCATAACTATGAGCACCTATTTTCTACAGCAGGCTATAAAGTTATCCATAGTAAAATAGAACCTTATAAAGCAAATGTTCGACTGCACGGGCTAATCGCAGAGACTGACTAATGGATTACTTTATTACTCATATCCAATCTCTTTTCGTATATAAAAGTATAGTAGTATTATTGGTCGGCATAGCAATAGCATGTGCGGTGGTTACAGTTGCAAATCTAACGGATTTTGAAAAAGATAGAATTTTCTATCCAACTGTTCTAATCGTTATTGCCAGTTACTATGTGCTCTTCGCGCTTATTTCTGGTGAAGCCATTATCAAAGAAAGTCTAGTGGCTCTCTTATTTTTTATTGTGGCAATGATTGGGTATTATCGTTGCTTTATCCTTATCGGTATTGCTTTAATATTACATGGGTTATTTGATTTAGTTCATTCAATGACTATCAATAATTCAGGTATTCCCAATTGGTGGCCGCTATTTTGCCTAGGTGTAGATATAGTATTAGGTATCCGGGTGATTTACCTATTTCACTATAAAAATTATTATCGATAAGTATTAAAACCAAATTAATCAATAAGAGAGCCACTATGAAGAGTAGAATAAATATGAAAAAAGTGATTGTTAGTTTTATTGTTATAGGAATAGGCGCCGTTACACATGCTGAAACCGTCAAGCACACGTCTTATGCTGGCCAACAACATAGAACAATAAAATCGTTTAGTGCAGAAGATATTCAGGCATTAAAATCGGGTACTGGTTGGGGCTTGGCAAAGCCAGCGGAATTAAATGGCATACCTGGCCCGATTCATTTATTAGAGTTACAAAAAGAGCTTAACCTTTCGCAACAGCAAATAGACCAGATACAAGCAATATGGGCCGATATGAATCAGCAAGCCAAACAATATGGTCATGATTATCTCGCTGCTGAAGAAAAGCTGGACCACTTCTTTCAATCCCAACAAAATAATCCAGCGATACTCAAGCAATTATTGGATCAATCAGCGGCACACTTGGCCGAACTGCGCCATATCCACCTAATGGCTCACCTAAAAGCACGCCCATTATTAAGCAGTGAACAAGTAAAACAATACAGTAACCTGCGCGGATATAATAAAACTAATGTCAACCATTCAGATCACCAACACTGAAACAAAGTAATGAATAGCTTAAAGCTTGCGCCAACGATTATTAACGTCTTTGTCAACATAATGAATTTAAAAATATTTCTTTAACCGCTCAAATGACACTCTAACAGAAAACCCAAAAAACAGGACAAAGGGCATAATCACCCACCCCGGATGAATACTGACCGGAAGGCTTAAATAAAGAACACAAGCCGAGATAAACACCGGCAAGACTGATTTGCGGGCAATATTGTAAACATTACTACTCTCGCGACCACCACCCCAACGCCGCAGGTCTCGTTCTGCCAAGCCATCAATGGCACCAAAGACACCAGCAATAAGAAAAGCCGGTAATGAGAATAAAATAATCGCGAGCCTTGCTACAAAGACCTGTGCCACGATAGGGATTACATCGATGTATTGTTTGACGATGTTATAGTGTTTACCAATCCAGCTAAAGAGTGTGCTTTTATACAGCCATTGAAAATAATTTTGTTGTGAGTGCTGATTAATCCATTGGTTAATTGTTTTGGTAGTATCGACGATAGATTGAACGACCCTGTTATTACTGTTGAGTAAACGCTGGTTTAAGTAATGTTGCTCGTGCGCCAGCATACCTGTGGCATGTTGTAAGCCTTGTTCCTTCCAGAAGTACGTCATACCGATCCATTCAATTATTATGGAAATCATTAACGAGGCAATTAGCCATGCGATCAGTGTCAATAGGGATGAGAGTAGTCGCGAGATAATGCCCGCTTCTTTACGAACAGGTTTTGATTCCCTCTCTCGTGAAACCATTATTAAGCCCTTAGTAATTTCAAATCTACAGAGGTATCCATTTGCTTATAGTCAATTACAGAGGTATAGCATTGACGCATTTGTGAAAGTACATAGCCAATATCATCCGGCAGTTTCTGGTCATCAACTTTTGACGGCAGCGGGATACGAATTTTCCATAATTGGTTGCCGTTTAATAATGCAAAGGCTTGCCCTTTAGGTAAGGCAACAATATCCGGCGGTGAAATCAAAGGCACTCGGCTGGCATTGATACGATCCTGATTTTGCGAGACAAAGGTAATCCCATCGCTAAAGTTGCTGGCGTCGGTGGCACTGGATACCGCCATCACTTCACTGACATTGACTTCAGGCAACTGCTTGGTCAGCATTTCGCATGTTGCGACTTCTTTCACGCCCAGCATAATTAAAGTGCCGATATTACCGGCCAGTTGCCCGGCTTTAGCGGCATCCCCCAGCTCGGCCACAACGTCTGACCATGTTTGGGTATAGAGTGTCATTTCATAACCCGCCCCACCACTCTTATTGATAAGGGTTTTAAACTGTGGGCCAATCAGGTCTGAAAATTCGTCGGCGTGGATAATAATTTTAGGCTGTACAATGGCTTTATCGAGTTTGGGTAGCCCATCTTCAATGCCGTGTTTGTAGATGCGCCCTGCCAAGCTGGTTAAATCACTAAAGGCAGATTCTCCTACCACGGAAGCCACTTCGGGATCGGTTAATGCGTCCAGACCGAAGTACACGACAGCACCTTTGCGTATCGCTTCCATCCAATCCAGTACGGGACGCTGGTCGTTTAAGTCAGTTAAATCTGGTGCAACAACCTCGGCAATTTTACCTGTGGTTAATTTTTCCAGTAGAGGTTTAACCGCAGCAGTAATTTTTTGGAAGTATTCTTTTTCAAATCGAAAAGCGGATATCAAGCCATCCAACACAGGATCAAAAATATCCAGTTGGCGAATATAACGAGCCAGTGCAATAGCTTTGATTTCCCGCCCTTGTTCTGTTCTAGTGAGACGGTTGGGTTTAATATCGGCTTCTATGGTATTTAATGCTTTCTCCCACTGTTCAGGCCCGTGTTGAGATAACCAGTGACTGGTATAACGCACAAAGAGCGCATCAATATCGGTGATATAACGTCTGACTTTTAAATAATCGGATTTTTCACCCAGCTCAAATAGGGCAACGTTAATGACATTGACATACTGCCAGGCAAAATCACGAAACGCTCTGGCATCACCCTCACCGGGCAATGAGTTGGCAATACGGGTCGCCAGTTCAGTGATTCTGGAATAGGAACCGATGGCATTGTAACGGGCACTGAGTTCCGGGTAGCCCAAATGAAAAACGATTAATTCACGTCCGGCTTTCTTTGCCTCGATATAAATACGCTTAAAAAAATCGGGATCATTTTTAGGATCAAAAGCAATGACACAGTTCTTTTCTTTGCGGTGAATATCCTGAGTAATCAGCACTTCTGCCAAGCGTGTTTTGCCATGTCGGGTTTTGGCAATCACAGCCGTATGCCCCGGCCTGTCTGATAAAGGCATATAGACATCTTGCTCGCTTTCAATCCCCACACCATGCAGGGCGGCTTCTCCCCCGGTTTTGGGCGGTGGTCGCACTGGATTTAGGGGGGAGTCAATTGCGGTTAGCTTGCCAAGGTACTGTAAACCTGCTGTGTTCTCCCATTCCAGTTCTTTCTCACGAATAAAGCGCTTAAGGCCATTAGGCTGGGTATATTTCTCTGCATTTTTATCGCGGGCGGCATACAGGCGCTCAGTGTGCTTTTGCGTCCAGCGGAAACCTCTGCCAAGAAACAAGGCTTTTTTGCTTACAGGAATTTTTTTAGCGGAAAGTTGATAACGAGGGTTACGTTTGATATTGCGTTGATAGCGAAATACAGTAAAAGTTTGACGACCCCGAACGAATGCAATGACCCCCAAAATACTGGCTGTAATCACTGCAATACTGGGCGTCATTAAAAGTTGCTCAGGTGCCTGCAAGGTAAAAATAACGATGGCACAGGCCGCTACTGTCGGCCAGAACTCCACAATAGGCCGTAGCAATACTTCCACTTCATAACGATCCGTCATTGGATTTATTGCTCAATCGCCGTTCTGGAAATCAATACCGGGTAGTGTTTGATACCTAGTTGCCGAGCAATATCCTGGCCCGGTACTGCGGTGATATGCAGGCCATCACCCAGTGCTTGCATTGACTTTAGCGCTTCCAGATTTTCAGCTTCAACCAGCAACCCAACCGCACCTACATTGATTAATTCCTCCTTGCGTTCTTGTAACCATTGTCTGGAGAAAGTATCACTACCAATAATAAAAATGGGCGTTTGTAGATGAGGCAGTGAAATGGATCGAGGCGCTACGATTTTGGGGGAAAGCTGCGGTGTTGTGATGGGAAAATTGGGCGCAAGGGTAATAGGATGTTTTGGTATTGGCTTTATTTTTGTTGGTGGCCTTGTTTCTGGCTGCACTCTTTTTTTATAGGGTGTGATGGATAAGGTATCACCGCTATCATAAATCATGGTGAGTTTTTCACTGTAGGCAACTGTGCTTAGCCCTAACAAAATCAGGATAATGGCTGTTCTAGTCATTTTGATCTCTCTCACCAAGGCGTTGGTACATTTCCAAACAGAAGGCTTGAACAATTTCAGCCACATTCGGTAGTGTGGCGGCTTCTTTGATTAAGGCAGAGCAGACTGTCGATACATCCGGTTTAAAGCCATCCATTTTTTTACGCATGATTTTTTGTACTTCGACAACACCTTGATAGGCGGAATCGGTAATTCGGATTTTTCGCATAGTATCGTCAGGATCAACTTCAATCTCCTGCAAAACCCCTTTTTTATAGACGTATAAACAGCCTTCTTGTAGCTCATCATCATTAATTGCATTCATTATCACTTACCTCTTTGTTTCATAAGACGTTGCCAGTGTTTGCGTACACGCTCCCGATACCGTTGAGCGCGTGCCTTTGATTTTTTGTCTTTTCCAGGTGCGTGATAGCGGCCTACGGCTACCCACCAGTTATTGTCCCGCTGATATTGACCACGCAATATTTCTGCGCCTGTTTGTAAATTAATCATTGGGTTTAATGATGCCGAAAGATCATCAAATCGTGTGTTATGCCAGCGCCAATTAACTTGCATAAGACCAATATCCACTGACTGCTTGCGAGTCACGGCTTCTTGTAATTTCGCGAGTGTGTCTTTCCTTGTCGTAAAGCGATAAGCTTTGCCCTCAATATTCAATGTCCAGGGCCAGGGGTTATAAATGGATTGATAACGATAACCACTTTCGGTTAAGGCAATGGCATATAAAATATCGGCTGGGATATGGTATTGATCTGCTACTGTTTTATAAGCAGTAGGGATTGCCATTAAGCTGCTGGGCATTAAGGCTAAAATAAGAGCTAAGGAACTATTTCGTATCACAACCTTATATCTCCAGGGAATCCCTATATAAAATGATACTTAATAAGCACCTTATACATATCGTCGATATGCTCAATACCAATTACCTTGGCCGCTTTTAATCCACGAAAATAGCCTTTCAATGCCGCTACAAATTCAATACCGTTATGGGCATCCTCTTCCAATATATAAAGCCAATCACGTTCGATTGATTGATTAGTGGCATCGTCAATAATCTGCCTGAGCAAACTAAAGACAAAGGTAATTTCTGATTCTCTACTCATATCACTCTGGTATCAAAGCCCTAGCTCTGATCGGTTAATGGCATAGGGTTTATCATTACGGTAAAGGTAAATATCACTTGGCTTTTTGCTGATTGCGTTTAGTGAGGCTTTTAAACCGTTATCAATATTGAGCGTCATTTGTGTGGTATCCACTAATGCCCTATTGATATGGTTATTTTTGGCCCACTTGATCACATCGTCTTTATTGCGGGTATTAAGCAGGTAGATATCGACACCCAAACCAACCAATTGCTTGGCATTGCGTTGAATCAATGTTTCCAGCTTTTTTATATCAACACTGCATGATTGGCAGTCAAGATCAGCAAAGTAAAGCAATCGGTCGCCCGACAAAAATTCTGTATGGCTGTGTTGACTATCGAACAACTGTTTGACCTGATTATCGTAATAGGGCTTAAGTAATGCGGGATCGATAATCTTGGCATCGGGGTAAAGACGTGCAAAGGCTTTACTGTAGTCACGCTGGAAGCGTTGTGCGCGTTCAGTCAACTCATGCTCTTGTACGGCATAACGCTCTGCATAATATTGCCGCTGAATATCTGAATCGACATACATACCCAATGCAAGCAAAGGATCAATATTGGGGTTCCACTTTCCTAGAGGGCCTTGAATAATATCAAGGTACTGCCGATACTCTTTTTGGGTTATACCCCAAAGTATTGCCTTTGCTTCGATGGATTTTTTAAGCTCACTGGTCTTTGTGGTTGATTGACTATAACCATCCTCAGCCAAGCAAGGCAGACCGATAACACATATCAGCAACAATATGATCTGTTTCATGGTATCTTCCTTGTAATACGTTGTTTGCTGATTTCGTGAATAAAAATAGCTTTATTTTCTGAGCGATTAATATTATTCAAACGCCATTGATCAATAACATCATTAACCGCTAAAAACTGATAACCTGATGGGTGCTTTAGGCTAAGCTTGGATTGACTACCCCACACCATTATTCCTAACAACTGGGCATTAAATGGATAAGCTTTCTTCTTTTTTTGTACAGGCTTACGGCTTGATTTAAGCTTATTGGTCACTTGCTTAGCAAGTTGGCCATGATGATGATTAAGGCTAGTGAGCTTTTCTGAAAGATCTTCTATAGCAACTTGGTTTTTCTGATAACTTTTCTTAAGCAAGTCTATTTCGTTATGGATACTATTAATTTTTTGGTTAATTTGACCTTTTTCTTTATCTAAAACCAGGAATTTTTCTTGGGTTTCTTGCTGATCAAATTGTATTTTTTGTAATACCAATTCCTTAAACGCTTCAAAGGCAGGCAGATCAACCACCTCTTTAATAGTCTCTGATGGTTGATTAGATTGATCTGTATTGGCTTTACAGGCAACCATTGATAATAGTATCCATAGAATCAGCAGTAACTTGATCTGGTATTTTTTCAAAATGACACTCCTTGCCGCTTGGCAGTCATCCATTGTTGATAATGGGACAATACAAACTGTTGGGCTTGCTTAGCAGATATGGATTGCACAAACGCTTTTCTGGGCAAAACCAGCCGTGTACCTTCAATCAGCCAGTTCATATTTTCATCTAAGAATGAACCAGGGTTTTTCAGGTAGAGTGCCGTCATTATTTTTTCAGCACTGGCTTGATAGTGGTTTAAGGTGTAAGCGATGCTGGATAGTGTTTGGCCTCTGACTACAGGCCCATAATAATGTCGAGACTTTTCCACATTGGAAGTATCCGAGAGGAATCCTTTATGCTCTGAAACTAGCTCGTCTTGGTTTTTGAGCCAATCATTTTTTGCACTCTCGATCTCCTTAGCAGAAATATAATTTTTGTGATCTTTATGTAGTTGATAGCCAATTACTCTTTTAACGGGATTAACCACTAGAGAAAAGCTTTCTCCACCCAACACTTCTAAGGTTGAGCGCAGGGAAACACTATCAAATTCACGATGTACATCCGGCAGCGTTAATGTGTATAGGTAGTATTGACTATCACTTTCTGCACTGATATCAGCCATTGAATAGCCACTGGGCAATAGTAAAAATTCTATGGCTTTACCGACTGTTTTTATCTCAGAGGGAATACGCAATTGGATAATAACGGAAAGCAAATCGTGCTGTTCAATAGGAGGCTGTGTATTGATGTTGCTATAGCGATTGACTTTAACGCTATCATCTTGCAATTCAGTCGCTGTAACAGTTATTGATAATACTAAAAATACAATCAACGTTAATCCACGTAATAACATTGTTGTTTCCTTTGTCTTGTTTAAAGTTATATCATTACCGAATTAAACAAGGCCCGCCACACGAAACATTACATACTTGAATAAACAATAAAAATTTAATCACATCAATTTTCTTGGGTATTGAACCAATATATAAGGGTTCATATTATCGTCAAATTCCAGAGAGATTTTTAGATCGATTGATTTACCTTCTCTATCACTGATACTAAACTCAACATCGATATGATGGCGATGAACGGTAAGTTGCGATGCACAGGCATCAAGGATATCCTCTACCCATAACATATCGGAATCATTATCCATATAATAATCTTTCCAAACATCCTGTAAGATCATTACAGGAAAAACAAACCCATAATTTTTTGCTCGATTTGAGACAGAAAAAAGCACTTTATCTTCAACTTCTATATTGACCATAGTTGACCAACTCCTGATATAAACAATGATTAAACTACTTGTTACCTTCCTATGTAAATTGCAACCACTTCGAGCCTTTCGTGACCCAGTTCTCTTGCCAGAATCAATCGCGCTTCTCGATCAATTTGCTTTTGTTGATGACCCAATTGTTTAAACATAGGGCCTCCCCGATGAGAGCATTCCCATCCAGTCAATTGAAAATATCGATTTTGTGCATACTGATGCCTCAGTCCATGTAATTTTCTCAACCCTGCATTATGGGTTGATTTTTCATACTTTTTGTATTGCTGTATAAATTTTTTATCATTGGGTATTAAAGAATCTGATCCAACCAATGCTTTTATTTCACTCAACAGTTCACGCTGCTCTTGATTGAGTACTGGAATAACTCTAGACCTACCGCCTTTACACCAGCTCGACTTAAGCTTTATATGGTCGCCTTTATCTGCATAGCCAGCACTAAACTTGATTGACTCTTCTTTTCTTAAGCCAAACAACTTGGCTAGTTTCAAGCTAAGCAGAACATACTGATCTGATATTCTATTCAGTTGTTCTTCTTTAACATCACAGGCTTTTGAATAGAGTGTTATGTAGGTTCGCTTGCCTATGCCATAATATTCATTTTGGCCTGCGATAAGATTATGTTTACCTATCTTGCTGGCCCACCAACGCAACACCGTCATACGGGTTTTTATCGTGCCAATGCTCAATTGATTGTCTCTCCAGTAATTAATAAGCGCCCAAATGTGCTTTTCTTTTAAAGAATCCTTACCCATGTGTCGAAAACCTAATGATTCCAATGTCTTCGCAATCGCCCTTAGCTCTCGATAACGCTTGCCTTGTGTGGCACGGCTACCATTGAAATTAGTCGTACACAAATTTCGCAATTCGTACCAAAGCTTTTTCATGGGGATAGATTACTGTAATTTCACAACGCGAATAGCCCTTAACTTTTCAGACTTTAAAAAATCTTATTCAGTCGTTTACTGTGAAATTAGGATAATTAGGAATTAACGGGCACACGGAAGCAACCCGACAGCTAACACTAAGGGATTATATTTCTATCAATCTTTAGATTTTTAATAGCCCGCTTGTGGCTAATGGTGTTAAGAATTTGGTGAGTGGATGTGACACAACGAATCGATTCCAATTCGCTGTCTTCATACACGGTATGAAGCAAGGTCTTAGGACACCACCCCTAAAATCTAATGTGGCTATGCGAAGCCGCCTGAATGTTAAACCTGTGGAATGATCACTCAGGGTTTTCGATCAATAGTGATTAGCTCATAGCGTATGACGCTATCTCATGATTTATTTCCTCTTAGTTAATGGTTAATAAACACTATTCAATACTGATATTTCACAGCTTAAAAATATATTTCAAACAACTGCAATATATTTCAGATGAGTGCAATAAAATCTCTAAGTCTTTGATTTATCTATGCAATAAGTATATTTTCGTCTTTACATTTCACTTTCTATTAACCCACATTGTTTCGTGCTGACTTTCATAGAAAATCAACCAACCAGTTGGGCGCTGGTTTGTTTGTATAGCGTTTAGTAGAGCTACATTATGTGAAAGGCCGATAATTCAAACGGAATGAATACCGGATTATTGGAAAGCTGTTACACGCTTAAGCTAACAGAGGCTGTCAGTTGTAAACGGCAACAATAACGGGACAGTTACATTAAAAAATAACTAAAAAAGAAACCACAATAATTAATGTGGCAATAAGATGGATGCAATTACCTGAATCGGTAATGATAATAACAATAGAGGCCAATGTTGGCGGACGACATTATAGGAATGTGGCCTTTCGTCACTAAAACAACAGCCTTAGTGTAAATAGGCTTCGAGATATTTTCAACAGTTTCCGTAAAAATTTCTGCGGCTATTATCCAGCGGTTATCCAAGCTGTTTTTAATTTTATAATTGAAATTCAGTGACTTGTTGCTGTTTCTGCGACTGTTACCTCCCCCTTTGTGGTTGAGGTAACAGTCGCGGAAGTGTTGTTGATACTCCAAAGGCTATTGTTATCACTATGACCTAAGTAAGATTCTTATAAGTCTGAAAAGTATACGCCACATCAGCTCATTTGATTGCTAGACAATAAAGCCTCTATAGCCATTGTGCTAAAGCGCCATTAATTTTTGATTAATGGATTAGTACCCATCTTATATAGGTAACTAGCAATGATAACTAAATATCACCTCAATCAGCGCGTGATTGTCATACATAAAATATTGGTTGTTAAACTGTTGTCCAACGATCTGTCTACGCCAATCAGTGACGTATTCTATTTAGGTAGAATCGCCGCCATGTTCAATAGCGATCAACTGTTAATTCGACGAGACAAGTCCAAACTTTCTGCTACAAGCGAAGTAGTAGAGCTTCAATGGATTAATCTCGCAACAGAAGATTACTTTATTTTACCGCTCTCACTTGCAAAACAGTGTCAATTAGCTGCCCAGCAATCGTTATATTAGCCCAATGGAAATACCACTCATTGGGCTATTTTTATTAAACCTAAATTTTTCAATCCTTTGTTTCAAGTAATAACGGCATCTTCTTCAATTAGATGATTTTGATCAATTTGCTTTAAATGCTGCATCAGTAATCCGGATGGCGTTGATTTACCACCTGAACCAAAAATAGTTTTGTGACCAAACACAATAAAGCTATTCTTAGCTCGCGAAACCGCGACATTGAGCATATTACTGCCTCTATCATAAAACTTACTTCCAGCACCATCATTACTACCATAAACACTCGAAAACAATATGACGGGGCATTCTGCCCCCTGAAAACGATGGACAGTGCCTGTTTCAATCGAAGCATATCCCTGTTGCTTCAAGACGGTTTTAATGGTATTCGCCTGTTTAGCAAATGGGGTAATAATAGCAATCACCTTAGACAAATTACCCATCGCTTTTAATACACTTTCATTGGCTTTAATCCACTGAACAATGACTAGCGCTTCCTGCTGATTAGTACGGCTTTTACCCGCCGTTTGCGAGGTACTTTCGTGATGAATAAACCCCATTAAAGGTAATGCTTGCGGGGTTTTCGGATTACCTCGCAACGCTTCCAAATGACCATGATAAACAAGGTCATTGCAGTATTTGATAATCTTATTGTAGCAACGTCGATGTTCAGTAAGGTATAACCCTGGTGCCATATCAGCATATTGGTGTTGTGGTACTTGCCGTTGAGCGACTTTCATCAAGCTCCCTGAGCTGGCAAGCAGACCACTGGGCACCCAGTGGTTATCATAATGATTTTCTTTCTCTGGTGTATTATTCAACAAGCCCCAGCGGTTTAAATTGGCCCTATCGATACCGGCAGATAAAACCCAGACAGGTTCTATTTGATCAATATCGCCGACCAACAGTGCTTTTTTCGCCACTGCAAAACTGGCAGATGCCATATGAGGCAATGCCTGCCCCGCTTCATCAATGATCAGTAAATCAATGGCATCAACCAAGGGAGTGGCTTTCCAGCCATCGCCATCTTTTTCTGACACGTAAAAAAATTGTGGCAACATATTAAACGTCGCCACTAGACAGGGGGTAAGTTTAGCGTAACGATGGTAACGCTTGAGAGCGGTATCGGGTGATTTCTCAGCGCCGATAGGGTTACTCATTTCCAGCAACCAGCGCCCTTCCCAATAATGAGTCGTTAATTTAAAGAGACGAAAACGAGGCCCTATATCAAGCAAATGCAATAACTTCTCTAGCGTCATCTCAGAAAGCATTGATGGCAACAGGGCTTTATCACAACACGCATAGAACGTTTGGCGGCATTGTTGCCATTGCGACAAAGCATTCTCTGCTTCGTTAAGATCACGTTTTATAGTACCAAGTTCTTCTTCAAGCGTTGTGATAAATGTAGAGTGGGCTGCACGAATCCCGTGATCACTATAATCATTCGTTTTCCATTGTAGTTTTCGCGCCAATACTTCATTGGCCAAATGCCAGCGGTTTTTAACAGGTGGCAAAAATGAAAATAGTTGCTGCCAGAAAGGACGCTGTTGCCAAAGTGATAAAAAGTGGTCTAGCTGATTATCTGTTGTAGTCTTTTTCTCATTAAGCGTAGTTTGCTGCTCTGATAAGTGCTCAATTAAACGCTCTAGCTCGAACTCACTACCGTATAGTGCTTCACAGCCCTGAGTTGTTTTCTGTAGTTGATCAAAGGTATCAATAATATCGTTGATGGCTTCGGCAGCATTGACAATGGTTTTATGTAAATAGCGAGTCGCGGCTTCAATGGATTCTACATCCTTATCATGCCAAGTATTAAAGGCGGCTAAAAATTTAGTTTCTGCCTGTTCCAGATAATCCTTGCGCTCAAGTAAGGCCATCAGGCCATCACCTTGTTTTGTCATATAAGCAAACGGGTTTTTCTCATTGGCTTTATCTTTGGAACAACCATAGAGACCATAGGTATCCAGGTCAGGCAACCAACGTCCACGGAGTGCTTGCTCTACTTGGTTTTCATCAATGCGAGCAAAGCTGTCTAAGATATTCGTCACTGCGTTGTTATTGCTCGACGCAGCAGCGATAATCGGCGGATCACTATTCTCACCCGCTAACGCCGCCTCTACCCATAAATTAGCAACCACCGAACGCAATAGGGTTGTCTTACCTGTCCCTGGAGGGCCATTGACTGCCAATATTTGGCTGTCTTTTAACGCATTCAAATAGTGAAGCGCATTCCGTTGTTTCGGTGATAGAGGAAATTCACCGGTCATTTGGGCAAAGTGCTTTTGACTATGAGGCAATGATTTAGTCAAATCGTTATAGGCCACTTTTGCTTCGTCACTCTGGCAAACCAGTCGCTGATATAACCGACTCGTCGGCATTCCCCTAAGAATGGCATCCAACACATTAACTATATGGAAAGTTGCGCGAATAGGCGGTTCAAGTAAGGCAAGGCTTAATTCAGGTTTAAGCACATAGTCCGAGTGGATGGAACATTCCCACAGCGTTTTATTAATATTGTCTTCTTTATCCAAAACACGATCAGATTCATCATCAACCAAGGCACACAATAAACAAGTACAGTAGTCTTTCAGCTCTTGCCAATCTTTTGCCGCAAAGGGATTCAAAGTAACAAACTCATCCAATATAGCCATATCGGTAAAGGGTACTTCATCGGACTGATTCGGTGCCAACCATTCCCGTGGGACATAGGGTGGTCGACTCGGTGATAACTGACCATTTCGATTCACCAAAACCTCAACCACCAGTGGTGTCATCAATGGGCTTTGCTGACCAATCGCTTCACCATTACTGACTTTAATCAAATCAATACGCGGCATTAATACCAAAGGAATAACCTGCGTTTTTGGCTTTGCTTTAACGGCTGAAAACATCGCGTCAACAAACGCTTCCGGGACTTGTCCAGTATCCCAGATTTGGTTAGACAAACTGAACGGCTGGTTTTTTGTCACGTTGTTAACGTTCGGTTTTTTGATTGACTGTTTTAAGGCTTTTATATCTGGTGACAAGCGTTCACCGTCAATTAGGGACTGACGGAAATAATGTGTGATGGATTTAATATAGTCGCCGTTGTGGGGCATAGATTAGCCTTAATGTTTTATTTAGGTTTAATATTAACGAGAAATATCGGCTCACAGCCTAAGCGGACATTGTCTTAGAATTTTAAACAAGTGAGTAATTATAGTTAAGCTCCCGAAGTTCAAGAGTTGGCATATTTTGATTCCTACCTGTTTCAGAAATTAGGTGGAGGTTCTTCCTAGCTCTTGAAGATATAACGTATAAAAGCTTATTAGCACTTTCCCTTTTATTTTCCTCACTAAAGTGAGGAACAGCGCCTTCAAGTAAAGCAAAAGCAATAACAGCATCAAATTCAGCCCCTTTAACACCATGTATTGTAGATACAGTTATTCCTTCTCTTGGCTCAAAGACCTTATAGAAGGTTTCAACATCTCCAGAATAGTCAATCCCTTCTCGTCGTATTTGCTCCATCTTATCTTGGGCACTCTTAAAGAATGCTTCATTATGCTCTCGTAAGCATTCGTACTGTTGCCATGAGACACCTAATTGGATAAATATCTCATCGAAACACAGCGCCAAAAATCTAATTCCATCTTGCTCATCAATACTCAGAGAGTTGGTAATCTTCAATAGGATTTTGGGAGTTGTACCTGTTAAATCGATACCTAAGTCTGACAGAAATAGAATTACCTCCTTAGCCCATCTCAATCGCCTTACATAGATTTTCGGTGAGGGCTTAGTTAAGACAACTCTTGCTAGCCTGTACCAAAAATTTTCTATATCTCTAGCAAATGGGGTCAGTCCAGGCCCATTGAACTTGTAATCAGGAAGCTCAGCCACCAGACCACGCGTGAGTGCCGCTAAATGTATCCACCACGGGCCAATCACGCAAATTTCAGACATGGGGATAGTATATTGCTCAACATTGATGAGTATTAGTCGAGCTATTTCTGCAATTATGTCTTGACGGTTGGTTTGATTATTAAAGCTGATAATACTGTCACAGTCTTTGTGATCTGCCTCAGAAATAATTTCAGAATCATAGACCTTAAAATTTGAAAAATAGTTAACGATCCTTTGTGAGTTTCTGTAGTTCTTTGAAAGCGCCATTGGCTCAAATTGTATTCCACACATTACAGATATTTCTTCTAGTGAAATGGCATAACCACCTAACGAATTGAATATTGATTGATTGGGATCTCCAACAACAAAACACTTTATCGTGTTTTTTCCTGCCCTAAGAATTGAAGCGACAATTTGATACTGAATTTCCTTCGTATCTTGAAATTCATCAATTAAAATATACTTAAATAGCTTGCTTAGGAGTTTACTAATATTTGGTTGAGTTGTTACTAGCTGATAGGAAAACCAAAGTATTCTTTCAAAATCAATTTGTTTATTTTCACTAAGTATTTTCTCATACTGATCCAAAATCTCTTCTACATTTCCTCTTTTATTATTTCTACAACGAATATTTAAGCCATTAGAGTTAAAATAATGCTCGCAATCCCAATGTGTTGTTCTTGGCGTATAACTTGCACAAAGATCAGAGAGAATTTTTTCTGTGTCATAGCTATTAATTAACCTGTAGCCATTTCTAAGTTCTTCGTGATAAATACCATATGGTTTTATTATCCATTCAAGGCAGAAAGAATGGATTGTACCAATCCAAAGTTGCTCGGTACTTATCCCCATAGATTCTATTCTATCTTGTATTTCTCCAGCAGCCCGATTTGTATATGTAATTGCCACAATCCACTCTTTATCTGAATTGAGCTTTGATAATTCATTTGCAATTTTATAGGTAACTGTTCTCGTTTTTCCGCTACCGGGGCAAGCGACGAGGAAGATACTACTATGTTCTTCTATTGCTGCAATTTGCTCATCATTTAGCTCTCCTTTCTGCCAAATTGACACTTCAGATTCTCCGTAACAAATTATTAATAGTATTTTCGGGGAACGATGCTTGTAAAGTATTTTTAATATCATCTATGCCGAAGAGGCCGAGTTCCAAACCAGATAATTGGGTTTTCAATGTTGGCAATGCCTGTTGTCGAGAACTAATATAGGCGTTCCAATCATCATACCACTGTTGTTGCTCTCCCGTAGTTGCATCAACATACTCACGGCTTGTCTTTAAATCTTTCTCAATCATCTGAATGCGGTAACTGACAATTTTTTCTATCACCTCGTCATCAAATGTAGAGTGGGCGAAAACAATGGCATCAAAAATGTAATCTGGAATATTACAATTGTGATCAACATAGTTTCCAAGAGTTATAGCAAACCATCCTTTTCCTTGGTTATTAGCCATTGTCAATGCTCTACGTCCAGAACTACATATTTCTCCAGATTGCAATTGCTGTTTAGCGGTTTGAATTGTTCCTGTATCCACATATACGTCATCAACAGTGGCCACAAATGCGTTATTGTTTTTAGCTAGGAGCATATCAACTTCAAAGGTATGAGAGGCATAAAAAGGTGCAACCCATTCATTGTTTGCACAGAAGCTATCTAGCTTTGATTTTCTTTCTGCTCCTGCTGTCGCTGATCTTATGGCCGCATTTTTCGCCCTTATATCAGCATCACCATCCCCTTGATGTATAGTTGTATCAAAAAATGTCGCATCTAGGTCTGTAACTATTGAGCACTTCTTAGAAATTCTGTCGGAATGAAATAGTAGTGCCACATTTTCAAAGCCAGTGCTTCTAATATTCACCAAGCTAATACCAAGCTCATCCAAACTTAAGCCTAATACCTTTTTAGTTAAAATCGGCAGCAGTATTTCTTCAGCGTCCCCTTCAACTAATAGGACACTCTTAGCAAATAAAAGATTACTTCTCACAGCATCAAGGTATCGCTCGATACTATTTATTTGTAGGCCAGTTAAATTAGTTGCTGGCTGAAAAGCTTTATATACACCATCGACCTTACCGATGACATTTACATTCTTAATGTTACTTGCTTCGGAAATATGAGATGAATGGGTAGAATAAATTACTTGGGTATTTGGATATTTTATTTTATCAAATAGAGACTTTTGTATATGTGTGTGTATATGTGCTTCAGGTTCTTCAATCAGTAAAAAATTTGCTATTGGCTGCTTTCTGGTTTGATACTTAAACTCCAACAATTTTAAAGTTAAATAAATAAGATTAGCTCCGCCTAAGCTCATTTCATGAATAGCGCCTTCATGCCCGTCTTCGGTTTCTGATACAAATAGTTTCAGTGATTGAAATAATTGTTCGGCTTCATCAGACAAGTCCGATTTAATTGAAAGCCCTTTTGGTGAAAATGCATCACCTATCGTATCATTGATGGTTTGCTTTATGTCGCCTCTAACTTCATCAACATCTGACAAGCTCTCAATCGCTGAATTTAGTGTGCCAACTTGTTCTACTATCGGCTGAAATTCACCTTGCTTGATCTCACTACTTTTATATCGCAGTAATGTTAGTAATGGGTTTGTCCTGTTATTGTGGAACTCTGACACCACATCTCTTAAAGCCTGAACAAATGTAAATGATACCTCTTTAGGCATAGACAGTATCTGAGGAACTCGAATGCCAATTTCTGGAGGTGTTAGTTGTTCAGGAAATATTACACTCTCAAAATCTCCAACAAGATTTTTATATGTATCTAGACAATTAAAATCAGCGCTACTTTTACCTGTAATAACTGTCTCATAGTCATCAATAGTAATTGATTGCCGAAGTGCTATAAGTCCGTTTAAATCACCTTGTGTAAGCTGCGATAGTTTAGTTCTGACTTCCAAGCTAGGCCTGAAAATTAAGTTGTATGTCGATTTTTCTATAGTCTCTTCTTCCTCAAAATTACCTATCCCGTGAAGAAACAAAGCCTGTATAGCTTCATCTTGAGAAACCTCATCAAATTCTAAACTAACAATTATCCAGTGGCCTCGCCAATCATTAAGACCCCTAAAGAAATCTCTTTCGTCTAGTCTCATAGCTGAACGTTTCATTGAGTCGTCTAACAGTAATCTTACGGCCCTGAATAAGTTAGTTTTTCCTGAGCCGTTTTCCCCAATTATCGTATTTATTCCCTTTGAGAAGTTAAAACTAGTGCTCGAGAAGTTCCGATAATTTCTTAGTACCACTTTCGATAGGTGCATATATGCCCCATGTAAATCTAATTTTATGAATCTATAGACAAAATGACAAACTCAATAGATGGCTGGTTAACGTCCGCTAAGAATTGGAAGCAGGCATTATTTTTTAAAATTTCTTTATCTTCTCACTACACAGTAATTCTATCGTCAATTGCAACTCATCTACTCTTTCTACTGACTAGCTAAACTCATCTTCCGTAATCCGGCAGCGCTTGGAATACCGGGTCTTAACATACGCTTTTAAAGACACCAAAATCATCGGGGGTTAAATTTACTGTTTAATGGGAAGACTATTTTAACTAGTCAGCCTATTGTAAATTGGGATACGCACCCATTATTTTCGATTCGTTGCGCTTGTTAAATTATGATTACCTTGAGAAAGAAAACACATATGCCTTGTCGTCGAAATCAACAAAATATCCGAATGCTGTTTTTTGAATAAATACTACCTACTTAATAAACCTCTGTCGAATAATACTCACTTGGCAATCAGTGACATTTAAATGTGTTCAGCCGACCAATTAAAATTGTCACACAATTCAACAAAAATAAAGGTATGAATTATCTTGCTAAAGGGGAAAAGCCTTTCCCCTGCTCCAAACGCTAAAAAGCAAGCGTTTTCCGTCACCCCTTTCTAGCGGGGACACCCCGCAACGCCCCGATCAAAGCAGGCGCAAGCGCCGCTCTTAACCGACATCCCTCTGGGACTTATTCAGGGTAACACAAGGTTAGCCCGCCGCAAGGTATCCCGCAGATTGCTTCCCTGCAATCTGCCCTGCACAAGGGGGAACCCTCCCTTGCGGCGGGCTAACCTTGTGTTCCCACTCGCTTCGCTCGTTGTCTGGGATTTTCAATCCCAGAGGGATATGCGCGTTTTAAAAACCCAAATCAACGAGACGAGGACATTATTATGAACGATGCAATTACTGCAACTTATAGCTTGGAAGATAATAAGCTGAGAATTTATACCGAAGAATGGCTGGACGATGATGCCTACAAAAAAGTGAAGGGTTGCGGTTTTATCTGGGCACCTAAGCAAGAGTTATTCGTCGCGCCTAAATGGACACCAGCACGAGAAGATCTGTGTATAGCATTAGCGGGCAGTATCGCCCCAGAAGAAACAACACTACTTGAACGGGCAGAAGCCAAAATCGAACGGCTTGACGCACTAACACTAAAAAAAGAAGCTCAATCTAATGCGTTTTACAACGCAGCAAGTCGTATCACAGAGCGGTTTTATGGCGGACAGCCTATTCTGGTGGGGCATCACTCAGAACAACGAGCAAGGCGTGATCAAGAAAGACTACATACCGCAATGGCAAATTCTGTTAAATCAGCAAAGGCCATTGACTATTGGCAGTGCCGAGCGACAGGGGTAGCCCTTCACGCTAAACGAAACTCAAATCCTAGCGTTAGAGCTAGACGCATTAAAACCTTACTGGCAGACCTTCGTGATCGACAGCGGGATATCAATCATGCCAATATCTGTATAGCACTTTGGGAAGACATCAAAACATTACAAGACAGTGATCCCCAACACTATGAAAAACAGGTATACCATTATGCAGACGGACAATTAAAAACAGGCGCAGCAGCACCCTACTTTCGTGATCAATCCCTCTATCAGCAATTGGAGGAAAAGATTATCACCGCCGACCAATGCGTGGAGATTTGTTTAGATTTTCATTATAAGCAAGCCAATAGTCAGTACACCGCTCGCTGGATTAATCATATTTTAAACCGCTTGGCTTATGAGCGCTCAGAGTTGGCTGACGTTGAGAGATTCGAGGGAACAGTCACCGGAGCATTACTGCAAGTATTTGCACGAACACATGGCTCGCACAAACCCATAGCGAAACACCAAGGAGAAAGCTGGCAGTTATCATCCAGTGTCGCTCTACCACTGCATATTGGTGATGGGCAAGCACTGACCCTAACTGGCTCAGAGTGGAAAGATTTAATGCAAGCGTCCGGGTATGAGGTGTCTGCTGTCAAACCCAAACAGCCGCCACTATTAAACTTTCAGGCAACAGCACTCAAGGGGCAATCCTGGGGCACAATCAAAACATTCCAGCAAGTCGAACTAACAAAAGCGGAATATGCTGCAATTTATACGGATGATCGCATGGTAAAGCTGTCTGAATGTGGGCAATTTCGATTTAAGGTCTGCAAGCATCCGGGGCAACGAGGCTACAACGCCGAATGGTGCGCTGTATTTTTATCTGACGCTAGAGTACATCAACCAATGGAATCCAATGCGATTATTGTTGGTGATACAGAAATAGATGACTAACTGGATAAACTTGCCCATATCCACCCCAATGGATTTCGCAATACAAAGAGTTGACTCATTAGGCAACATTGGGGATCATTAAGCGTCCGCATGATCTGCGAAAACAGGTAACTTTATGATGAAACTGATAAAGATAGCCAAGCTAATAACTCAGCTAGTAGTGGGAGTTTTTACCCTGTTATTTACCTTATTGTGGAATACGATCGCATTGGCAACAGAAATGCTGGCACCGGATGATGAGGACGATAACCCTAACTCTATTGGCAATCATCAAACCTATGGTGATACGGACGATGGCGACAGTGCCGATATTGTTAAGCGACCTGGAACTTATTATATCGACTAATCCGTGGCCTATTTCGCCCTTTTTGGTATAATATTACCTGCTGGTAACAAAAGTAGAATTTTTAAGTATTACCCGAATATTACCCGCCCTTCGCTGTAGACCCTGCAATTACTAGGGGTTCAAGTCCGGCCCCGGGCACCACTTATAAATCAATAACTTAGTCACATCTTCTCTAAATCACTTTAAGTTAAAATTATTTAATTTTAAGCCTCAGGATACTATTTTGGTTTTTCAGGATACCTTTTCGACGAAAAAACCCCTTGCCATAGGCTTTTAAAAGTGATGGTTAATGAGGCTCACCACATGGAAACGGTATACCACAATGATGGCATTAGGGAAGTAATGTCGAGCGATTTATCGCACTCGGTTGATAATACCGCCACAGCCATAATGGGCCAGACTAGTAATCGATAATTCCTAAAGCCATAGACTCCGCCCAGATATCATTTCAATATTTTGTAAGCTTACTAAGATACAGACGCACATTATCTATCCAGCTCCCGCCGATTGGTCTGTATAATTCGCCTTTCACTCTCAAGCATCTCGGCCATCACTGTAGAATGTCTCACTGCCGCAGTTCCTGGGTCTAGCGCTTTTTCAATTTCCAAATCTATACCCGACTTGGCCAATGACTTACGTATTTTTACTAAATCATCACACCACCTCTCTTCCTCTGCGGCATCATTCTTGGTGCTTCTTTCACTGTTAGGGAGCCCACTAACCAATCTGAGTTGGAACTTCCCAGCAGCTGCTATAGGGTGTACTTCAACACCATAAACCTCTTCGGCCGGCTTCTTCACAACAAGCCTCCCATTCTCCACCACCGCAGTTTCCATTCCTTCAATTAGCTTGTAACCAAGTGACTCTAACGCCTTGAGTAGAGCCCCTCTTCCCTTCTCAACTGAAAGGGCAGTGGTGATTTCAGCCACTTTTCCCGTTGCGGCCTCCAGCATTTTTTCCAAAACGTCAATGCTTGACGATTTCAACGCTTTATCTATTTGCTGGGAAAGCTGTGTTGCTTTCTCTCCGTTAAGAATATCAACCTGCGCCTTTATCATTGATAGATCATGCCGTATCTTTCGCACTTGTTTATATTTTTTAGATTCTTTAGCCAGGTTAATGACTAGAGAATCCAATAACAACGCTCTTTGTTGATTTGATTTTTCTTCATAGATACTGTCAAGCTGATTCTGATATTCAATTTTTCTAGACTCTGGAAAATCCATTTCATCCAGCTCAGCCATAACTATGTCTATGCGGTTACTTTTATTGCCCCCTTTATCCAATGCGGCACTGATTAACTTCCATTCAGATACACTGACCTCATTCTCTGCGGATACGAGCCTATCCTGGATTTCCTTTTGTTCTGCAGTAAGATTTATATCAGCTTGTTCCTTCATACATTGAGAAGATAGCTCAGAAAGCCCTGAGGAAACTTTTTGCTCGATTTCTGAGAGCTCTGCATCATTTTTTTCACATAATTGAGAGTGTTTTAAAAGAATACTTGGATCTATATCAGAGCCAGAAGTGAGCATCTGCAGCGTCTCGATGGATTCGGATAAATGTCGGATTCTTCTCCGTCGTGATTTCGCTTCTTCTAGCGCTTTATCCTGCAACCGATTAAGCTCCGATGAAATATAATCCAACTCTCTCTCGATAATTCTTGGTATTTCCCTATATTTATCCGGTGTTGCTAACTTTTTATAATGTTCCAACTTTCCTCTCAGTTTTACTTCTAATTTTTCATCCTCTTTTCCGTGGGACTCAAGATAATGGAATAAGGATTGGATTGCAGCAGACAGGAGAGCAACTTGAGTTTCGCAAATAGCCATTTTTTCTTCTTCGGTTATGATTCTTACAACTTTGGGCCCACTCATTTTTCCAACCTACTATTATTAGAATTAAGCGTTTCACAGATAATTTGCTTTAAAGCGCCTTCTTCATGTTCTCTGTTCTGATACCAATTAAAACAAGAAATACGATGGATATTGGAGACCGAACGTTGCAATACACTTTTCCTCCATATTTCTCTCGCTGTTGCCTTTTTCAGAAGCGTGTGTTGTGGCGCGTCACATTCAATTCCCAGGGCAAAAAGTCCGGTCTCCGGATCTTCTATCGCCAGATCTAATCCAAAAGCATCTCCCTCATTAACCGAAACCGACTTATACCCAAATTTTTCGATTGATCTTTGCACCGATTTTACAAATGCATCAATATTGTTTACATCACTTAGCCGACTTTCAGATACTTGAGATAACTGTTTTGCACTTCTCCTCGCCAAATCTATATGTCCTTCGCTTTTTTGATTTGCATAATGCAAGTAAGCTTGTAGATAATCTCGTGGCTTATTTGGCTTCTTACCTATTGCCAGGCCATCCGATATTTTCTCAATTGGCATTGAAGTTAAAATAACAACCTTCTTACGCGCTCTAGTAACGGCCACATTTAATCGCTTTTCTCCACCTTTATGCCCAAGCGCACCAAAATTTCTTCGGAATGAACCGTGCTGGTTATAACCGAAGGTAGTACTAAATAGAATGAGATCACGCTCATCCCCTTGAACGTTTTCTACGTTCTTGACAAAGAACCCCATATCTTCACCACCCTGAAGACGATCAGATTCTCGAGCATAGATCTCAGCAAATACTGGATTATCTGTAGCCTCCAACTGTATTAGCCCTTCGATAAGTTCTGCTTGCTTTAAGTTGAAGGTGACCACCCCAATACTTGGTGGTTCACTTTTTTCTAACCATAATTCCTTAAGTACTCCCAAAATAGCTTCTGCTTCCTCTGGGTTTGTTTGATCCAGGTAAATTCCTCCGATGTGCCTTACTTCCACCGGCTTCACTTTTCTGATTTCAGAGACTGGATGTTTAGCCGGGATATTTAACTGACCGGAATAGAAGGCATAATTTGAAAATTCTATCAGCGCGTTATATTCAGAACGGTAATGAATTTGTAAAGTCGTTGAAGGCAATGAAGCCCTTCCCAGTGCAAGCAAATCCGGGCAATCTTTAATCTCTTTTTGGTTCCATTTTTCCTCGATTGCAGAGGCTTCCGCCTCAGACATATCCTCATCCAGTTCCTCTGGCACGTCTTCGTCATCAGCATCCATTTTTCTGGAAAAGGAACTACTGGGTGGCATTTGTTTTTCATCTCCACTTATCACGACTCTTTTAGCCCGAAATAGTGAAGGGATCGAATGATCTACCAAGAGCTGCGACGCTTCACCAAAAACGACGACATCAAACAATCCAGATTTTAAGGGTAAAACCTGACTCACAACTTCCGGATTCATCAACCAGACCGGCCGAACCTTCATTAATCCAAGGTCATTTCCCAATCCCATAAACTCTCTGAGCTTCTTGGTTCTTGGACCTCGCAATCGGGTAATTGATTCCCAGTCGTTTCGTGCTCCCATAGAGTTGAGATCAAAATCACCGGCAAGAGCCTTTTTATTGGCAATCAGAAGATCAGAACATGTAGTTTCAAGATCAGAGATTAATCGCTCTAGGTCTTCTTTACTCAACATAATCGAAGAATGTCTTCGTTCTATATTATTCTTCCAGGCTAACGCTGCCTCTCTTTTAATAATAATAGAAATACATTCTTGTAAACTTGAAGTTTTTCTGAGCTCCTCGTCGTATCTTCTTAGGCTGGAAAATATAGTAAACACCGTTTTTTCGGATTGTAATGATCGATTGCGGAAAGCCTGAAATGCTTGGATAGTATTCATATTTTCCAGCATTTTAGTGAGTGTTTTTGAGAGAATTTTATGTTCTAAAATATCTTGTTTCTTTTTTTCGATCCAATCATCTTTGAACCATTCTCGAAGGCCATAAATCTCTTTTGCACAAATATCTCTCTGTTTGGCTATAATGATAGCGGCCTTCATCTTTGCAAAAAATTCTTTTATTGCGTCTATAGAAATATGTTTGAAAAGCCCAACAGCTTCGTTCTTGTGTGGGCATTTGTCGGACAGCTCTGCAACTTCAATTACTTTTTCCAGATAATCCTTTGTCTCTTCCAACAAAACTCTTAACCCAGACAAGTTTGCTCTTTGAATCTTCTGGCCTTTGCCCTCCAAATTTGTAAACACTCGTAATAATCGCAGGCGTAGCGGCCTAACCTTTATTTCTAGCTCAATAGCAGCCTTTAAATTTTGTAGCCTTTCTTCTTGGAATACTCCATCTAAATTCTCAATGTAACGCCTGATTTTTTTCGTCCGATACAACCTGAGTAAGTTTAGAAATGAAAAGCTGGATTTAGGCGCCAATGAACTTTCACAACATTTAAGTAACTTTGCCAAATCTCTAGGTTGTGCTTCTCTTAATGGGTCAAAGAATACCGGATCATGCGTTCTTCTATCAGGCTTTTCTAAATCACTTTTGAGGTTAATCAACTCTTCGTAAATCTCGGATCCAAGCTCAATGGAATTTCCGTGGCTGTCGAAGAAAAGTTCATGCCACTTATTTATATTTTCAATATCAACAGAGGTTACTTTATTGAAAGTAGTTACAGCATCTTTGACCCAAGTGCTATAAGTAACTACATCGTTACAATCAAAGCTACCGGGATATTTAGCTAAAATTTGTTCCCTTTTCAGCTCTTCCTCTCTAAAGGTTTCTAATCTAATTTTTAAGCTTTCAAGAACCGCGTTATCAACAAAAAACTGCTTCAAGCCAAAAAAAGGGCTATTCTCATAATTAGAATCTATCCAGTCCCGCGAGAGGGAAGAACACTCTTGTTGAAGCTTGTAGAGTTCCTTGCCTGTAATAGACTCCAATATATTCCTCAGTTCAGGCACATTAACAATATTTCTTCCAGACTCTTCTATTTCAAGAAGGCGACAAATTAAATCTCTGTATGAAATTTTGTATTGCTCATCCACAGCCCTAATCGATTCTTCAAAACTGTTAATTTTATTTTCAATCAAATCAACCTTTTTGATTAAATCCCTTCTTTCCTCCCTGGCATTTGTCAGGCCCCAAGCTTCTGCACTAAATAAACTTTCTACTTGTTCCCTAATAAGCTTGATAACCGGTTGTCGATCTCTATTGATATCGATTACACCGCAAATTCGCTGTTCAAGATTCTCGGCTTCTAAACGTTTTTTAACCACATTAAGTGCGGCCTGTTTTTGGCAAACAATTAAGACAGATTCTCCTCTACCAATGCAGTCAGCAACGATATTCACGATTGTCTGGCTCTTACCTGTACCCGGAGGGCCTTCTACAACAATACCAGGGCTTTTTCGGGCACTTTTAACAGCGATATCTTGAGATGGGTCCGATTTCACAACGCTAAAGAACGCTTCTGACGCTTGAGGATCACTTTCTTTTTCCTCAGATAATCCTCCGACCTTAAGTAATACTTCTAACGCAGTGTTTTCAATTGGCAGCTGCCTTAATTGCCTTAAGTCTTCACTAATCGCCTGACCTACAAACTTTGCATTAAAGATCACCGCTGAAGAAATAATCTCGAAGTGCCCTGGATCTACGTCAAGATTGATACTGGGATGTTTTGTAAGCCCTACATCTGCAACTGTCTCGCTCATCACCTCCATTACTTCTCGGAGGCGAATCGAGGAACGAGAAAGCAACTCATCTCTCAAGGATTTATATTTCTCGTATTGCTTGGCTCCCAACAACCCTTCTAAAGCTGGGTTGAGTCTTATCTCTTCCCGATCTTTATCAAAACTAAGTGTATAATTTCCTGCTTGTGCAGCCTCAAGGCTAATCTTCACTGGCCAAAGCAGTAATGGTGCAATTCGTGGTTTCCTTCCTTCTATAGATGACGCCTTCATTAATACAAAGGGAAAGCCCAGATACATAGTATCTATGCCGGTATCTCTTCTGTATGCAATCGCTTGGTTTATTAATCTTCTTAACCTTTGCTCAAGTACAATATTTTCGGAGAATATTTGGGGATCAATTTTGCATGGAGTTCCCGATCTATCCAGTACAAAATTGAGCAGATTTTCGGCCTCATTCTTTCCAGAATACAACTCGGTCATATCAATTCTAGAGCTGGTCTTGCCTACGGTTAGACGGACTAATGGCCCCCGAAGAACAGAATTCACCACTCGTTTTTCAAAAAATCTAATAATATTTTCTTTGTATTGCTGGCGCTCTGGAGGATTCCACAGATGGTGGTCTACACTCAATAATACTAGGATGCGCTGGAGTGATAATCTTCGTTCTATTCGAAAGGTATCTGCCCAGTCGTCGATCTTCTCTATGCCACAACGGGAAAAATCTTTAATTCTTTCGTCGAGTATTTCACTGATCTTTCTTCGATGTTTTCGAAGTATTTCAATAGTCTTTGGTTTGCTAAAAGATTCAATGCCAATCCTTTTCGCCATTTTAGATGCTTCGTCCACGACAAAAGAAAGTGGCGTCAACTGACTTCTGTTAGCACAAAGAAGTACAATTAAATCTTCTTCATTTAAGCGAGGTTTCATCATTAAGGAGCTTAATCCCGCATGATCTGTATCGGGATAAGCCTCTCTCAATATTTCTTCTTCTGCCTCCAGATTAGCTCTCGAGGAAATAATTGAATACTGTCGATAAAGGAAATCATCTAAATCAATTTCTAACACTTTTGCTCTATCAAGTACTTTTTCTCCTCGGTACTTTAAAGAAACTAACCAAGTTTCTCTGGACATTTCTTCCAATATAGTTGGAACAGGACCAAAAATTAGGCTGTATGCTTCTCTATGATTTTGTGTTAACCATGCTGGAGTGATAATGATCCCTTGTTGTGTAAGGGGTAGAGCATCATTAAGCACCATTAAAACAAGTGCAAATTTATATTGAGGTTCTATATCGTCTCTAGCATTTAATCGATTGAGCAATGCTAATTTATCTGAGTCATACTGGTGTTCCTTTAACCAAGTAAACAGCTCGCCATTAACAAAAAGGTGTTCCGCTTCTTCCCAGTTGGAAGACTCAGCAGCAGCTAATGCAAACCGTTCAGGCGAAAAAAAACGCTGTTCACCCAGTATTACCGGAACGCCTAAGTCTACATCCTTTGAAACCAGTTTCTGAGGGGGCTCAACTTTCTCGCCTTTAAGCCATCGCTCAACTTCTTCCCATTGCCATCGCTGCAAAGGGTCTTTAGCAAGCAGGCCATTAAGAAGGTTTTCAATGTCAGGTGCAAGATTATCTGGAAGATTAACGCCTCTCGTAACAACGTGAATCAAAAAAGCCTTTTCATTGACATCTCGAAAACATTCGCCATTGGTCACTTGTTCAAGAACAATCATCCCCAAGCTCCACCAGTCAGACGCAGCACTTATAGCGCCAACAATAGCTTCTGGCGCCGAGTATTGGGTCAAGGTTAACGGCGAAATAACGTCCAGATCAAAATCCGATAAACGTGCTGAACCAAAATCCGTAATAACCAAATCCAATGGCTGTCTTTGTCTCAAAAGAATCGTCTTTGGATTTATATCTCTATGCCTAAGACCAACTTCTGCGAAATCTCTCAGTGCTTTCGCGATCTCAAATATAATTTCTTTTAAGGCGTCTATATTTGTTGGGCCGGTAAACGCTGTATCTACTAATGATCCATAATTGATCCATTCATGAATTTCATAAGAGCGGTTATGCCATCTACCTGTCAAGATCAAGTCAGGCAAATGATCACGATCCATCCGTTCCATTGTCTGATAGATAGTTGAATCGGGCTCATAATTATCCTTATAGAGAATCATGAACGCCTTTCTATCATCTCCACCACCTTTTACGACAAAATAATCTTCTGATTCCGACTCCTGAAAAATTTGCTCTTCGATATACCAACCTTCAACGACCTCTCCAATATAATTGGTCGAATCATTTGCTCCCGGTTCAATAATATCGCTACCGCAAACAAGGCATATGATGTCGTCATCTTCAACAGGGTGTCCCTCCACACATACTCTCTGGCTCGTTACAGGACCGCTTTCTCCCCGGTCTACTTCTTCTGCAACAACCTGCTCCGCCGCAGGATTAACTAGGGGCTCGTTAAAAAGAATCCAGCCACAGGGAATTCCTTTAACAAGGTTTTCACAGCGTATCTCGCTTGGAGAGCGCTCCGATTTACATTTTGGACATTTTCGTATGAGCTCACTCATTGTTATTTGTATATCGCTTTTTTATCTTCAACTGATTTAGCTTCAATCCCATTCTCTTGAATTTTTTGCACCACTCTAGAAATATCACCTCTCTTGGGTACTCCAGCAAACCAGGCGGTATCTCCATCAAATGCAAAATTCAAAGGCTTGTCTTCAATGGGCTGTTGGTTAATTTGTCTAATCATTGAATCTCCTTCATTAGAAAAAGCAACTAACCTTTGGTTATCACTCCCGCGAAGTGGTTTACTTTGCGGCTGAGAAATATTCAGAGGATCAGCCATTAATACATCTATTGAATTCTTCATTAATCTTAGGTGCGTTGACAGCTTTTCCAGCGAGTAACCTGAATAAACGAAGGTGGTTATATGAGAATAGTCCCGACAGTGTCTAAGAATTTGCTTTAATTGTTCTGGTTGGTCAAAAGGCTCTCCACCGGTAATCGTTATACCGTCAGATTTAGGCAGCCAAATATCAAGTAGATTGAATACTTCAGAGATATCGACCTTATTTTTTTCGTGAACCCAGGTATCTGTGGAGATACAACCTTCACACCTAAGTGAGCATCCTTGAAACCATAAGCCAACCCTTTTCCCAGGACCTAGTGAAGTGACAGGGTAATGCATTCTTGAAATTGCTATCTTCACCCTTAAACTCTATTTTGTTTAACTAAGATTTAGTTTCGCGCCAGATTCGTCAAGTTCCAGGCCATTAACTGTATAAGTTTCTCCTGGCGAGGCATCTTCATCGAACAATGCCCTTGATAAAGGATTAACAAAATACGCCTCTATCATATTGCGTATTCCACGGCCACCATTGGCAAGATCTTCCAAGCAAAGTTCTTCAAGTTTGGACTCAACTTCAGTCGATAGGCTAATATTGATTTTTTGATTATCAGATAACCCTTTTAAGATAGAGCCCATCATTGAATGAAAAATTTCTTTAGCGACATCGTGGCGAATAAAATCAAAAACAATAACATTCTCACCAATTCGATTCAATATTTCAGGGCGGTTCAATACTAATTTAAAGTAATTACCAATTTCTTCTTTTACCTGCAATTCAACCTCTTCGTAAGTGTTTTCAGCAGTAACATTTGCAACACGAGACCCATCGTTAAGCTGTTTATAAATGCCTAAATTTGATGTGAACACAATAAACGTTTCTGAGAAATAAACTTTTTCCCCTCGTCCAGAGGTTAGTACTCCGTCATCAAGAACCTGAAGAAATTTATCGAGAATTCGAGGGTGGGCTTTTTCTATTTCGTCAAACAATACAACGCTAAAAGGTTTCTCCCTAATAGCATTTGTTAACTCTCCACCCACATCATAACCGACATATCCAGGAGGTGAACCGATAAGCCGTTGATCAGAATGTTCTGCGCTAAACTCGGACATATCAAAGCGAATATAGGCATTATCATCACCAAATAACAAGCTTGTGACTGTCTTGGCCAATTCTGTTTTGCCCACACCAGTAGGCCCTGCGAGAAACACGACCCCTCTCGGTCGGCCTCCTCTGCCATCAGAACCGACGCCAGTTATCGCTCTCTTAACAATATCTAGCATGTGAGTAACAGCGTGTTTTTGTCCCTTTACACGCCTGTTAATAAAAGCCTGCCCATCTCGTATTTTGTGACGGTCAATTTTCTTCCAGGGATCTTCCGTTACACCGACTTTATACCTTCGTATGGCATCCGATATTTCACCGGCAGGAATATCTTCGGCACGAGCCAATTCGATAACCGCTACCAAATCAAGGAGGAGGAATCCTTCCGTTTGTTCAACCAATGCATTTGTCGCACCTTCTTTTTCTTCTTCACCGAGTTGATCATAACCGGATAGTGTTTGTAAGAGCCCAGGAACAAACACACGTCTTACATTATGATCTGGCTTGCTTACTGGGATGCTTCTAATTTTAGGATTCTCTACAATCAACCAATCCGGAAGGTCTCCCTCTTTACCCGCTATCCACACAACTGTGTTATAAAATGCTTTTGGCGGATCACCTACTGGTTTCGAACGAGCCTTGTGAGAAGCCACTAACGCTTTAGTAAAAGCATCATGTTCGTTTCTATTCAGACCTTCTGCCTGAACCACTAATTGAGACGAAAAATTTACAAGGAGTGCTACAGAACGCTGACATCTTGAGGAGAGGTTTTCTAAAACTCGCGAGAAATCTGGCAGACTGACAGCACATTCGGATGTAGAATCAAAGCCACCGGCTTTAGAAACTTCTTCCTGGACTTCCGCAGTAAGACCTAGAATAGCTGGAAACGAAAATCCCGCAACAGGATCAAACAAAACAACAGCGTCATAGCCATATTCCTTTAACTCTAGAGCTAGGTACTCCTCCAGACTATGCCAGACGAAACTGCCAAGAGCAGTCTCTCGAAGTTGAAAATCACGTATATTTCCAGTTAACACAAATTGACTTTTTAAAGGTGCGAATCGTAGTAGATCTCGAATCCAGCGCGGTTTAACATTATTATTGTCCATCGACTTCCTACTTTTTTAATTCACATATAATAGAGCTCTATCATATAAGAATTAAGAGGCTAGAGTAACCTCTTAAAAGCGTATGAGCAGTTAACATGATCGGAATGAAACATTTAGCAAAATCATAAAAAACGATTTCCATGCCATATTTGATTCACAATTGCTTGTCCATTATTTATACAGTCTCACTTTAGGGCTACCAAGATAGACTCAACTCACTAACAACATCAACCCGAGACTTGGCCAATATATAATCAGCTATCTGTTGACTTCCTGTTCTTAAGCTCTCCATTGAGGGGTGTATATAGTGAGCATCTACACCCTCTCTAGAATGGCATAATAATTCATCAATAATCGTCGAGTTCATATTTAACTCAGCCCCTATCGTTTTGTAAGTGCGGCGTAAATCATGATTCGTCATCGATATACCACATAACTCACTGATGTTTCTTCTAGAAGCTCTCGTACCTGAATAATGCCCCAAACCGTTTATTCTAGAGAATAAATATTCTATATTTTCAGGTAGGTTCTTCAAACGATTACGAACAAGTGCTTCTGTTACTGTATTTAACGGTAAGCAAGCTTCATCACCCCCTTTCTTAATAATGGTAAAGACCTTTCTCTCCATATCAATGTTATTGATTTTTATAGTTATCGTGCCTGTTAACCTAACCCCAGAAAATAACATAAATAGCAATGAATCACGCCCATTCCGAAATGCCGATGTGTGATCGTATTGATTTAGTTTTAATACCGCTTTTAAGTAATTCCCAAAGTCTTCATCGAAAAGTCTAGAATTACGCCTATTGGTTTTATTGATATTAACGCCGAGTTGCCTCATTGCCAGGCTGACTGGATTTCTAACAAACAACTCAGAATCAGTGTGCATTAGCTGCGCCCAATTCCATACAGAACGTAATATTCTCATCGCATTATTGGCAACTGATTTACCTTTTACAGATTGCCGTAAATAAACAATTTTAACCTGGTCTGGAGACAATGAATAAAGAGGCAAATCTAATAACTCAGATAAAACTCCCCTACTCATTTTTTCAATAGCAGCCAAATATGTCTGACTGGGGCGACGCTCAGAAATAAATCCTATTTCATAATCTTGATCCTTATTTGCCACACCATCAGGTCCAAAAATCATTTGCCCTAATGTCTTCTTTGCTTCTATTAACTTTTTCTTGTTTTCAGAAGCAGATAATAAAGAGACGGCTAGGACGGAAGCGTTGAGGTATTTTGAAAATACCGGATCTGCCTTTGAAGAAGGCTCGGTTGAGCAATTTCCGCTGGATCTAGGTCTTCCTGAAGTATTTGATTCCTCAAATAACGTTGATTTGATTGCCTCCTTCGTTGACTACGATGCAGATGGTGATCTAGATGTATTTATTGGAGTCGATGACGGTGATTTGCGCTATTTGAGGAACGAGGACGGTACCTATGTTGCAATAGTAGGTGAAAATGATCCCTTCGATACAGTTTCATTCGCAAGTAATATCAGTCCTGCCTTTGGTGATGTAGATGGCGACGGAGACATCGATGCGTTTATTGGAACTACCAGTGAGTTGTTATTTTATCAGAATGAGGATGGAGAGATGATAAATATGGGCCCAGTTGCCCTCAGCGGTGAAGATAATGACGCAGCTCCCGCGCTTTTCGACGTAGATGGTGATGGAGACCTCGACCTCACAGTTGGAAACAAAGACGGCGATATATACTACCTTGAAAATGATGGCGGTATGTTTACTGAGACGATGCATCCTTTGTCTGCCATTAAGACGGATGATTACATCAGACTGTCATTTGGCGATGTGGATTTTGATGGTGATGTGGATTTGGTCGCCGGCGAAACCAATAGCAGAATTAGCGTCTTTGCAAAGGACGGAGATTCCTATAATGAAGTACCTTTTAATACATTAGGATTAATCATAGATGGTACTGAAAGTGCACCTCATTTTGCAGACTTTGATGGCGACGGTGATCACGATTTGTTTATTGGTGATAACACAGGCAAAATCCATTATTTTAATAACAATGCGGGTACTTACGAAATAGTGGATGGTTTTGATACATTTAGCGAAATCGAGCCTGAAATAAGCGATGCAAAACCAGTTTTCGTTGACTACGATGTCGATGGAGACCTTGACGTACTAGTGGGTAGCTATGGTGATCCTTTGCAATTATTT
>JBOEHG010000005.1:0-15747 GCA_050633825.1 Cellvibrionaceae bacterium | reverse complement strand
CTCTTGTGTATTGTCCTTACCCTTTTATATTTTTAAATACTTTCGTTTGCCTAACCCTCGAAGGGTTTTATATTTAGTTTTTTTAGTGCTGTTAACATTGTCTGGGATACCTCAAATGTTAAATGTTATAAATATATAAGCAACGAATAGAGTTATTTATTATGGGCCCTTTGTTTCAGCTTATTTTCTTAGGTATCTTTTATACAATTATTTCACTTATTATTGGCAGTATTTTAGCGTTACTATTTTGGGTTATCCTTAAGTGCAGGAAAGTACAGGAAACCAAGTCATTAGTATTAAAAGGCTTCTTTTATCCCTTCAGTTTAATGCCTTATTTATTTATCGCTATTATTGTTACCGTCTTTGTTTGTGAAGGTATTAGAGGTGTTGATGCGCCGTTAACTGATTATTGGACAATTCCGGTCAGTGACGATACTCAATTAGTGACGATAGATGTAATGGATAATTGGAATTTCTCTCCAGTAGATATTGGTGAGTCCCTATCTGGTAATATTGCTTCTGTTGCGATTAATGACGCGTTAGCTTATGGTGAAACAGAAAGCGGCTCGTACTATATTTACGGCATTGTTAATCCTGGTTCCCATTCTAGCTATACGGTATATGAAGATAAAACTGAGTTTACCGCTAAGCTCAATGACTCGGGAATTACCCATATTAATTATCTTCCAGTCAATGAGTATTATTGGAAAAGGAGAAATGTTGGGGATTTAATTACCTTATTATTCATTCTTGTTTACCCTGTTTATCGCTTTTGTCGTTTAATTATTCATTTAAAGAATGCTAAGCCAACAGAATAATTCATAGGCTTTAGCTATTGACATCCTTTTACGTTTAAGTAAAGTTCACCTAATAATAAAATGTTTAGAAAAACGATATGATCAAACCGTTTTCCCAAGCCTGCGAAAATAATAGTATTCCTATTTTAAATCAGTTGAGTCGCTTGCTGGCCGATTCTCAAACGGTACTTGAAGTCGGTAGTGGTACGGGTCAGCATGCAGTGTATTTTGCTGAGTCTTTACCCCATGTAGTATGGCAAACCAGTGATCTTAAAGAAAATCATGAAGGCATTAATTTGTGGATTGCTGAGTCTGGCCTAGATAATATACTTCCTCCGCTTATATTTGATGTCGCCGAAAAAGGGAATAACGATAATACTTATGATGCTATTTTTATGGCAAATACTTTGCACATTATGTCGGAATCTGTTGTGCGTAAATGTATAAAAAAGGCATCAAAATATATTAATGAGAATGGTTTTTTAATTACTTATGGTCCGTTTAATTACGAAGGCCAATTTACAAGTGAGAGTAATGCTCGCTTTGATCAATGGCTTAAGGCGGCGGATATTGGACGAGGTATTCGTGATTTTGAATGGGTCAATAAACTGGCTGAAGATCGTGGTTTTACTTTTGAGGAAGATCACCCTATGCCAGCGAATAACCGTTTATTGGTCTGGCGTTTTAAACGGTAAGCGCTCGCTTGCTGCTTTTATATAATGTTCCATTTGTTTGGATTCAGACTGTAAAAAATGAGCAATACCGTCTCGAAATTCATCATTGGCAATCCAGTGATAAGAGTAGGTTTTTATTGGTGTAAAGCCACGCTGAATTTTATGTTCGCCCTGTGCACCGGGATCAAAGCGTTTTAATTGATGACGTATAGCATATTCAATGCCTTGGTAGTAACAGGCTTCAAAGTGCAACTGGTCATACTCTTCCTTACACCCCCAATAACGGCCATATAAGGTGTCACTGTCTTTAAAGTAAAGTGCAGCTGCGATCATTTCATCGCCTTTAAATGCTTGCACCATCATTAGATGTTGTGGGAGTGAGTTTGCGAGTAGGGGGAAAAAAGAGTCGCTTAAATAGCCTTGTCGACCACTGCGTTTGAAATAGGTCATATGGTAGAACAAGTAAAAAGCCTGCCATTCTTCTTCAGTAATCTCAGCCCCTTCTTTTGCGAGGAGTTGTATATTCTGTTCGCTGACTTTACGTCGTTCTTTATTCAGATTTTTTCTTTTGCGGGAGGTAAAGCTTTCTAAAAAATGATCAAAATTCTTATAGCCTTTATTAAGCCAGTGGTACTGGCAGCCAACACGTTGCATATAGTCTTGTTGGGTTAAACTGGCGCAGCAAGATGTATTGGTGAATAACCAATGGCTTGATGAAAGTTGTAGCCTTAATGCCTCTTGCTCAACAATAGCAAATAAATCATTTTGAAAATCATCACTATCAATTGCTTTATCGATTCCCCAGCGTGGTCCTGTTGCCGGTGTAAAAGGGATGGCATTAAGTAATTTGGGATAATATTCCTGACCGTAACGATGGTAGGCGTCTGCCCAAGCCCAATCAAATACATATTCACCGTAAGAATGATGTTTAATAAATAAAGGTAAGGCAGCAAGGAGTTTGTGAGCCTTATCTTCGACAATTAAATGATAAGGCTGCCAGCCGGTTGTTTTGTTTGTGCTTTGGCTTTTTTCAAGTGCGGCAAAAAATTCATAGCGTAGAAAAGGATAATCGTTACCGCAAACAGCATTCCACTGATCCGCATTGACATCATCAATCGATGTCAGGAAACGATGTTGTAACTTAGGATAGTTTGGGAGAGCCATGAAAGTCCATCAAAGCAAAGCGCATAGGCATATAGTACGGTCAATATAGTAAAGTAGACTATAGGTATTCGAAAACAGTTTTACTTACACTGAAGTAACAACTCTTTGTTCAGGAAAGATACACGTAAATTTACTGCCTTTGCCATAGTAACTTTCTATTTGTAAGCGGCCATCGTGGCGCAATAGGATATGTTTTACAATGGCCAAGCCTAATCCTGTGCCGCCGGTTTGAATTGAACGGCTGGCATCCACACGGTAAAAGCGTTCTGTTAGGCGGCTGATATGTTGTTGTTCGATACCAATACCTTGGTCTTCCACTGTGACAATAAGGTTACCAGCAAGGTTAATAGTGACGGAGATAGTAATGGTTTTTTCCGGCGGTGAATATTTAACAGCATTGGTAATAAGGTTAGAAAACGCGCTGTGTAATTCCCGGTCATTGCTGAGTAAACTTATTTTGTCACTACAGTTCAGAATGATTTGATGCTTGTCGTCACCACTAATGCTGCGTGCTTCAGTACAAATCATTTCCAGCAAAGGCTTCAATAAAACAGCCTGCTGGCTATTGCTCATGGAATCGGTTTCGAGTTTTGACAACATGGTAAGGTCATTGATCATTGTTGTCATACGGGCAGCTTGTTGTTGCATTTGATCAAGCGCTTTGTGCAGCATCGTATTTTCTTTTAATGCTGGGTCTGGGCTATCTTCAATGGTTTCCAAATAACCGCGAATTACCGTGAGGGGTGTTCTTAGTTCATGACTAACATTGGCCACAAAGTCTTTGCGCATTTGTTCTAGTTTATAAATACGCGTAATGTCGCGCACGATAATTAAAGCTTCCCCTTGTCCAAAGCGAGTGATTTGGAACTCCAGTTGTTTATCTTGATGCCGAGGTGAAGGCAGGGTGAGAGGAATACTATAGTCACCGGATTCAAGGTAGTTAACGAATAGAGGGTTACGGATATAGTTAATGATCGAGTTACCCGTATCTGATGCTTTTAAGTCCAATAAATATTCGGTGGCTTTGTTCCACCAATTCAGGGTATTTTCGTTGCTCAATAAAATGACGGCATCGTTTAGTGCTGCTGTAGTTGCATCAATGCGATCAATAACGGCTTTTAAGCGATTACGGTCTTTGATCTCTCGTCGTTTGTGACGACCAAGGAGGTCAAATACTCGGCCCCACAAGCCGTCCGTATCATGAATATCTTCAAGGCGTCGATGTTGTAGCCATTTGACGAGGAGGTTTAAGTTTTTAATGTGGTGGATAGAATAGAGTAATAGCGTAACTAATAAAGTGATTAGCAGTTGGTCTACAATAAGCCCTATCACTGAGGCAATAATGACAATCAGAATCAGGCGACGAATTTCAGAGGCAATGCCGTAGTCTTGCAAAATGGATCCTTAGGAAGATCTCTCTTAAATAGAAGAGCGCTATTCTATGCTTTCAATGCTAGTTTCGTCGAGAAGCGATAGCCTGTTCCGCGGACAGTTTGAATAAATCGATCATGATTATCGATTTGAAGGGCTTTACGCAGGCGTCGAATATGAACATCGACAGTTCTTTCTTCTACATAAACATTACCACCCCAGACATGATCCAGTAATTGGCTACGAGTGTAGACACGATCCTGATGAGTCAAGAAGAACTCTAACAAGCGGTATTCTGTTGGCCCCATTTGTACGGGCTGGTCACTAACAGTCACTACATGACTGACAGGGTCCATGCACAGACCTTCAATCGTGATGGGGCCCAAAGTGGCGATATTCTCTGTTCTGCGCAGTACAGCTTTTAAACGTGCCACCAGCTCCCTAGGTGAGAAAGGCTTGGTAATATAATCGTCAGCACCCACTTCTAAGCCTTGTATTTTATTATCTTCTTCGCCCTTTGCCGTCAGCATGATAATGGGGATAGAAGCGGTCAGTTCATCTTTTTTCAGTCGTCGTGCGAGTTCGATACCACTGGTGCCGGGTAGCATCCAGTCCAATAGAATAAGGCTGGGTTTTTCATCGACGACAATAGCGTGGGCTTGCTGAGCATCTTCTGCTTCAAGGCAGCGATAGTCAGCCATCTCCAAAGCGACACGCAACATATCGCGGATAGGGGCCTCATCATCGACAATAAGGATGGTTTTATCTGAGTTCATGGCGTTCCCGGCATCCAAAAGAGATTACCATTAAATAACGGTCTTATTACAATTATATGACAGTGATTAAGATAACGCGTAATGAAGAAAAATACCTAAAAAGATACACAAGCCCAGCCAATGATTGTGAATAAAGGCTTTGAAGTAAGCATTGCTTTGGCGTCGGTTAATCAACATTTGATGATAAAACATCAAACCTGCCGCAATGACCACCGCGAGATAATAAAACATACCCAAATCAAAGCGCTGCCCGATTAACCAAAAACCGGATAGCACTAGCAATTGGAGGCTGCCGGTAATGACTTGCTCATTACCTTCAAATAATATGGCTGTGGATTTTACGCCAATGGCTTTGTCATATTCCCGGTCTGTCATCCCATAAAAAGTATCGTATACCACTGTCCATAATAAGTTAGTCACATAAATCACGATGACCAGCGGGTCTAGGCTACCGGTTTGAGCGGCAAAGGCCATTGGTATGCTCATTGAAAATGCAGCACCTAATACCACTTGCGGTAAGTGGGTATAGCGCTTCATAAATGGATAAGTGCAGGCGAGTGCTGCTGCAACAAAGGATAGATAGATGGTTAAAGGGTTGGTGAATAACACCAGAAAAAAAGCAATGGCAAGGGCAATCACTAAGGCTTTTTTGGCCTGATTAAGTGATAAGGCGCCGCTTACTAGAGGTCGTTGGTCAGTGCGTGCCACATGTTTATCAAAGTTGCGATCAGCAATATCGTTAATAATACAGCCCGCGGCTCGCATGACGATAACGCCCAGAGTGAAGATAATAAACACGGAAAATCTCGGAAACCCTTCGGCCGCTAGCCACAAGGCCCACCATGTAGGCCATAACAACAGTAGTATGCCAATGGGGCGGTGAAAACGCATCAACTCCCAGTAAGGTTTGGCTTTTTCAGGGATAGTAATGTTGGGGATCGTTATCATGATGTCCAATCATCGATAGTGAATGGCAAGATTGCCACAATAAGGCTTTTGGCTTCAAGTTAGATTCAAGCAAGATAGCTATTTAATGAGTTTTTCCAGAAATACTTCACAAACAAGCAAGGGCTTATTTTTAAGAAAAAATAGTGATCTCCTGCCCCAGATAGAACCTTTAGAAGCGTGTAGTGATTGTGCATTGGGGGGCAAGTCTTGTGTGGTGATCTCTGCCAATTCCAAGCCTTGGCGACGCATCGATGGGTCGGCAAACAAGGCACCCCCTAGAGGCTTATTACCTAGGTAATGTAAGCGTCGCAACGAGCCTTTTAGTGTTAATAAGGGAATAATGGTGCGTGCATATACCCAGGGTACATCATTCCCATAGAGCACCACTTCACGCACCACTGCCCAGCGCCGGGTATTAAATGCAATGGGCTTTGAAGTGGGCTTTGCAGAGCTGCGTTTGGAATGAACGGGTTGCGCTAGTGCTTTGTATTCTGAGAGACGGGCAGCTTGAATACGCTGTTGTAATACTTTGACCCGTAGTCGCCCTTGAGAGCGTTCAACCAATTTTTGAGTCAGCGAACCTTGATCCAGTAACCAAGCGCTAAGGTGTTTGGGGAGTTGATTATGTTGGAAGGAGGTCGCTTGCCACTTTGGGCCGCGTTGCCAAGATGCTGGTTTATGTGAACTGCAGGGTGCCAAACTGAATGCCCTTCCAAAAATGTGAAGGGCATTCTATAGGATCAGGCGCTAATCGCCCATCTGTTTTGCCATTGCTTGTAATTCTTCACTGGATTCCATTAAGTTATCAATGGCTTCAGTAGCGGCTTCGCGAGTGATATTGAGTCGTTTAAAGACGCTTTCATCAATAGGCTCACTAGAAGCCCCCATCAATAAACCACGCTCTTGCAACAATTTGCTGGAGAGGTACAACAGAGATGAATATTCCCAATCATCACCCTTATATTCAGGGTCGCTTTGGTGACGTAGCGCATTACAAATCGTGTCTGGCATGTGCCAATAGCCCATTAGCCAAGAGGCCAGCTGGTTGCGGTCGACACCAACAATATGCCTTTCCACCGCTTGTACTGATGCTTGCGGATTTGCGTCGATATGTTGGCAAATGGACTCGAACTGGTTGGTAAAAACCTCGGCAATAATTAAATAACCAAAATTATTGAGTAGCCCAGCAAGGTAAGCTGTCCCAAAACTGGGCCGGCTTTCACGGGGGATACAAGTCACTAGCGCCTCGGTTGCTGCCGCGGTATAGACCGATTGTTGCCAATAAGGTAGGCAGCCATGGGGGCCGCTTTTGGGCATTTTAAGGGTGTTGCCTAATGCCAGACCGAGTGCGAGGTTCAGTACCATATCGAAACCCAATACCCGAACAATGGCATCGTGAATCGACTTGATAGAGCCTGGAGCAGAGTAGTAAGGCGATGCTGCCCAGCTCACGACTTGCGCAGATAAGCTTGCATCTAACTCAACAATATCCGTAAGGTCACTGATATCGGCGTGGGGATTCACTCGTAGTTTAATAATACGTTCGGCAGTGACGGGTAGGGGTGGGAATTCCAGTGTCTCTTCTAAGCGTGATTTGATTCGACGTTCAGTAAAAATGCTAACACTGTATTCAATATTCTTAGCGTCATCTTCTGGCTCGGTGGGAATTTCCAGTTTGCATAATGGTGTGACAATATTGCCTATTTTAGTTTCCCCCAAAAGCTGGCGGAAGTTCTTCTGAGCAAGCTGAATATATTGAGTGCCGATACCAATATCTAAAAAGACGGACTCATACTCCAATAAACCTTCATCTACCACTGTGGGTAGATCATTCAGCCCAGGTAAGGCAGGCACTGCATCAACACCACAGCTATTCATAAACTGTTGTAATGGCTCACCACATAAGGCTACATATTCGGCACCATAAAGCTCGTTGATTTGTTTAAAGTCGAGCAGGGTGTCGCTCCGCGAAATAGCAATAAGCTTATCGTTATTGGCATTTTTTAACACGGTTGCTCTGGCGGCGTTATACGCTTTTAGCTCAACAACATCACTGTTTGCCGTGCGGCCCACTTCGGTAACTTCAGTAAATGAATAGGGTACTTGATACCCTTCAAGCAGGCGTTCGATATTGGATGGGACGGACACAGACTACTCCTGAGTGTGAATGTAAATAGACTCTTTTTAGTGTAGTTCAAAAAATCAAAAGGCAATGGTTTTTGTTAGACAGTTTGGTGATGATACGCGCCAAAAATCCCTATATTTGTCACTAAGATGTTGCTTATACGCTCTAGGCTTGTGCAAATTCTTCGCTGCGGCCAACCCAGCGATCAATGAGTTGTTCGGCAATTACTGGACGTTGCTGTAATAGTGCTTTTGCTTGGGTGTGAATATCTGGCATTAGTGGCATATCCCGCTCCAGATTGGCTACCTTAAATGCGATATCCCCTGTCTGCCGGGTGCCTAATACCTCACCGGGGCCGCGTAGTTCAAGGTCGATTTCAGCAATTCGAAAGCCGTCGTTGGTTTCGCGCATGGCTTGTAAACGCGATTTACCGTGTTGAGAAAGTGCTTCGCCATAGAGTAATACACAGTGACTGGCGATATTGCCTCGACCCACTCGGCCCCTGAGTTGATGCAGTTGGGCCAAACCAAGGCGCTCCGGGTTTTCTATAATCATTAAGCTGGCATTGGGGACATCAACGCCGACTTCAATAACTGTTGTTGCCACCAATAGCTTGATATCACCGGCCTTAAAAGCCGACATAATCGCTTCTTTTTCTTTTGGTTTGAGACGGCCGTGAACTAGCCCTATATTGAGTTCCGGCAATTGCTCTTGCAGGGTTGCAGCGGTGTCTTCGGCAGCCTCTGCGGAGAGTGTTTCCGATTGCTCAATCAAGGTACAGACCCAATAGGCTTGGCGGCCCTCAAGACAAGCATGGCGAATACGCTCAACGATATCTTCTCGACGTTTCTGGCTAATAACAACGGTTTCGATGGGAATGCGCCCCTTGGGTAACTCATCGATCACAGAGTAATCCAGATCAGCGTAGGCGCTCATTGCCAGCGTGCGGGGGATAGGAGTCGCTGTCATGATTAACTGGTGGGGTATCAGATTTTTTCCTCGGCCTTTGTTTCTCAGTCCCTTGTTTCTGAGCAATAAGCGTTGATGGACACCAAAGCGGTGTTGTTCATCAATAATGACCAAGGCCAGATCGTGAAAGATGACCTCATCTTGAAATAACGCATGGGTGCCAATCACTACCTGTGCTGAGCCATCAGCAAGGGCGGCTAATTGTTCGCGCCGTTGTTTGACACCTTGCTTTCCACTTAGCCAGCCAACCTTGATGCCAAGGGGGCTTAACCATGCTTCAAAACTGTTACGGTGTTGTTCTGCAAGGATATCGGTCGGCGCCATTAAGGCAACCTGCTTCTTGCTATCCACCGCTTGTAGCGCAGCAATGGCAGCCACAATGGTTTTGCCTGCGCCTACATCACCTTGTAACAAACGCATCATCGGTATAGCTTGGGTAATGTCATGACTGACTTCTTCACAGACCCGCTGTTGTGCACCTGTTAGCTCAAAGCTCAAACCGGCTTTAAATTGAGTAATCAGTGAATCGCCTTTCGTTAACGCGGGCGCTTGTTGCTGCTGCCGCTGCTGCCGTAATCTTAATAAACTGAGTTGATAAGCTGTTAGCTCTTCGGTAATTAGTTTTTGTTGGTAAGGGTGTTCACCATCTAATAATAAATCCAACGGAGCATCTTGCGGGGGGAAGTGCAAATAGTGAAGCCGTGACAGTAGAGGAATATCATTTTCAGCTGTATTTTTATCGGCAAAAAGGTCAGGTAATGAGTTAGGCTTTGCTAATGAAAAAGCCTGTTCGATCAGTGAACGTAATCGAGGCTGGCTAATACCGTCTGTTGTGTGATAAGCCGGTGTTAGGGTTTGCTCAAGGGGCGCTGGGTTTTGTTCATTGAGTAGTTGATATTCCGGGTGATACATCTCCAGACCGGAAGCGCCCGGCCTGACTTCACCAAAGCAGCGGACGCTACTGCCATTAGCCAGTGCATTTTTTTGACTGGCTGAAAAGTGATAAAAGCGCAGGCTAATACTGCCGGTGCCATCTTGAATTCGACAAATAAGACTGCGGCGTTTGCCAAACACCACGTTGGTGCCACGAACTTCACCTTCAACCACTGCGGACTGAAAGGGAATTAAACTGCCAATGGGGGTGACTTTTGTTCGATCTACATAGCGATAAGGCAGGTGAAACAGTAAATCCTGCAAATGGTATAAACCCAGCTTTTCCAATCGTTGACCAAGTTGCGCACCCACACCCTTGAGTACGGTAACGGATTGTTGGTGTAGTGGTTTGATCGAACCGGTTGTTTTGACCGGAGAATTCATGACAGTGGTATAGCCGTAGTCGTTATGATGTAGAGGCGTACTTTGTCAGGAAATCTCCTTTCAAGCAAGGCGTTAAGGACATGCTTAAGTGCAGTTGCTAGCTATTTACTTTCTGACTATTTAGGATTGCCTTTCTTAATATATCAATCGCCTTGTGCCGAGGAAAGCTGGCACGCCAAGCGAGGGCAACTGTCCGTATAGCCTGAGTATCCGCTAATGGGCGAGTGACTAATGATTCGGAATCATAACGACTGGTTGCTGCCGATTCAGGGAGAATGGTGATGCCGATGCCTGACGCGACCATATGCCGCAGTGTTTCGAGAGAGCTACCTTCCGTTGCTGTACGAATATTACCGTTACTATCATCCACAGAGCCACTTTGAATATTGGGGCAGGCCTCAAGAATTTGATCTCTAAAGCAGTGACCTGGTCCCAGTAACATGACATTTTCATCAGCTAAGTCACTGGATTGAATGCTGTCTTTACTGGCTAAAGGGTGTTGACCGGGTAGTGAAACCACAAAGGGCTCTTCATATAATTTTTGTGTGACTACATCAGCTTCGGTAAAGGGTAAAGCAATGATGATGACATCCAATTCACCTTTACGCAGGCGTTGGCGCAATGTTGCCGTATAACCTTCTTCAACGTAGAGTGGCATCTGTGGGGCCAATTTTTGCAATTCTGGAATAAAATCAGGGAATAAATAAGGCCCAATGGTAAAGATGGCGCCAACCCGTAATGGGCTGCTGAGTTGATCCTTACCCGTACTCGCGATATCTTTAATGGCCGAGGTTTGTTCTAATACGATTTGAGCTTGGGCAACAACCTTTTCACCCATGGGTGTGGGGCTAACCCGTGTTTTTGAACGCTCGAATAAAGCAATACCCAATTCGTCTTCAAGCTTTTTGACGGCGACACTGAGAGTAGGTTGGGAGACGTGACAGCGGTCAGCAGCGCGACCGAAATGTTGTTCTTGAGCGAGAGTGACGATGTAGCGTAATTCCGTTAGAGTCATAATTGATCCCTGATTCTTAATAAACTTTATCAATAGTTAAACAAATTCCATTCCCCACAACAAGCAATCTATTTTGAAAATACAAATGGCGTCACAAGAAACAGTTTTACTTTTAGGTTTTGGCGATATAGCGAAGCGCTTAGCGAAAAAACTATCGTCCTCTTATCAAATAACCGGTGTACGCCGTCGTTCTGAACTCGTTCAAGGTATTACTACTGTGCAGGCAGATTGTAGTGACCTTACAGAGATGCAAAATCTGCTCACTCAACATTTTGACGTCATTGTGGTGACGATGACGCCCAGTGAAATGAGCGATGAGGGCTATGAAAAAGCCTATGTTCAAACCGTTAAAACACTGCTTGCTGCTTTAGCTCACAATGCTCAGACACCACGTTTACTTATTTTTGTATCCAGTAGCAGTGTTTATGGACAACAGCAAGGAGAATGGGTTGATGAACAGGCAAGTACGGAACCTTCCAGTTATAGCGGTAAACGTTTATTAGAGGCTGAAAATTTACTTTCACAAAGTGAGTTTGCTAGTTGTTCGGTGCGCTTCTCGGGTATCTATGGCCCGGGCCGTCGTCGCCTGATTGAGCAAGTCGTCGCAGGTCATGGTGCAGCCAAAGAACCGGTGCTATATAGCAATCGAATTCACTCAGAAGATTGTGCAGGCATCTTGGCTTATTTGATCGAGCGGCAAAAAACACAAGTAATCGCCCCGGTTTATCTAGCCAGCGATTGTGAGCCGACACCGCTGTATGATGTTAAACAATGGCTTGCCGAGCAACTGGCGCTTCCTGTTGACCACCTAAAACCTAAACCTTTAGGCAGAACATTGCGCAGTAGTAAGCGCTGTTCCAATAAGCAATTATTGGCAACGGGTTATCAATTTCAATATCCAACCTTTAAAGAAGGTTATCGCGCGGTTTTGGAGAGTGCTAACACAGATGTAGAAAGAGAGAACAATGGATAAGACGCTAGGGAAATTGTTAAGAGAGCTTGAACAAGAGGGCACGGAGAATGATGCGCAAGCATCAACTCGCGACAAAAAAATGCTGAATATCACCCATGATACCGGTCAGTTTTTGTCATTGTTGATTAAGGCAACCCAGACCGAGCAGATTTTAGAAATAGGGACTTCAAATGGCTACTCTACGTTATGGTTAGCCGATGCCCTGCCTGAAACCGGATCAGTCACCACTGTCGAAATGTCCGCTGAGAAAATTCGTCAGGCTAGCATTAATTTTAAGCGTGCTGGTTTAGAAGAAAACATTGTACAAGTACAAAAGAGTGCTGGTGATTTCTTTGAGTCATTAGATAAACAATATGACTTTATTTTTCTTGATGCCGAACGGGTGGAATATATGAATTTTGTTACTCGGGTAATCACAGCCCTAAAGCCGGGCGCAGTATTAGTTTGTGATAATGCCATATCGCATGCAGAAGAACTAAAAGACTTTATTTATTATATTGAAAATCATCCTGATTTTAACAGCTGCACTGTGCCCGTTGGCAAAGGTGAATTTGTTGCTTATAAAAATAGGCATTCGATCAAGGCATGAGTCAGTCACCGATATTATTAATTTATGATAAACAATGCCCTGCCTGTGATTTTTATTGCAATATTGTGCGCATACAAGAATCGGTCGGTGAATTACAATTAGTTGATGCGCGAGAAAACTCGGCCGTTATGGAAGAAATTACCGCAAAAGGTTGGGATATCGATCAAGGTATGGTGGTCAAAATAGAAGATGAACTTTACTACGGTTCGGATGCGATTTACGTACTGTCGAAAATAGGCAGTCAGTCAGATCTATTTAATCGTTTTAATTATTGGCTCTTTCGCTCAAAAAAACGCTCTGCTGTGTTATACCCAATACTGCGTGCTTGTCGGAATTTATTGCTTAAATTATTAGGTAAAACAAAAATTAATAATCTAAATGTAAACGATAATCATAAATTCTAAAGTTGCTGTTTGTTAGTTTAAGATGGTGCAGGCCGTTTATTATCTTGCTAATATATTCTTGGTGTATATATTACATAATATATTTATGTGCATTAAATACTGCTATTTTATAAAAATAACAATACTAGGTTTATTAATTTATTATGAAAAATTTTTTAACAGTTATATTCATAGCATGCGCTAATATTGCAACTATAGCAATGTTAAGATATCTAAAGGATGAACAAGAGCTTTCAGATTATCTGGCTATTCCTTTTGCTGCTATCGTAGGTCTGCTAGTCTTTAAAGTGTTAGAGCTATTGTTTTTTTTGTTGCCTTTACATTATAAGTTTTTTCGATCAAAGCTTGATTTGAGAAGTTTTGTTGAAGGCGAATGGATTGAATATATTCCCGAACTTTCTAAAAACCCTTATAGCTTATTGTTAATAAGCTATGATAAAAATACTCAAAATTATCAGTTAACGGTCCGAAATTTTGATTTGGCTTTGAATCAAGCTCGATATATTACCGGAGGACATGTGAGTATTTCTTCGGTAAGAGATGAAGTTGTTTATACTTATGACTCACAACAAGGAAATGATATGAATGGAATTTGCTATATGCACTTTCAGCAAAATGAAAGTGGTGACTACGATAGAGGAGAAGGATATTTTTTTGATAGAAATATAGAATCAAAAAAATATGATTTTTCACTCTATAAGATAGAAAGAATAAAATATGAGTCTGATAAAGATGTGTTGCAAAGAAAAATTTCAGAATTAAATTTTAGATAAAAAATAAAAACCGAATATTACGGGAAATAATATATGAATAATTCCCTTAAATTGATTGATGATATTAAATCAAAAAACTATAAAGCTCTATCATCAAATATAATATCTGAAGCTTCCCTTAAATCCGTCGCAGACGGTTTGATTGAACAGGGTGTTTTCTCAAATATTATCAACCATCTTGTTAATGAGTTTTCCAATAAAGTCACACGTGAATTTGATTGGAATTGTGGTAGCTTACTGCAACATGCTTTTCCAGATGATGTTATCGCTAGTATTCCAATATCGAATTCACTGAGACGAAAACTACAAGAGTCCATTGGTTTTACATGGTGCCTAGGTGAATTTAAGTTGCGTGACCAAAGGGTCGTTGAGTTTTTGGAAGAAACGGTGGAGTTTAGCCAATGTTCTGAGTGTTGGTGGCGAGCAGCTTTCTCTTTAGAAAAAATAGGTGCAGTTGATGCAGTTAGCTATTTGAAAGCAGCGTTAAAATATCAAGGTGCGGCTTTGCTAGAAGACAGCTTGAGTTCATTGCATGATTGTCGTTCAAGGATAGGTGTGCTTTTGCATAGCGATTTTAGTAACTTAAGAAATAAAATTCACCCAAAACTTAAACATATTATCTGTTCGGACCCCAATAATAAACAGGAATTGTTAGGTGCTATTTGGCTAGTATCGAGACTCCAATACCATAATCAGGGTATACGTGCGGAGTTAAAATTATTATTAAAAAATCAAGACTATGAAATACGATTCTATACGGTTGATGCTATTGCTAAATTAGCATCGGTGCATTTTATGGACGAATTAATTGAGATACTAAAAATGCCTATCCCTCACCTACAAGTCATGGCTGCTAATGGTTTGGGAAAAATTGATACGGTCCAGTCTATTACGACACTTCAAGATTTTTTAAAAACAGAGACGGATGAAAATGTTGTAAGTGCTATTTCTGAATCACTATACAATTTGATTAACTATTCTAAGCGGCAACATTTTTTTCTTGAGCAAAATACCGGTGCTAATGAAAATGGTATGATTGTTGATAAAAATGATAAATGGTACGTTAATCCTGATATTTATCATGAGTTTAGTTCTTGTCAGGATCCTGAAAATATTTGTATGGGATTGTTAAGTCATATTCTGGATGGTGTTGAGATTACAAACCCTATTGATATTGGTTGTGGTACAGGTAGGTTGGCTTGGTATTTTTATAACTATATTGAATTTTCTGGAGAGCTTTTTTGCATTGATGCAAGTCAGCAAATGCTACAATTTTTAGAACGGCGTTTAGGACGAGAAAGTGCTGATATTGAACGTATTAACACTTGTATTAGTGAGTTGTCATCTATCGATAAGGTGGTTGGTTATAATACTAGCTCTTTAGTAATGGCTAACTTTGCTTTTCCTAGCCGGTATACTGATTTGGCTTTAATTCGTTCTGAGCTTAAAGCCATTGTCAATTGTTTACGTCCAGAAGGAAAATTGATTACCATCGGTTGGGATGAAAGCTTTAATGATGAGTTAAATGAGATGTGGTATAAGTTTGTTCCCGATGGTATTACGGCGAGAAACTTTGAAAGTTGGAGACGTAAAAGACAAAATTTATTTTCTTCACCAAGAAATGCAAATCTTAATTGGTTTCGGCGAGGTTTAAAAGTTAATTTACAATTTCCATCACTGGATGCTTCTGTTCGTGTCATGGGATATTTGTTTGGTCGAAGTGCAGTTAAGGAAATTCTTGAGAATCAAAAAACATGTTGGTCTATGTCTATGGGTATTACCGTTAATACGCGTGAACAAATTATTGAAATATTGGAGCAAACCAATGGATAACCCTATTATTCAGTTAGAA
>JBOEHG010000004.1:0-27239 GCA_050633825.1 Cellvibrionaceae bacterium | reverse complement strand
AGAAGATGCTATTTAATTGATGGTTTTTAGTGAGCTTTTCGGAGATTTTTATGTCCTTTGGTAACGATGATAATCGTCAAACTTTTGTCGGTAAATTTAATGATTTGCCCATAGCCAAAAAATTGGCGTTTGGCTTTGGTGTTGTGCTAACTCTAATGGTGGTTATTGTTGTCGTTAATTTTTATGCCGCTAACCGAATTGCTACTGTTGAGAACCATTTAAGTGAAATCCTTGTTCCCTTTGTGGAATCTGAGTTGGAACTTAAAAGTGATGTCAATGAATCTTTGGCAGCACTGAGAGGCTATATGATTCTCGGTGGTGATAAATTTAAAAACCAAAGGGAATTTGTATGGAAAGATATTGGTGAAAAAGTTGCTATCCTTGATGGAAAAATGCAATATTTTGACGAAACCACTAATGCTGATTTTAATGAAATAAAATCGTTACTTACTGACTTTGAAATGGCACAAAATAAAGTAGAGACGACCGCTCATACTAAAGATGAACTTCCAGCGACAAAAATATTACTTGAAGATGCTGCGCCACGCGCCAGCAAAGTGTTGCAAGCGGTAACAGCGATTATTAATGAAGAAAAATTACTGGCAGCAACACCGGAAAGAAAAGAGCTGTTAGGTCTGTTAGCCGATTCCCGTGGCTCTTTTGCGGTAGGCCTTGCTGCGATTCGTGCTTACTTATTAAGTGGGGATGTATCGTGGCAGGAAGAATTTAATAAACGTTGGGCTGTTAACGAAGCTCGTTTTTTATCATTACAACAAAAATCTTATCTGTTTAATACTAAGCAGCAAGCTAGTTTTAGTACTTATAGTCAGTATCGCCAAGAGTTTTCCCCTTTGCCTGCTAAAATGTTTTCGATCCGTGAGTCTGATCAATGGAATATGGCGAACTATTACTTGGATAAAGAAGTTGCTCCAAGAGCTGACAGGCTATTAACGTTGTTGAAAGGGCTCGCAAAACACGGCCATCAATTAGTTTTGGACGATGAAGCCTGGCTGGATAATGCGCGCTTTTGGATGGAGGTTGTTTCAGTTGCCTTGGCGGTTGTGGCGCTATCTATCGGTATTTTCTGTGCATGGTTTATTACTAAGCAATTAACAAATTCTATTAATACTATTAATCGATCGATTAATCATGTTGCCAATGGTGAATTAGGCAATATGGAGGTTGTCTCTTCTAAAGATGAGATTGGGCAGCTGTCGACAACATTACAACAAATGCAATCACGTTTGCGGGAGATTATTGAACGTGATGTTCAATCTATGATTAACAATGCTCGAGAAGGCGATCTTTCCAATCGTATTGATGTGAGTGACAAGGTCGGTTGTTATCGTGAATTATGTGAAGGCATTAACGAGTTAATGGTGATCAATAGTCAGGTTGTTGATGATACGGTTTCAGTTTTCTCTGCCTTGGCACACGGTAATCTTAATACGACTATCGACTCAGACTATAAAGGTGATTTTGCACGTATTAAAAAGGATGCAAATTTCACTGTTGAAAAACTAAAACAAACTATTCAAACAGATGTTCAGGCATTGATTGATTCTGCTGCTAAAGGCGATTTGAATCGCAGGATATCAATGGATGATAAAGAAGGTTTTTTTCAGGATTTATGTGAAAAAATAAACCAATTAGTTGAAGGCAATAAAAAAGTGGTTGACGATGTTGTTAGAGTTTTTGCTGCTATGTCTCAGGGCGATCTCAGTGAAACGATTACATCTGACTATAATGGTGAGTTTTTAAAGTTAAAAGAAGATACTAATGCAACCGTTGCCAAGCTTCAAAGCGTTATCGAAAAAGATATTCAAAATGTAGTGAATGCAGTACTGCAGGGGGATTTAACACAGCGTATTGCCTTGGATGATAAGCAAGGCTTTTTTAAGCGTTTAAGTGAAAGCATCAATAATATTGCTGATGTATCAGAGACTATTATTAGCGATGCATCGTCAGTGGTCGGTGCAATGTCTGAAGGTAATCTAACTCAGACTATCGAAAAAGATTATAGCGGTAGTTTTGGAGAGTTGAAAAATAACATTAATGCAACGGTTACGCATTTACACGGCGTTATTGGCGAAATCCAGGATGCTTCAGATACGGTTAAAACCGCATCGTCTGAAATTGCTCTAGGTGTGCATGATCTCAGTGAGAGAACAGAACAGCAAGCGGCTTCTCTTGAAGAAACCGCTGCCAGTATGGAACATATGATGGACAGTGTAGAGAAAAGCTCTAACAGTTCCCGCGACGCTAACCAAATGACGACCGATACCGAGCAATTTGCGATTGCAGGTGGAGCCGCTGTCGACAAAGCGGTCTCAGCAATGGAGGGTATCAATCAATCCAGCAATAAGATTGCCGCAATTATTGGTGTGATTGATGAAATCGCTTTCCAGACAAACTTATTAGCATTAAATGCAGCAGTGGAAGCGGCAAGAGCGGGCGAACAAGGCCGCGGTTTCGCGGTTGTTGCGGGTGAGGTAAGAACGCTAGCGCAACGCTCAGCCGGTGCGGCTAAAGAAATTAAAGATTTGATCAGTGATTCAGTTGACCGTGTTGAGAGCGGTTCAAAACTTGTTAATGACTCCGGAACGACTTTGAATGAAATTATTGAGTCGGTTAAAAAAGTGAGTCGTGTTATTAATGATGTCTCTGCTTCAGCCGCTCAGCAATATGATGGCATCCAGCAAGTCAATACAACCATTGCTCAAATGGATCAAATGACTCAACAAAATGCTGCTTTAGTTGAAGAGTCTTCCGCTGCCAGTCAAAGCATGTCAGAACAGGCAGAAAAGTTGAATGGTTTAGTAGAGTTTTTCACCTTAAATACCTCGTCTGCTAAGAAGCAAGCCACGAATGCGTATTCTAAGCCGGCAAGTAATGCTGTGAGTCAAAGTACGATACGACCTAAGAAAGAAGCCAAGTTAACGCCAGTTAAAAATACACCTCCGAAAAAAGAGATGCCTAATAAAGCAGTAGCCCCAGTAAGTAATAGCGCTGCTCATGATGATGGTGATTGGGAAGAATTTTAGTGAACATGCCAAAATGGGATGAAACATTAAATTGTTGCAAGATAGTTTATTAGAAATATTTAATTGATATTAAAGCGAGGAAATAATTGTGAAGTCGCTATTCATGAATCAATCACTAGCCCGTAAGCAAATTATAATATTGTTAATCGTTGGTCTGCTGCCAATGCTTGTTGCTGCAATATTGGCTGAAAGGGTTTCTCAGCAAGAGTTAGAAAAGCAATCCTATGGACAATTAGAATCAATAAGGGAAATCAAGGCTGAGGCAATAAAGCGTTACTTTGTGACAATCAAGGATCAGTTGTTAAATATGGCTGAAGCTCGCGAAACGGTGTCGGCCATGGATGCCTTTAGACGAACTTTTCCTACAATGGCTTCTCGAGATGGTTTTGAGTCGCCAACAGATATCGAAAAAATAAAAAATGAACTGGGTAATTACTATACCAATGAATTTGCTCCAGAATACAAAAACCGCAATGATGGTCGCGATATTAATGTCAGTAGTTTACTGGATGGTTTATCACCTGCGGCAATTGCGGCGCAGTATATGTATATTCAAAAAAATGAATATCCATTAGGCGAAAAACACCTTCTCGATAAAGTGGATGGCAAAGCAAGCTACCATCGTATGCATCAACGTTATCATGGAGGTTTTCGCAGTTTCTTAGAGCGTTTTGGTTTTTATGATATTTTTTTAGTCGAGCCAGAGAACGGTACCATCGTCTATTCAGTATTTAAAGAAGTAGATTATGCCACCTCTTTAATTAACGGTCCTTATGCAGATACTAACTTTGCTGAAGCCTTTCGCGAGGCCACGCAGTTGCAGCAAGGGGAATATATTTTAAAAGATTTTAATACTTACCGCCCTTCCTATGATTCACCCGCCAGTTTTATTGCTACACCAATTTATAAAGAGGATAAATTAAGAGGCGTTTTAGTCTTCCAAATGCCTTTAGAAACAATAAATGCCATCATGGGTCAACGAAATGGCATGGGTGAATCTGGTGAAAGCTATCTTGTTGGCAGTGACCTATTAATGCGTTCAGATTCTTATTTAGACCCGGTTAATCACGGTGTACTCTCGTCTTTTCAGAACCCTGAAAAAGGCTCAGTGAAAACAGACGCGACAGCGCGTGCCTTTAAAGGTGAAAAAAGCACAGATATTATTATCGATTATAACGGTAATCCAGTGTTATCTGCATTTAGCAAAATCGATATAGGCAGTGGTATCGAATGGGCCGTTTTGGCAGAAATTGATGAGTCGGAAGCCTTTGCTGGTGTGAGTAAGCTTAAAAATGCCTTATGGCTAATAGGACTGGTAGGCGCTGGTTTGATTGTTGTTTTTGCTTGGTTTATTAGCCGTATGCTATCGAAACCTATTTTAGAGTTGGCTAATAATATTCAACAAGTACAGAAAAAAGGTGATTTTACCCTTTCTATTGATAATGAATATAAAGATGAAGTGGGTGATACGAGCCGGGCATTTAATCATCTACTTAATAATCTCTCAATGTCGATTAATGACACCAATACGGTTTTGGATAATATTAGTAAAGGGAATTTTGATCAAACTATTACAGATGAGTATCCCGGGCAATTAGGCGTATTGGGTACTGGTGTTAATAATGCAGTCGCAGATATTAAAGCCGCGAATGAAGAGCAAATGAAACAAGCTGCTATAGCAGAAGAAAGTGCACAACAAGCTAAAGCAGCTGCGGAAAAAGCGGAAAAGCAGGCAAGAGAAGTTCTGGTCATTAAGAAAGCACTGGATAGTTCTGCTACTAGCACGATGATTGCGGATGAAAATTATAACCTTGTTTATACTAATGAGTCGCTGACTTCAATGATGTCTGATGCCGAGAAAGATATTAAACAAGCCCTGCCTAACTTCTCTGCAAATGATCTTATTGGCAAGAATATTGATATATTTCACGTTAACCCGGCACATCAGCGCGCTATGTTGGATAAACTGACCGACACCTATAGTACAGATATTGTGATCGGTACACGGACAATGAATATAACGGCGACCCCCATTATTGATAATGAGCAACGAGTAGGGATGGTTGTGGAGTGGGTTGACCGTACTGCCGAAATAGCGATCGAGAAGGATATTGATAATATTATTAACTCAGCGTCTCGAGGCGATTTCTCCAATAAGCTTGAACTAGAAGGAAAAGAAGGCTTCTTCCTAAACGTTAGCAGTGGCTTAAATAAACTCTTGGATACCACCAATGTTGCACTTGCCGATGTGAAGCGGGTATTTGCCGCCTTGGCTGTTGGTGATTTATCACAGCGTATTGAAAGTGATTACGAGGGTGATTTTGCTCAATTAAAAGAAGATGCCAATAATACCGTTGATAAACTACGTGAAGTTACCGGTGATATTGTTAACTCCGCTGATTCTATTGCTCAGGGCTCAAAAGAAATTTCCATGGGTAACAGTGATTTAAGCACGCGCACAGAAAGTCAAGCTTCAACATTGGAGCAAACTGCGGCGAGTATGGAAGAGATGACGCAAATTGTACGTTCCAATGAAGATAGTGCAAAACAAGCTAATGATCTTGCCACCAGAACCAGTACTAATGCACGTCAAGGCAACGACAGTGTTCAAAAAACCATTAAAGCAATGAATGAAATTACGCAGGCAAGTACAAAAATTGCCAATATCATTGGCGTTATTGATGAGATTGCTTTCCAAACCAACTTGTTAGCACTGAATGCGGCTGTTGAGGCGGCGCGAGCTGGTGAGCAAGGGCGAGGTTTTGCGGTTGTTGCTGGTGAGGTAAGAACCTTAGCGCAGCGCTCAGCCGGTGCAGCCAAAGAAATTAAAGATTTAATTAATGACTCAGTTGATAAAGTTAATGATGGTTCAGCATTGGTTGAAGCTTCCGGAGAAACACTGAAATCCATTGTAAGTGAGATAGAGCAAGTAAGTTCAGTGATTGAAACCATTGCAACCAGTGCTCGTGAACAAACAACCGGTATCGAGCAAGTGAATGCAGCCGTGTTGCAAATGGATCAAATGACCCAACAAAATGCAGCTTTGGTTGAGGAGGCTGCAGCAGCAAGTCAAAATATGTCTGAACAGGCACAAGATATGAATCGTTTGGTGTCTTTCTTTAATCGTTAATAGTATTTGTTGCACCGCTCGAGCTATTTTATTTAAATAAGCTCGAGCTTACTTCTTGGGCTGTATAGTGTGGGTAATTGGTAGTTGCCATTATGAAATTAAATCTTCACTCAATAAAATATCTAGCAGCCCTGTTATGTTATTTATTCTTGTTTTATTCAACATCATCGGTATCTTCAGATAAACCTATTATCATTGGTCTTGATGCCGACATGTCAGCAGTCGCTGCTGAAGGTGGTATTGCGATTAAACGTGGTGCCCAATTAGCGATTAACGAAATAAATCAATCCGGTGGGGTATTGGGCCGACATTTGGAACTGGTTGTACGAGATCACCGAGGAAATCCCGCCAGAGGCTTAGCAAATATTAATTACTTTTCTCAACAGGAAAATGTAGTTGCTGTTTTGGGTGGTGTGCATACGCCAGTTGCTCTACATGAGTTGCCGGCTATTCATAAGCATAAAATGATTTACTTAAGCCCATGGGCAGCGGGTACACCGATTGTAGATAATGGTTTTGACCCTAATTACGTCTATAGAGTGTCCGTAAGAGATGAGCATGCAGGTTATGTTCTCCTCAAACACGGTAAAAGTAGAAACTTTAACAAATTTGGCTTGTTATTAGAGCGTACCGGTTGGGGCAGATCCAATCAAAAATCAATGCAAGCAGCGGCAAATAAATTGGGTTTATCTGTTGTTGGAGTTGAATGGTTTAATTGGAAAGAGAAATCCATGCAAAGCCAGCTAAAATCACTTAAGGAAGCCGGTGCAGAAGCGATTTTACTAGTCGCAAATGCACCAGAAGGTGCAGCTATTATTAAAGGGATCGCTGCCATGGATAAGGTTGAACGCTTGCCGGTTTTATCCCATTGGGGAATTGCAGGGGGAAATTTTGTCAATCAAGCAGGTTTGGAAAGCATAAGAAAAGTTGATCTTAATGTATTGCAAACCTACTCTTTTTTAGCGCCTTATAATGATGTGAAAATGCAGTCATTATTAAATGCGTATAAAAATAAATATGATAGTACAGTAAACAGCGAAACCATTACCGCTGCCAGTGGTATTGTACATGCTTATGATCTTATTCATATTCTTGCTAAAGCCATTAAAAATGCCAATACGATAGATAGAGAGGTCGTTAGAGATTTTTTAGAAAAAATTGGTAAGTACAACGGTGTTTTAAAAGAATTCAATCCACCGTTTTCTAAAAGTAAACATGATGCCCTAAATTACGATGACTATATAATAACAATATACAATTCAAACGGGTACCTCGTTCCAGCAAAAGAATAGCGATAAAATAATGAAAAAAAAGAGCATTAATTATTTTATCGCTGCTAGAACCCTCCCTTGGGTGGTTATTTTTCTAATCTTCTCGGGTTTAGTGCTCTTTTATCTGTCTAAAACAATTATCGATTCTCAGCTTGAAGATCACCATAATCAAATTATTGAACAATTTGATAAAAACATTAATAACACACTCAGTAATTTAGAAGAACAGGTTGATAATATAGCCAATAACGAATTGGTTATTAACAGCCTTATTGATCCTGAAGGTAGAGAAGATTATATTTCACTATTTATACGCTCTTTTTCATTTACGGGTGTGGATGATGCCTATATCGGCATAACAGACTTTTCTGGTAGTGTTGTTGTTGATAATAACTCAACACCGATTAAAGCATTAATAGAAGCCTCAGAGTGGAAAGAAATTGTACTCAATAAAGGGGATAGTTATGAAGCGTTTAATCAACATGGTTTGATCATCATTAAGCCAATAATTTTCGCTGATTACCCGGAAGGCGCAGTTGTTATTACTATTTCGATCGAAAGCGTTAATGCTATATTGTTAAATAAGGGTTTGGATAAATTTGTTGGATATGTAAACCCTGAAGGTTATTTACTTTACAGTTCAAAAAAAGATCATCCACAGCTAGCAAAAATATACTCTAGAGATCATTTGGGTGATTGGTTCTTTTTAGAGAAAGTTTTAGAGAATGGCCACACAATATTATCTGCTGAGCCTAATCAATCTGCTTATAGTAAAATTTATTTTATTGTTGTATTTATGGCAGTGGCAATCCTTATTGCAATTTTGTGTGCATCTCTCAGCATTTTCCTCTCTTCGCGCTTAATATCTACAACCTTAAAAAAGTTTCTTGAAGCGATACATTCACAAAAATTTAATGAAGACGAGAATCACTCATTTATTGATAATAATGATCCCTATGAATTGGTGAGTATTCATACTGAATTTAAAGAACTTGTCGTTGATCTTTTTGAAACACGCCTTTCAAGAAAAAATATGCAAAGTATTCTTAATTCGCTTAATGAATATTTAGTCGTTTTTGATATTCATGGCAATACTAAAATGAATAACTATGCATTTGAGCGACTCTTGAATAGTGCTTTTCTTGATGATGATGATGATTTTAAAAAGATAGTCCCAGAAGAATATCGCAAGGATGCACTAAATACGACTGATTTTATGAAGGACTTTGAGTGCTCGTACAAAATTATATCCACAGATAGCGCTATGTTGGAAGATGAGGAGTGTATTGTTAGTTGGTCAAGGAGCCTTTACTACACGGAAGAGGGTGATTTGGAGGGCGTTATATTTATCGGCACCGATATCACCAATTCCAGAGCTGTTGAAAAAGACCTTCACCTTAAAAATTTAGCCATTGAAGAAGCCAGTAACGGTATTGTTATTGCTGATGCACTTAAAGAAGATATGCCGCTTATTTATACTAATCAAGCGTTTATTGATATGAGCGGTTATAGCTATAGCGATATCATTGGTCATAATTGCCGGTTTTTGCAAGGAGAGCAAACTGATAAACACGCTATTCAGCGTATTCGTGATGCAATTAAAAACAAACAACGGATAACTGAAATACTACTTAATTACCGTAAAGATGGTTCTGTTTTTTATAATCACTTAATGTTAACGCCTATAACAGATAAAAGTAACAATGTTACCCACTATTTAGGCGTTCAGCTTGATGTTACGGATAAAGTGACCGCTGATAATGAGCTGTTGCACGCAAAAGCTAAAGCGGAAGAGTCAGCAGAGTTGAAATCTCAATTTTTGGCTAGTATGAGCCACGAAATTCGTACGCCGATGAATGGTGTTTTAGGTATGTTAGGTTTGTTGCAACGAACCAAACTCGATAACCAGCAAGAACATTATGCTGAATTAGCACACACAAGTGCAGAATCTTTGCTAACGCTTATTAACGATATTTTAGATTTTTCTAAAGTGGAAGCGGGTAAGATGGAGCTTGAAATTATTGACTTTAATTTGCCTGCTATGTTGGGTGACTTTACAGAGGCAATGGCCCAGCGTGCAGAAGAAAAGCAATTAGAGTTAATCCTTGATCTTAGTAAAATTAAATCTTCCATGGTTAAGGGTGACCCGGGACGGATACGGCAAGTATTAACCAACCTGCTTGGGAATGCATTGAAGTTTACCGCACAAGGAGAGATTGTTATACGAGCAGAGCTAAGCCCTTCATCAATGGGTGGACTACGCTTTGATTGTTCTGTTAAGGATACAGGTATGGGGATTCCTGCTGAAAAAGTTGATACTTTATTTGATTCTTTTTCTCAAGTTGATGCTTCTACTACACGTAAATATGGTGGCACTGGTTTAGGTTTAGCTATTGTAAAGCAATTATGTGAGTTAATGGGTGGCGACATCACGGTGTCAAGTGAGATAGAGCAGGGAAGCACATTCAGCTTTTTTATTGAATTAAGCCCCAGCGAACAAGATTTTGAAGTATTGCCTAAGGTCAATATAAAGGAGAAAAATATCCTTATAGTTGACGATAATGAAACTAGTCGCCAAGTATTAAATACACAGCTGTCTTTGTGGGGTGCTACGGTTGTTGAAGCAACTAGTGGCGAGCATGCGCTTACGTTATTAACTTCTGAGAAAGAAAAACGATTTTCTATTGCCTTTATTGATATGCAAATAGAAGGCATGTGTAGTGAAACTTTAGCTCAGACAATTCGTAGTAATGAATCTTTAGATTATTTGCATTTGGTTATGATGACTCCATTGAGTTGCCGAGGAGATGCAAAACGTTTTGCTAAGTTAGGTTTTTCTGCCTTTTTTCCAAAGCCTGTCACTTTAAACGATTTGTTTTCTGCGCTTGATGTATTGAATAATCAAAACACACGTTTGAAAAAGGCATCTCCTTTATTAACCAAAGATAACCTACGTAGTTTGGAATATGCTGAGTCACAAAAAGCAACAACCGTTGTCCAGCAGCATTATCGCTTATTGCTAGTAGAAGATAATATTATCAATCAAGAAGTGGCTTTAGGAATATTAAAAGCACTAGGTTATAGCGCTGATATCGCAGCTAATGGATTAGAAGCCTTAGCTGCCTTAAAGACTTGTCCAGCGGATGCGCCTTATGATTTGATTTTCATGGATTGTCAGATGCCGGAAATGGATGGCTATGAAGCCACTGAAAGTATTCGATCCAGTAAGGCAGGCTATTCAGCTATCCCTATTATTGCTATGACCGCTAATGCAATGAAGGGTGATAAAGAAAAATGTTTGTCTATAGGGATGAGTGATTATATCAGTAAGCCTATTGAGCCTGATAACTTGAGGGGTTTATTACAGAAATGGCTAGGCTCACAATTAAGCGATGAAACAGAAAAAAAAGTAGAGGAAAGTAATATGACTACGAGTGATGATACTGTTTGGGATGAAGATGGTTTTATGAAACGAATTATGAACAATGAAACCATAGCGAATAAATTAATTGACCTCTTTAAAACTGATACGCCGAAAACCATTTCTGAATTGGAGGAAGCAATCAGCCATGAAAAGGCGGAAGAGGCAGGTCTTCTTGCTCATAAGTTAAAAGGGTCTGTGGGTAACTTGGGTGGCATTGAGTTGGCAGAGCTGGCTCATAAAATCGAGTCTGCAGGTAAAGGCCAGAACCTTGATGAGGTTAAAGCGTTATGGCCTATGATTAAGCCTAATTATGAAAAATTACTTAATAAAATTGAAAGTAGACAATAATATTTGTTGGTGGAATATTAATGAGTGATAATAAAGATCTATTTTTTGTAGATGACGACGAAGATGTCGATCTGTTTACAGCTGAACCAGAAAAGTTAGACGTTGGTAAAGCTAAGAAGCCGCTTAATTTAATTTTACCTGTAGTAAGTTTTGTGTTGTTGTTAACGGCTATTCTTTTTTTAACGGTATTTTTTTATCAGCAAAGTGAAAATTTAATTGTTAAAAAAGAATTGGAAGACTTGCGGCATTCTGAAAAATTAATTCATAGTATAATAAACCAGTTTTATAAAAAAATAAATAAGGATATTGTTCTTCTTGGTAAGACCGGGGGTGATAAATTTTCAGCATATAAAACAAAAAATAAATTAAGGGAAAATAATGTCAATATATTGTTTGTAGATTATTTAAAAAATAATGAGTTTTATAACAGATTAACCGTTTATGATTTTTATAAAAATCCACTTTTTAATGTTAATCGAAAGTTTGATTCGGTGCATGAGTCTTTTGCAGAAGGAGCCAATAGTCTTTCAGATGATGAAAGGCAGTATGATGCGTTGGCTATAGCGGCTTCTCTGAAATATGCTGATGGTGAGGTCTACTTTAGCGACATCATCAAGCAAGGTGGAGAAAAAGGCAAAATATCAATGTTAGTGGCGACGACCATAAGAAGCCAAGCTGAAGCTGCAAAACCAGTTGTCTTAGTTGCAAGTATTAATGTTGAAAAATTTATACGAAAAACTATTATAAAAAATCTTAGTGGTATTGACTTTCATTTACTTGGTCATGATGGTATAGGTTTGTTAAACAAGAATGGCGAGAGTTTTTGGCGCGGTGATAATACAAAGTTCAGTAATATGGAAGGTGTTTTTTCTGAATTGTGGGATGTGGTTGATCAAAATAAAAGTCACTATTATCTTGATCCTAAAAAATCCAAGTCGGTTACTCACCCGGGTTTTTACTCTTTAGTTAATTTAAGCCATTATGGGGCAGAACAACCCTTACGATTGCTTTTGTTGTATGACAACAAAAAATACTTTAATGAATTGAAGGTGCTACGTTACCGTTTAATCATTATAGGTATTTTATTGGCGATTGCAGCACTTATTATCTCATTTTATATCGCCAAACGCTTGCTTCAGCCTTTGCAACAAATGTCTGCTGCCATAATCGACTATGAAGATGTGGATTCAATTAAGCACTTGCCAACCACTGCACAAGATGAAACAGGTGTTTTGGCTAGAAGTTTTTATAATTTATTTAAAAACAAGGAAGAAAGAGAGCTGGAACTTGTTAGAACACGTCATTATATGGAGGGTATTACCAATAAGGCCCCTGTTTTATTGGCCTACGTGGATAAATATCAAACGTATCAATTTGCAAACCACTGTTATGAGCGTTGGTCAGGGATTCCTTTAAGTAACCTTATTGGCTTATGTATGGAAGATGTGATTAATAAAGAAGGTTATCAATTAGTCAAACCTTATATTGATCAAGCACTTAAAGGCGAAACCGTAGGGTTTGAAACTGAAATTGCTTATGGCTCTGGTGATATGAAGCATGTCTATTGCACGTATACACCAGAAGAGGACGAAACTGGTGTTCAGGGCTTTTACATTTGCGTAGAAGATCTCACACAAAATAAAAAATCGAATCTTGAAATTCAAGAATTAAGCTCACGGCTGGATTTTGCTTTAGAAGCTCCGGGCATTGGTGTGTGGGATTACAATCTTGTTTCAGGAGAGTTGCTGTGGGATGAAAGGATGTATCATATCTATCACGCAGCAGAAAAAGATTTTTCAGGTGCTTATGCGGCATGGTCTTCACGGGTACACCCCGATGATATAACTATTGTCAATGAATTAATTGAGGAGTCGGTTAACACTGGCGAAGACTTTGTTACTGAGTTTAGGGTGGTATGGCCTAATCAGCAGGAGCGCTGGGTAGCAGCCCATGGACGAGTTATTAAAAATGAACTGGGACAATCCATACGAATGATTGGTACCAACGTCGATATCACGGCTCGTAAGCAGTTGGCTTTGGAGCGTGAAGAAGCGTTAGCTAAAGCGGAAGAGTCGGCAAAACTAAAATCAGAATTTTTAGCGAGTATGAGTCATGAAATTCGTACCCCAATGAATGGTGTGTTGGGAATGTTAGGCTTGTTGCAACGAACACGTTTAAATAACCAACAAACACATTATATAAAATTAGCCCATACTAGCGCAGAATCACTATTAACCTTAATTAACGATATTCTCGACTTCTCTAAAGTGGAAGCAGGGAAAATGGAATTGGATATTATCCATTTTCATTTGCCTAATATGCTGGGTGATTTTACTGAGGCAATGGCTCAACGTGCACAAGAGAAACATCTTGAACTTGTTTTAGATACAACTGGCGTGCATACCACCATGGTTCAGGGTGACCCTGGACGGGTTCGTCAAATACTCACCAATCTAGTGGGTAATGCGATTAAGTTTACAAGCCAAGGGGAAGTTGTGATTCGTGCTTCTCTGCATGAACATCATCATGGTGGTTTAGCTTTTGAGTGCTCTGTGAGTGATACCGGCATAGGTATTCCTTCTGAAAAAATGGATGTGTTGTTTGATTCTTTCTCTCAGGTGGATGCTTCTACCACTAGAAAATACGGTGGCACCGGCCTCGGTCTTGCGATAGCAAAACAATTATGTAAATTAATGAATGGAGATATTAATGTTTCCAGTAATTTAGGGGGAGGGAGTACGTTTACCTTCTCGATTGAATTGCAGGTGAGTGAGAATACTGTTGCGGCGCTGCCAGAGGTTGATATTACCGGTACAGATATTTTAATTGTTGATGATAATGAAACAAATCGTCAAGTGTTAAAGGATCAATTGGCATTATGGGGCGCTAAAGTTACCGAAGCAAAAAATGGCCAAGAGGCATTAACACTGTTAAATGACAATACCAATGGTTTGCATAAGATAGCCATTATTGATATGCAAATGCCGGAAATGGATGGTCAACAGCTAGGCAAAGAGATACGTAAAGATAGCCGTTTTGATGATATGCATATGGTGATGATGACCTCAATGAGTCAGAGAGGTGATGCCAAAAAATTTGCTGAAGTGGGCTTTTCGGCTTTCTTTCCTAAGCCAACAACCATGAATGATTTATTTAAAGCACTTAATGTATTAATTCATGGTGGAGAAGCACTGGAGTCAGCATCGCCATTAGTGACACGCCATCATTTGAAGAGCCTTGACGGCGATATTTCAACGGCCAAAGAAATACAAACTGTAGCCGTTTCTGAGGTTCAGGAAGAAACGACACCAGTCCCTGGCGAGTCATGTACGACTGAAAGTTCCACAGCCCGTTTATTGTTGGTTGAAGATAATATTATTAATCAGGAAGTTGCTAAAGGTATTTTGGCTGGCTTGGGTTACAGTGCAGATGTTGCAAATAATGGTTTAGAGGCCATTTCTGCACTGAACAATTCCCCCAAGAGTGCACCTTACGACTTGATTCTTATGGACTGCCAAATGCCAGAAATGGATGGTTATGAAGCCACCCATGCCATTCGTTCTGGGCGAGCACGTGATCCTAATATACCTATTATTGCGATGACAGCAAATGCAATGAAGGGCGATAAGGAAAAGTGCCTTGCGGCCGGAATGAGTGATTATTTGAGTAAGCCCATTGACCCTGAAAAATTAAATACCTGTCTACAGCAATGGTTGCGCGTTAAGGCTGGCCATTCTATTACTAAAGAGGAGGAAGTTATGTCCGATGAACATGATGCGATTTGGGATAAGGAAGGTTTTATGAGAAGGATTATGAATAATGAAACCATTGCCAACAAGCTGATCGATTTATTTAAAAGTGATACCCCTAAAACTATTGCTGAACTCGAAGATGCAATCAGTGGCGATAAAGTTGAAGAAGCGGGTTTACTTGCTCACAAACTGAAAGGTTCTGTGGGTAATTTAGGCGGTATTGAGTTAGCGGCATTGGCGCAGAAAATAGAATTGGCGGGTAAAGGCTCAGACTTGAATGAAGTCAAAGCATTGTGGCCTGACGTTAAGCCGAAATACGATGAGCTTCTCAACCGCATTGAAAGTCGATAGTTATATAACATATTGATTTTTAATAAGAAATATTATTTTTCTGGGTTTTTTCATCAAGAGCGGCACTGGCATGATAATTATTGACTATAGTTATTAGAGTGGTGTCTTTAAATATTTGATGCACTAGGTAGCTGCTAGCGAACCCGCTAGAAACGAATGAATAGAAATGAATGAATAATAGCTTTTAAAGGTAGTTAAATGGCAGATATTACCGTAATGATTGTCGATGATGCCGATGACAATCGTATGCTACAGAAAATGATTCTCGAAGAGCACTACACGATTGTAGAGGCTGTTTCAGGTGAAGATTGTATTGAAAAGGTTAAAGAGCTCACCCCTGATATCTTCTTATTGGACGTCAATATGTTGGGTATTGATGGTTATGAAGTGTGCACTCATCTACGTAAACAAGAGGCAACAGCGAATACCCCTATTATTTTTGTTTCTGCGCTTTATAAACCAGAAGAACGTTTAAAAGGATATGAGGTAGGTGCAGATGATTATATTATCAAACCTATTGATGGTGAAAAATTACTCGAACGTGTCCAATACCACTTAGAATCTCACCTGGAAATTGTCGAAGCACAGGCAAATGCAAAAAATTCCATGAATGTGGCCTTGGAGGCCATGACCTACAGCAGTGAGATTGGTCAACTTATTGATTTTGTAAAACAGTCACAAGAAGTTAAAAGTTTAGAGGAAATGGGAGCAAAGGTTTGTTCTGCGGCCGAAGAATTCGGCTTGAGTGCCTGCGCCTACGTTATTGGTGCTGATAACCCTTATGCCTGTTGTTTAGAAGACTCTCTTGAGGCAAAAGTATTAGAAAAAGCGAAATTAAGTTCTGAACGCATCATCAATATTGGTGTGCGAACGATTGTTAAAAGTGATCAAATTGCACTATTAATAAAAAATATGCCGACGGATGATGAAAGCCGTTATGGTCGTATTAAAGATCATTTGGCGGTATTGGTCAGCATTTGTGATGGTCGCCTTTTAGCCTTGCAAGCCCAAAAAGATTTAGCCAGTCAGCGCAGTACAGTACTGGGTCGTGTCATTATTGTTACTGAAGATAAATTAAAAGCCTTTAATGAAAAAATTATTGAGCACGATGATGAAGTGCGTGAAATCATGACTGATATGATTACTGAATTAGAATCAAAATTATTCAGCTTAGGTTTGGATGAAGATCAGGAAGCAACCTTAATGACATTAGCCTATCGGGCAACAGAAAAACTCGAGGCTTCAAGAGAATCAACCAAAGAACTTGAAAAAGAACTAGGCGTTGTATTGGAAGGGCTCTATGAAATTCTTGCCAGCACTGAATAAATAATCATTAAAGAGTAATTGTAAATGCCAAATAATATTATCGTCGCCGATGACAGTATGTTTGCCCGGATGCTGGTAAAAGAAGCTGTATCGCAAATATACAGTGATGTTAATTATATTGAAGTGCCTTCAGGTCAAGGCGTTCTTGATAAGCATGCTGAATTATCCGATATTGACTGGTATTTACTGGATGTCAATATGGGTGAGCCTAATGGCTATGAAACGGCGAAGCTTTTATCTGAACAGGGTGTAGCCATTGATAAAATCACCTTGATTACCGGTAATAAGTCGACGGATTTACAGGGAAAGGCCGATGAGATTGGACTGAATTATATCAATAAAGCGATGAGCCCAACGGATGTCGATGCATTTGTTGAACGGCTCAGAACGTTTTTTGGCCAATAAAGGAGAAGTTGATGGATAGTCAAGCAGAAGCCTTATCCCTTGATGTACTCGCCGAGTCCTTAAATTTAGGGCTGGGCCATGTTATTGATGAATTAGCTGAAATTTCAAATAGTAAAATCCAATTGCATGTTCCTGAAGTGAATATGCTGCCCAAAACCGAGTTGATGAAACAGGCTCAGGCTCAGGATCAAGATCACGAAGGTATCTCTATTTTTGTTAGACAAGAGTTTACCGGTGATATTGATGGTGAAGCGTTATTATATTTTAGCGAGAAAGAAAGCCTTAAATTACTTAATGCATTGTTAGAGGATACTGAAGCCAATTTAATTAAATTTGCAGCAACAGAGCAGGAAATGTTATTGGATTTAACCAATGTTGCTGTATCTGGTGTTATTTATGCATTATCGCAAGTATTAGGGCTTTCTCTGATTACCGAGTTGCCTGAGTGTGAATACGGTAAATTTACCAGTATAGAAACACAAAGTACGATGTTTCGTGATGCTGAAGATATGATCTTATTCCTTACCATTAGTTTTACAGTGGTAGAAAAAGACAGTAAAGCACAGTTGATGTTTTTTCAACCTAAAAATAACCTCGAAAAACTCTACGATATTATCAGTAAGCGTATGGGCTTATAGGTAGCAGCAATATGCGGTATGAAGATGCTGTGCTAATTCTGGATTTAGTTGATTCAGGCGTTATCATGCTGAATGAACATCAGGAAATTGTTTTCTGGAATCAATTTATTTCTAATACTTCACATATTGCCTTTGATGCTATCGAAGGCAAGCACTGGTTGGATGTGTTTCCTTCTTTACAAGAAAGTCGTATTGAAAAGGCCGTTGAAAAGGCCATTGATTTAAATTTCCCCTCTATTTTGTCGTATAAACTGCTGAGAAGTAATTTCCCTTTATATAAAAAATCACTTGCTACTAAACCGCCTTATTTATTAGTTCAATCCATTATTATGAAGCCTATTATTGAAGACGGTAAAAATAAAGGCTGCATTATCTATATTAATGATGTGAGTGCTGCCTCTAAAAGGGAAGATGATCTTAATCATCAATCTGTTGAATTAAAGCTTGCCATTAAAAAATATGAACATGTCAAAGAACGATTTAAAGCCGTTTTTTATTCAGCGCATAATGGAATTATTATTTTTGACGAAACGGGTGTGGTTGAAGACATTAATTCAGCTGCCATGTCTATGTTAAATATAAGTGATAGTAGTTTAGATAATACACATATAGAAGATTTTATCCCCAAAATTAAAAAAATCTATTTTTCAGAGAAAGACGAATGCTATCAACATGATGGTGACGTGGATTATGAGTTTGAACAAACTTTGCCAGGTTATACCGAAAAGCATTTGTTAATATCACTTAACCAAATAGAAGGCGATGTTGATAATAAATTTTTTATTTTTATAACAGATATTACCGAAAGGAAAAATGCTGAGAAAGCACTATTAAGTGCAAATACAGAGTTAGAAGAGTTTGCTTATCGAACATCTCACGATCTTAGATCACCTATTGTGTCAGCTGTTGGTTTAATGAAAATAGCGAAAGACAGTTTGAATAAACAGGACTTTGAAAAAGTCCATACCTGTATGGATCATGCTGATAAGTCACTGCGCAAACTTGAAGTGCTTATTCGCGATATTCTACAGCTTACTGAGATGCAAAATAAAGAGGAAGATATTCAGGAAATTGATATACAAACCATGATTGATGAAATATGGGGCAGTTTTAGTCAGTTGGAAGGCTTTGATAATATACAAAAGAGTATCACATTAGAGCACTCTAAACCCCTGTTTGCGAAAAAAACAAGGGTCAATATGATACTGGAAAACTTAGTATCAAACGCTATTAAATATTATGACTCCTCTATAGAGGCGCCCTCAATCACGATTAAAACCTATGTTAAAGATAATGCCTTTATTTTAGATGTTAGTGATAATGGCTTAGGGATTCCTGAAGGGCAAAAGCATAAATTATTTAAAATGTTTAATCGCTTTCACCCTAAAGTTTCTTTTGGTAGTGGTTTGGGGCTTTATTTGATGAAAAAGAGTGCAGAATTTATTGGTGGCGATATTCGTTATGTTGATCAGCCCAAAGGCGCTAGATTCAAACTAACCATTCCCCAAGAGAATAAATTACACTAATTGCATGGTGTGCCATTATAAGTGAGAGGTTTTAAATGACACTATCCCGCATACTGATTGTTGATGATAGCGAAGCAGATCAGTTTTTATGTGAATATGCTATTGAACATTATGACCCAGCCATTGAGGTGAAAAAAGTCTTTGATGGTAAAGAAGCTTTGGATTTTATTGAAAATGCAGAGAATGATGTTGATATAATTTTCCTGGATATTAATATGCCCGGGATGAATGGCTTTGATTTTCTTGAAATTTATAAAAATTATGACGGTGATAATAAAGCAAAAATTATTATGCTGACATCTTCCGTTGAATCTGAAGATTATGAGCGTTGTATGCAATATGATGAAGTTGAGCAGTTTCTATCAAAACCATTGCATATGGATAAAATAGGGGAATTCTTAAAGCTTCACTGAGTAGAAAATTAAAATAACTCAATAGAATTGGTGCCTTTGTCATCTTTACCCGTTATATAATCCTCCTCAGATAATGCCACTAATATTTTCTCTGTTAATGAATCTAGAGCGCCGCCTTGAATCAAGTTGTCTATGCCTTCTTTGTATGTCACCGGCTCTGTTATTTTTGACCGGTTTTGTTTTTTGAAATAAGGCTCACTGTTTTCAAATAATTCGCAAACATATATAGAAATTTCTTCGCTATCAGTATGTAGCACACTCACGAGCTGGGGATAAATATCGTAAGGGTCCAGAGATTTATCATCCGTAGGGTTAATGGAGGAGAGCTGGTAATAAGCTTCGATAAATTGATCTTTCAATTCATCGGGGTTGAAAATGCTGGGGTCAATATCGAGTATAATCGCTTTTAATAAAAACGTATCTTGGTCCATCATCAAAATGGGGGTTTTAACTTCGCCGCCATTATCTCTATCGTAGTAGCAGTACACGGGAATGAAAGCACATGAAGTACCCGAAATATCGGCTATAGCCATATTCAGTATCCTTGCTGGAAAACATTAAAAAAACAATAATCGCTAGCATCATGCGTAGATTACCCGTAAAAATGTATCGTTCGTAGAGAAAATTATAGTAACTTCTACAAAAATTGATGCTTATTTAGACGACAAATTGCTCTTTTTTTATATTCTGTTGTTTATAATGGACGCCTTTTGAGTCCTTTTTATCGCTTTCACTAGAATTAAGTCTACAGGTGGTCTAATCCACTGTTTGATGGTTGGTCCTTGTGCACGAGATAACAGTGGTTTATTAGCCGAATAAAATGGCAGAAAATTCACCCGCAAAACAGGTATACTGCATGCCCTTTTAAACCGCATGATACAGACCATACTTTTATGACCGTTCGTACTCGAATTGCCCCTTCACCAACGGGCGACCCTCATGTAGGCACCGCCTACATTGCACTTTTTAACCTTTGTTTCGCTCGTCAGCATGGTGGTGAGTTTATTCTGCGTATCGAAGATACTGATCAAGCCCGGTCAACAGGGGAATCTGAACAGGCTATTTTCGACAGCTTGCGTTGGTTAGGTTTAGATTGGGCAGAAGGCCCTGATGTGGGTGGCCCTCATGGTCCTTACCGTCAAAGTGAGCGAGCAGATATTTATAAGCAATACGCAGATCAGCTTGTTAAGGCAGGTCATGCTTTTTATTGTTACCGTACCCCGGAAGAGTTAAACGACTTACGCGAAGCGCGTCGGGCACAAGGTGGTTTTACTGCACTTAAGCCCAGCGAGTTAAAATTGCCTGATGATGAGGTTGCCCGTCGTAAAACGCAGGGAATGCCTGCGGTTGTGCGCATGAATGTACCTGAAGGTGAAGGGCCTTGTGCGATAGATGACTTATTGCGAGGCACCATTGAATTAGATTGGGGGCAGGTGGATGCTCAAATACTCTTAAAGTCGGATGGTTTGCCAACGTATCACTTGGCCAATGTTGTTGATGATCACTTGATGGAAATTACCCATGTGATCCGAGGTGAAGAATGGATCAATTCTGCACCAAAGCATAAGTTGCTGTATGAATATTTTGGTTGGGATATGCCGGTACTGTGTCATTTGCCACTACTGCGCAACCCGGATAAGTCCAAGCTCAGCAAGCGAAAAAACCCGACTAGCATTTTGTATTATCAGCGTATGGGTTTTTTACCGGAAGGCTTACTTAACTATCTGGGCCGTATGGGTTGGTCAATGCCGGATGAGCGAGAGAAGTTTACACTCGATGAAATGGTATCGGCATTCGATATTAAGCGAGTCTCATTAGGCGGTCCTATTTTTGATACTGAAAAGCTCTCTTGGTTAAATGGTTTATGGATTCGTGAAGAGCTCAGTACAGAGCAGTTAGCAGCGCGCCTGTATTCGTGGGCTCTGAATGAAGCTAATTTGCTCAAAGTACTGCCGCACGCGGTTCCTCGTATGGAAACTCTTAGCGACTTTGCGCCACTGACGGCATTTTTGGCATCAGGCATGCTCCCGGTCGATACTGCAAAATACGCTGAGTTAAAGTTGAACGAGGATCAATTAAAACAAGTACTTCAATTTTCACTATGGCGTATGGAAGCCCTGCGAGAGTGGGAGAGAGATGCTATCTTTGCAGCCTTAAAAGCGCTGGCCGATAGTATGGAAATTAAACTGAAAGATTTTCTGGCCCCCTTATTTTTAGCGATATCAGGGACCACATCATCCTTTTCGGTCATGGATGCCATGGTATTATTAGGGCCTGATATGTCCCGCGCCCGTTTACGTTATGCGCTTAACGGTATTTATGGTGAGATTGGCAAAAAGCAGCTGAAAAAGCTTGAAAAAGCCTATCAGTCACACCAGTAATATTCTGCTGATACACAAAAAGAGAGGTTGTCAGTTTGCCGTCATATAGGTAGAATGCCGCCTCCTTTGAAAGACACCTATTTGGGGCCTTAGCTCAGCTGGGAGAGCGCAACACTGGCAGTGTTGAGGTCAGCGGTTCGATCCCGCTAGGCTCCACCAAACGCAAAACCCTCGCACATCGTGCGGGGGTTTTTTGTTTGAGTGAATGTAATGAGCTTGAAGCGCTGAAGGTGCTTACACAAAATGTCAGGAAAGACATTTTGCACAGCTTCTCTGCCCGTAGAGTGAGGTACAAGTATGTATCGAATGCATCCCGCTAGGTTTCACCAATTTCGGCAGCTACAGTCGTAGCGACCATTACTCGCACAAAAACCTTTGCCAGAAAGCCCCTTTTTTTGGATTTCCCGACAATCAATACCTTTATAATTTTGCAAATACTTCTGTGGTTAATTATGGCTGCAGGTGCATTTATCTAATTACATCAATCTCCGATTATTTTTCTCATAAAGACCAAAACAAAAAAATGACGCAACATTCGACATTTGTTTGATTTAATGATGATGATCTTTCAAGTAGTGTAACTAACAAGGAAATAAAGGATTGCCTATATGAAAACTACAGTATCTCATTCTGACAATCCGTTACAAAGCAATGGCTACATTGTAACCCTAACTCACTGATCAAAGACGATATACATAGAACCCTTTTAACTTGTGCCAATAAATTTATTTGTTTTGTTGATTCATAAAGTTTGCACCAGAGCAGTTTCCATTGATAGGCTTTATGCATACTATTTCATCACTATTGATTACAGAGCCTATATTATTATAGACAGTAAGGCATGTAATGTTCTGACGGATTTGTTGCCCTATTGCGACGAAAGTAGTCGTGTCTATCTCGTTTCCTGAATTTGAAAAAATGGCGATCATTGAAGCTATTTATCACGTGATCCAATACGAAATAAAAAACCTATCGCTTAAGTAATTTTGATCCTTGTTCCTCGGTTTCTATAAGTAGCGCCAGGTAACGTCAGGCAGTACTATTAAATATGCAATTTATTATATTTCCATAACTTATTATTATATTTTCATAACTTAAGTTATAGCCCTAACTAAATTTTTTTAGATAAGCGTGAATCATTACTCATTATGAGTTTTTGGATAAATACTTATTTATTTTGTCTGATATATTGGCGCGCAAAATTTTATTTAACGCTAAAGGTTTTTTATGCTCGTTAATTGCACTGATAATGATTTGGGTGTCAGCACTTCTATTGAAGAGATTAAGGAGTGGAGCCCCATTCGTTTAAAACGAGATATGTTTGGTAACCTAAGAGTGGTATGGGCTAAGTTTGATGGTGTTTCTTTTACGGGCGAAAGTTTTTTTTCCAGAGAAATAAAGCGCTATGAAAGTAACTATGTTAGTGGTAATGGGGCTGGTTATTTAGAAACTGATGTAGAAGCATTGTTGCAGTCGGTTAGCGTTAGAAATTTCTTGCCTCTGAAGGGGTTGATTTTACATACATCTCATAGTGGATCTACTTTGGTGAACAATATGCTAGGTGCACTAGAAAAAAACTTGGCTGTCAGTGAGCCCGTTATTTTAAAGGATTGGAGTAGGTTGTACGGCGCCGATTCTAGGCAGCATTCTGTTAAAAATGACTTGCTTATAAAGTCCATTTTGGCAGCTTATGGAGAGAAGCGTACGGGTGTTGAACAAAATTTCATTGTTAAATTAAATAGCTGGCACATGTTTAGCTCTCGTGTTTTTTCCAGTGCTTATCAGTCAATACCTTGGTTGTGTATATATCGCCACCCTATTGAAATACTTATGGGGCGGGTTAAGAGGGATTTGTTTTCAAATTATACTTGGGTCGATAGAGGGGTTGGTCTTGTACTTTCTAATGAGCAGAAAATAAGAGCAAGTGCTGTAGAGCTGATGGCTAGAAATTTAGGGTACATGTATCGTTATATTAGGGAGAATTTCGTGGGTAAAGAGAACATTTTTTGTGTTGACTATGGGGATTTTTCTAATGATTTGTATGAAAAAATACTTCGCCACTTTTCTTTACCGGTATCAGAAGATGAATTTTCTTCGATGTTCTCTGCATCTCAATATCATTCTAAGTCTGATAGTAAAGATAAAAAGGCATTCGTTTCTGATAGTGAAGAACGAAGAAAGAATGCGCCAAAAGATATTATTAGTTTGGTTGAGCATTATGCGCTTAAAGAATATGAGCTTCTAAGAGAAAGTTTGGCTAATAATTAATTGCTTCTGGGGGGGGTATTGCCGTGTTTTTTTCAAAAACGATAGCATCGGGCCGTGTAGAAAATGGCTTTTCGATAGATGAACCGTGGGTTGCGGTTGGCTTCGATGTTGGTAACTCTTGTGTGAATTTTGAAAAAGCGGATGTTGATTGGCTGAATTCAGGATTTGATGCTACAGCTTTTTTGAATGGCTATAATTCGCGCTGTTCGATTAATGTAGAAAATTTTATGGATCAATTTTCTACATTAGAAAATTCAGCGACTAAGCTAGTTGCGTGTGTTTATGGAGATGCTTGGCAGCGTAATGATTTTTTTAGTCGCGAGTTTACTAACTCCCATCACTCTTTAAGTGTCTTGAGGCCTGCATGCTTTAATGGGGGCGTAAAGAGGTTCTCTGATAAGACTGGTGTTGGTTTGGATGCTTTATGTTCGGCGGCCATTAATACTTATCTTCAGCACTGTTCTACACCATTAGCAGCAATAAACGTCAATGTTTCAAACCGTTATTTGTTGAATTCAATGAGGCATAGTAACCCATTACTGCCTGTTATTTTTCTTGTTTGTGAGCCTGCCTTAATGCTTGCAAATTGGTTGAACTCTGACTTAGATCAGCGTTATAAGTTGGTTGATCGTTTTGCTCGTGAATCAGGCATTGTTTCGTATGAAGATCGTCAGGCGCTTGTGCCGCTAGATGCTTTTTTTGGTATTTTGGAGGCGTATTATCAAAAGCTTATTGATATGTCGAATACTATAGTTAACTCCTATATTTTTGACAATACACTTCCCCATATTGAGGCATTTACGGTGCTTTCAGGCTTAATGGATGTGAGTGCTACAGATGTGATGAAGGCTCACGGTCATATTGTGAGCGACAGCGCTCAAATGATCGAAATTCAGAAGAAGATTGAGGAAAACTCTCATCTTGTTCCTGATGTTATAAAAGAACAATTTAGTAAAATTCAACAACTAGAGAGTTATCTTGGAACTGGCTTGTGAAAATTAAAAGCCTGACGATCTTTAATCTAAAGATTCCCTTTAATAAAAAGCATGCGCATGATGCAAAGCGTTGGCCTTATGGCGAGTCCATTATTGTTAAGGTTGAAGATGAGTTGGGTAATGTTGGCTATGGTGAAGGGCGCCCCTGTCCTAACTTGACGGGTGAAACGGTAGTCTCTGCAACACAGATGATTGCTTACGTTTTTTGGCCCGCTATTGCGAGCTTTTTATTTCCTAGTATCGATGAGTTTGATGATGCTTTTGATGCTTTAGAGGCTTATCAAAAAGTGAGAGTTTTTGATCGTCACCCGGGTGTTCGTGAGTGGAATGTAGCGTGGTGTGCTGTCGAAATGGCTTTGGTTGATTGTGCTCTACGTCGCGCTAACCTTTCATTCGGTGAATGGTTTCCCCCTAAAAGACATATTCTTCATTATATAGGTGTGATTACTGCTCATGATCCTGCAAAAATAGCGGAGCTTTCTGCTGAAAGACGGATCGCAGGTTTTTCTGAGCTTCGGCTTAAAGTTACAAAAAATTATCATGAGCAGATTGCCGCGGCACGCTCAGTGTTGGGAGATGATTTTTCTATTATTTTGGATGCGAATGGGCACTTCGATTTTGATGAGGGCTTGCTGGCATGTAAGAAAATGAACGAGCAATATGGTATACAGATTATAGAAGACCCTATTAGCCGAAAAAAATATCGTCTCGAAAAGTTTGTTGAGTTTTGTCGGAAGTCTTCAATATCCATTATGGCGGACAATTGGCTGGTTACGAATAAAGATTTAAAGCTGTTGACTCAGGAAAAGTCAGCATCGGTTTTTTATCTCAAGCTTGCTCGTTGTGGTGGTATGTATCAAACAATAAAAATGGCGCGTGAAGCTGCTAGGTATGGAGTTTATGTTGCTATTGGTGCACATGTAGGTGAGACGGGGATGTTGTCTATTGTTGGTCGCCATATGGGATCTGTCGTGCCTGAAATTCTTTTCATGTCCGGTTCAGCGGGTATTGGAAGATTGAAAGAAGACATTATCGTTGAAGATGTTCGACCTGGAAAAGACGGTTTAGCCGAAATATCCCGATTAAAAGGTTTGGGTTATTCAATAAAGGAAGACTTGGTTAATGAGTTGGCTATATATAAGAAAGTACTAGGATAGTTTTATGGGTTGGATAAAGCCTCTTTTTGTTTTGGATCAGGCTGAAAGTAATATATTGTGTTTTCATTTTGCTGGGGGTAGTGCTTCAGCATTTCTAAAGATCTTTGATGCTGCTCCAGAAAGGATGTCTGTTTATAGTGTTCAGTTGCCGGGTAGGGAAGAGAGATTTTGTGATCCGTCAGAAGAAAGTTATGAAAGAGTGGTTGATAATATTATTCGAGAGTGGAGAGAGATGTCTTTTCTTCCGTTTCAATTTTATGGGTACAGTTTGGGTGCGATTATTGCGTATGAGGCAGCTAAAAAAATAAGTACGATTACTAATGAAAATTCCCTTTTTTCTCTAACTGTTTCTGGTTCGAGAGCGCCGTCATTGAGAGGTAAAAGAAAAACTCTTGTTGATTATCCGCATGATGTTTTATTTGATAATTGGAAAGTCTTAGGGGGAGTGCCGGAAGAAATAAAAAATAATGAGTCAGCTAGCGCTATTTTTTTTGATATTTTTTTAAAAGATTTGATTCTTCTTAAAAACTACTCTTGTGAATTGGTCCAACCTTTGGATGTTGCAGTTACCTCTTTTTGTGGAGATGGCGATAGTGAAGTGTATGCGTGTGAGTCAGAAGCTTGGAGTGAAGTAACTTCAGGCGATTTTTTTCATAAAATGTTGTCTGGGAATCATTTTTTTATATACGATCATCGGCAGCGAGTTGTTGATCATTTAACTGAAAGTGCAAAAAAATATATATAGGTTTTTCAATGGAAACGCTAGTTGGAATATTGGGAGGTATGGGGCCTGCAGCCGGAGGCTTATTG
>JBOEHG010000003.1:0-14629 GCA_050633825.1 Cellvibrionaceae bacterium | reverse complement strand
ACGGAAGATGATTTTGCTTTCAGACAAGGCAAAAATGCACGGAAAGAGGGAGTTTATATTTTATAAATGACCGATTGAGTACATTTATAACACCGTATGAAAGTAAAATGGCTTTCGTACAAAGGTCTCTGATAATAATTTCACTCGAGGATTTGCTAAGTGGAAAATTTAGATGCGCTGAAAGAGGAAGCGCTAAACCTTGTTAACAATGCTGATGACCTTTCAGTACTTGACCAAGTGCGTGTCGATTACTTAGGCAAAAAAGGGCAGTTAACTGCATTGTTAAAAACGCTAGGTAAACTTTCTAATGAAGAGCGCCCAGCAGCGGGTGCAAAAATTAATGAAGCTAAACAGCAGGTTCAAGATGCGATCCAGCTGAAAAAAAATACCTTAGAAGAAGAAAAGATTAATTCACAGTTAGCATCTGAAACTATCGATGTAACACTGTCTGGTCGAAGTAATACTCGTGGTGGTCTTCATCCAGTAACACAGACTATTTCCCGTATAGAATCTATTTTTGCGTCTGTTGGCTATGCGGTTGAGCAAGGCCCTGAAATTGAAGATGATTACCATAATTTTGAAGCCTTAAATATACCGGCCCACCATCCTGCACGTGCAATGCATGATACGTTTTATATTGATAAAGAAAGTTTGCGCGCGATCAATAGGGCATCGGGTGATGATGCAAACTCCTATGTATTACGAACGCACACATCACCAGTGCAAGTTCGCACAATGGAAAATAAAGAGCCGCCTATTCGTGTCATTTGCCCGGGTAGAGTTTATCGTTGTGATTCTGATTTGACGCACACACCCATGTTCCACCAAGTCGAAGGTTTGGTTATTGATAAGCAAATCAGCTTTGCAGATTTAAAAGGAACCGTGGACCAGTTTTTAAAGAGTTTTTTTGAAGCGGATGTCCCCGTTCGTTTTCGTCCCTCATACTTTCCTTTTACCGAGCCCTCTGCTGAAGTCGATATTCAGTGTACGAACTGTGGTGGTGAAGGCTGCCGTGTATGCAGTAATACCGGATGGTTAGAAGTCATGGGCTGTGGCATGGTGCACCCCAACGTATTTGAAGCCAGTAATATTGATACCGATACTTACACCGGTTTTGCGTTTGGTATGGGTGTTGAGCGTCTGGCAATGCTGCGCTACGGTGTGAATGATTTGCGATTATTTTTTGAAAATGACTTGAAGTTTCTCGAACAATTCTGAGTCAACTTTCTAGGTATAAATTAACTATTATTAGAACACATATTGAGAACTGACTAGCAAATGAAAATTAGTGAATCCTGGTTAAGAGAGTGGGTAAACCCAGAATTAACCACAGCAGAATTAGCCGAACAAATCACCATGGCTGGCCTCGAAGTTGATGGTGTTGAGCCTGTAGCAGTTCCTTTTAGTGGAGTCATTGTTGGTGAGATATTATTTGTAGAGCAGCATCAAGATGCTGATAAATTACGTGTTTGTCAGGTAGGCTGTGGTAGCGAAGAGATTTATCAAGTCGTTTGTGGTGCACCAAATGCTCGTGCAGGAATAAAAGTTCCCTTTGCTCAAGTTGGTGCCGTTTTGCCTGGCGACTTTAATATTAAAAAAGCGAAATTACGGGGTGTTGAATCCTTCGGTATGTTGTGCGCGCAAACGGAACTTAAATTAGGGGACGATGACGATGGTTTGTGGGAACTTGCTGCAGATGCCCCTGTTGGCAAAGACTTGCGAGACTACTTACAGCTTGACGACAACAGTATCGATGTAGATTTAACGCCGAATAGAAGTGATTGTCTTTCTCTTAAAGGAATTGCCCGCGAAGTCGGTGTGCTTAACCGATTAACGGTAAATTCACCATTAATAGAACCTGTTGAAGCAACGATTACGGATACTTTCCCTGTTGAACTACAATCGCCAGAGGCATGCCCCCGTTATGCCGGCCGTATTATTCGTGGCATCGATTTAACCAAGCCAACGCCATTGTGGATGCAAGAGCGCTTAAGGCGCGCAGGTATAGGCTCAAAAGATATTGCCGTTGATACTACAAACTATGTATTGCTGGAATTAGGCCAGCCAATGCATGCCTTTGACTTATCTAAATTAAATGATGGCATTGTTGTACGAGATTCTGTTGAAGGTGAACAGCTTGCATTGCTTGACGGTCAAACTGTTGAGCTTGATGTTGGCACTCTTGTAATAGCAGATAAGACAAATGCCGTGGCAATGGCCGGTATTATGGGCGGCAGCGAATCGGCAGTGAGTGCAACAACAAAAGATATTTTGTTAGAAAGTGCATTCTTTATCCCTACTGCAATCGCCGGACGCGCAAGAAACTATGGCCTGCATACGGATTCATCACACCGTTTTGAACGAGGCGTTGATTACCAACTACAAGAACAGGCGATAGAGCGTGCTACACGGCTTATTATCGAGGTTGCTGGTGGTGAAGTAGGGCCAGTATTTATAGCCGAGAAAGAGCATAAAGAGCTTGAGTCACGTACGGTAGAACTACGTCGTGAACGTATCGTCAAAGGCTTAGGTTTTGATATGCCAGATGAAGAGGTGGTTGATATCCTTCATCGCCTAGGGCTAGTACTAGATTCTGAAACAGATAGTGGCTGGCGCTTTACTATTCCGAGCTACCGCTTTGATATTGCCATTGAAGCCGATTTGTTAGAAGAATTAGCGCGTATATACGGTTACAACCGTTTGCCCACCACGAGCCTGACAATGGCAATGGACTTACCTGAGCATAAGGAAACCGCTATTGGTTTGGAGTCTATTCGTGCGCAATTGGTGGCCCGTGATTATCAAGAAGCCATCTCCTATAGCTTCGTTGAGCCCAAAATCCAGCAACTGGTTAGCCCTGAAATTACACCAGTTCCACTTCATAACCCCATCAGTGCCGATATGTCAGTGATGAGAACATCGCTTTGGGAAGGTCTTCTAACGGCTCTCTCGCACAATATTAATCGGCAGCAAACAAGAATACGCTTGTTTGAGACGGGGCTACGTTTTCTACCCGATGCTGAAAGTGAAAATGGCGTTAAACAGGAAGCAATGGTGGCCGGTTTGATCTATGGCCAACGTCAGACTGAGAACTGGTCAGCAAAAGCTGAACCTGTCGATTTCTATGATATCAAGGGCGATATAGAATCCGTTCTAGATTTAACGGCCAAAGATAATGCTTTCGAGTTTATTGCTGCCCAACATCCAGCCTTGCACCCGGGGCAAACAGCCGCAATTACCTTAAATGGTGAACAGGTTGGCTATATAGGGGCAATTCATCCCCAATTACAGAAGGTGTTAGACCTACCTCAATCGGCATATGTGTTTGAATTAACGCAAGCATCATTGTCAGATGCGAAGCTAACGGAATTCGCGGTCTTATCACGTTTTCCGGAGGTTAGGCGGGATATTGCGGTTATTGTTGATCAAACAGTGGCGGTTTCAGAGTTGCAGTCTACAGTAAAGAAGGCAGCTGGAGACTTACTGACAAAGTTAAAGGTATTTGACGTATATGTTGGCAAAGGTATTGATTCACATAGAAAAAGTGTCGCTTTAGGCTTGACGTATCAACATCTTTCCCGCACTCTTACTGATGACGAAGTTACAGCTGCCCAAGAACAGGTAGTAACTGTCCTAAAAACGGCTTTTGACGCCGAATTGCGCTAATTTAGGCAGCAAGTCAGCACCAATATGGTGCTAGGCCGGCATGTCGCGCAATAATAACAAAGGGCGAAAGTCAATTGAGGAGGCGACGGCGTGTCCGATGCATTAACCAAGGCAGAGTTAGCTGAAAAGCTTTATGAGGACCTAGGCTTAAACAAACGTGAGGCCAAAGAACTCGTAGAACTCTTCTTCGAAGAAATTCGCAGCTCTCTGGAACATAATGAGCAGGTAAAGTTATCCGGATTCGGTAATTTTGACCTGAGAGACAAAAAACAAAGACCTGGGCGTAACCCCAAGACAGGTGAAGAAATCCCTATTTCTGCCCGTCGTGTGGTGACGTTCCGACCCGGTCAAAAACTCAAGGCTCGTGTAGAAGCATATGCTGGAACCGACAAATAACGACGAACTACCCGTTATTCCAGGAAAACGCTATTTCACCATTGGTGAAGTCAGTGAACTGTGCGCAGTAAAACCCCATGTACTGCGTTATTGGGAGCAGGAATTTCCACAGTTAAAGCCCGTGAAGCGACGTGGTAATCGCCGCTACTATCAGCGGCAAGATGTTCTTACTATCCGCCAAATTCGTTCCTTGCTCTATGATCAGGGTTTTACGATTGGTGGTGCACGCCAAAAAATGGATGATGAAGGCAACGAGTCATCGCAGGGCTCCGATACAGATTTTGCAGCGATGTTATCTAAAATGATCACTGAACTGGAAGAAGTGTTAGTACTTTTGGATGCAACTGATTAGCCCACTAAAACTTTCAGTATATATTGATTCTTTCTTCCCTCTCTGCAAAGAGAATCGCCAGTAATCTATTTGTTAAAAACTACTGGCGACAAATGAAAGGTGAAACAAGTCTTAGTTACTTTACCGTATGATAGGCTTTTGATACAGCATAACTGTCTTCAAACCAATTCCAACTTTTCACTTTCCCTTCTTCTACATGAACACGAACAGCCCAACTAAACTTACCGGTATCGACACCTGAGTTGTTTGCAATCGCACTCATGGTGCCAATAAAAACGGCTTGATTGCCATTGGCAAAACTGTAGTCAGTTGTCCAGCTAGTGACTTTTAATCCTGCACCAAAAGCTGGAAAAAAATCATTCAATACAATATCTTTACCTGTCCAGTTTCCTATCCATGGAATAGTTTTATCGCCTTCGTTGTGCCAAACAAAATCATCTGACATTAATGTTTTTAAGGTGGTCATATCGCCTGACCCTGCGGCCGATAAAAACGATTTTGCGATCGCAAGGGTCGTTGCTGATGTTTTATCGTTATCAGCCACGGAAAAACTTGCATAAAAAATAAAAAATATAAGCGCTGTTATTCTTTTAGTATTCATACGTTTACTCCTGATATAAAAATATTATGTAGTACATTTAGTATGTGATTTAAAATTTACCGCTATTGACGAGTTCTTCTTTGGAGGGAACGGGTTCTGCGGCATCCCAATGCTCAACAATGATTCCGTTTTCTAAACGAAATAAATCCATTTGTGCGTATTCTTGTTCTTCCCACATTACTCTAGAAAGGGACGCTACAAAATTTCCGCAGCCAATCAGTAGCACGATTTCGTTGTACCAAAGAGGCCTGTTTTCTGCCTTTAATAACCTTATAAAAGCACTAATTCCATCACCGACATCGGAATTGTGTTGAATATAGTTTGGGTGAATATATTGATCTGCATTATCAATATTGCCTCCTCGCATTAAGAGGTCTTCAATCATAGAGCGTACTAGAGACTTATTTTTTTCAGTATGTTCGATATCTGTAATATTGGTTGTTCCATCGACTTGGGTTCGGCCCGATGGGTTTTCCCCCTTAAACGCAGCAATTACATCCCAGTGTTCAATGATTTTGTCATTCTCATCTGTGTCAAAAAAATCCATCGTTACCCATTCTGCTTCTCCGTTATTCAGATTTTGATAGGCATGGACAAAGACATACTGGCCATCGTCAAAACTTCTTACAATATCGATATCACGAATAGGGTTTTTTGCAATAAAAGGTTCAAAGAATGCCAAAAACCCTTCTTTGCCATCGCGGACACCTGTCGAGTGTTGGGTGTAACGAGAACCGGTATATTTTTCAACGGCTTCCTTAGCATTGCCATCACGAATGCCATCGAGGTAAAGTGCTTTTGCATTGTTTACTTTGTTACTCATAGTTTGATCTCTCGTTATTTAAACTCACAATGTTTGAGTTCATATTGCTAAAACTTGGCTACTATAGTCTTTACATATTAGTATTAATATGTATATTAATTAGATTTTATAATTCCGAATTTAAGAACAATGATAAATTATTTGCGCCATATGGCGGTTTTTGCGAGGGTAGTGGATAAAGGTGCCTTTCGTGCGGCAGCAAAGGAACTTGGTTTAGCACCTTCGCGGGTCAGCCAAACGGTATCTGATCTTGAGCAATATTTGGGGGTTACTCTGTTCTACCGAAGTACACGTAAGCTCGCGCTTACCAGTGAAGGGCATCAGTTTTACACACACGTTGTCGATATGATTCGAAGTGCTGAGACAGGTTTAAATACCTTAAATGCGCTTTCTCAAAATCCCATTGGCACTTTAAAAATAACACTACCAGCATTTCTAGAATCTTCACCTTTATCTTCTGCGCTAGCTGATTTTGCTAAACAACATTCAGAAGTGTCTTTATCTTTACGTTATACAGATCATATTGTCGATATGTTAAGTGAAGGGTTGGATTTACGTATTCGTGCAGGGGTTAGTGGTATCGATGATAGCTCGATGATGTCCCGTAAACTCGGTGAAATAAAGCGGCTACTTGTTGCTAGCAAAGTGTATGTTGATACTCACCCGACACCTCAGCATCCATCAGAATTGAAAAATTGGGATTGGATACGTTTTCAAATGCGATCAAATGTTATCGAGTTTATTTCTCCCAGTAATGAGGTGGTTAACATTTCCGAGAGTGCTCGTATTAGTGTGAATAGTGCAAATGCACTGCGGCATTTTGTTAATCAAAATGCGGGAGTCACTATTTTGCCCGAGAACTTGGCTGAAGATGGCCTACAAAGTGGTGAGTTGGTGCATTTATTACCAGAGTGGGGAGTTAAACCATTGGAGTGCTATGCGGTGTGGCCGGATAAATCTCGTCGAGAAAATCTCACTATGCTATTGGTGCGTCATCTTGTGGAAAAAGGTTTGTAAGAAACCATGTTCAGCGTGGAATATAGGCTATCACATACCTCAATAGTCTTGTTTCTAAAAAAAACAGCTTTAAAGAACAGGCCTACCAATGACCACCTAATGCCAAATAAAGCTCTGTTCTTTGGTCTAAGATTAAGCGTTTTATTGTGGTTAAGTTAGATTTCGCAGCAATTAAGCGTTGCTGGATAGTCAGTACATCTAACAAGTTAGTTTCACCCTCTTTATAACGAAGGCTAGCAATTCGGTAGGCTTCCTGAGCTTCCTTTTCAACAATAACCAGTTCTGTTTTACGTTGATCCAACACCACTCCTTGATCAAGTGCTGTTTCTACTTCATTAAACGCATTAAGCGCGAGTTGACCATAATTAAATAAGCTTTGTTTTTGCTCTGCTGTCGCGGCATCGACTTGTGCTTGCTTGGAACCGCCATCAAAAATAGAGGCTAATAAATTCGCACCGAGACGCCAAGTGGTATTAGCAGGATCTAAGACAGTGGCGAGAGAGCTAGATGTGCCACCGACATTACCCGTTAGGCTCAACGATGGTAAGCGAGCGGCTTTGGCAGCGTCACGCTTATTAAAAGCCGCAGCGACACGACGTTCTGCGGCGACTAAATCAGGTCGTCGCTCCAATAATTCAGAAGGGATGCCTGCAGGGGGGGGAGGCGGTGTTGTTGGTAATGCTGCACGTACTTGTAATTCTGCGCTGGGGTAACGCCCCAACAAGACTTCTAAGGCTCTAGCCGCATTACGCTGCGCTCCCTCTAAGGTAATCAATTGTTCACGAGCACTGGCAATATCTGAACGAGTCAGTGCTAGATCTTGAGCAGACACCAGCCCATTGTTGTACTGAACAGTCACAATACGAAGAGTTTCTTCCAATATGCCTAAACGTTCTTTTGCCACGGCAATTTGGTTATTGGCATCGATTAATGCAAAATAGGCTTTAGCCGTTGCAGAAGCTAATGAATGCTGGGCATAACGAAAATCCGCTTGGGCAGCTCGTGCGCTATTGGCGGCAGCCTGTTCACTGCTACGAATACGTCCCCATAAATCGACTTCCCAGCTTACTTGCAAGCCAATACCGCGGCTATCAATAGGTGCTACACCATCACCACGGCTACCGGTACGACTGCCATCTGTTGATAAACCTGCATTCGGCAACAGTGCTGCACCTGCTTGTTTTGCTAAGGCTTGCGCGTTTTCTACTCCAGCGGAAGCGGCTAATAAATTGCGATTATTTGCTTGTGCTTCACTCACCAATGCGGTTAGTACACTGTCATTAAATGCATCTAACCAATTAACTGTAATATCGTCACTCTTTGCTTGATTACTCCACTCGACAGCAGTGAAAGTGGTTTGCCCTGCAAGTTTTTCTTTAAGCGCTTGTTCCGTTTGTTTGGTTGATGCTGTACCACAACTGAGTAAGGTCGCAGCAATTATAGGTACGAATATAAGTTTAATCGCCATCTACACTTCCTCGGATTTAATATTAAAGAAAATACTATAGAGTACGGGCACAACAATCAGTGTTAACACCGTGGCAAACAATAGCCCAAAAATTAATACAATCGACATGGATTGAAAGAAGGCATCCAAGTAAAGGGGTAATACACCAAGCACTGTGGTTAATGTGCCCATCATCACAGGTCTAACACGGCTGGCAGCGGAATCAATAATAGCGGTAAAGCGTGCTTTGCCTTTATTAATTTCAAAATCAATTTGGTCTACTAAGACAATGGCATTTTTGATTAACAAACCGGATAACGATAGCACACCGAGTATCGCCATAAATTCCATTGGCAAGCCCATAACCAGTAATCCAATAACAACACCAATAATAGCAAGCGGCACGACTAACCAAATAATGACGGGCTGTCGCACTTTACCAAATAAAACAAATACGACTAACACCATCGCCAATAAACCCAGTGGTAGGGTAGAGGCGAGATTTTCATTTGATTCTTTAGAGTCACCGTATTCTCCATCCCACTCTAATGTATAACCATCCGGTAATGAAATCGATTCAATGGCAGGCCGTAAGCGTTGATGCAAGCTTGAAGCTAACTCGTTAGGGAAGGGGTCAGATTGTGCCTTAATCGTCCAGAGCCGATCTTCTCGGCGTAGTACACCATCACGCCATACGGTATTAAAGCCATCGACTACCTGTTGAATCGGTACAAATTGTCCGGTCGTTGAACTTAATACTTGAATGCTACGAATATCATCAATACCCAGACGCTCATCCGCAGGTGCGCGAGAAATAATTGGAATGAGTTCATCGCCTTCTCGGTATACACCAACAGAGCGGCCTGAAAAATTCGTCTGCAAAGCAGCGGCTAGATCCTCCCGGGATACACCGGCTCTACGACCTTTTATTTCTGAATATTGGGGTTCAATAATACTGACTTGTTGACGCCAATCATCTTTAACAGATAAGGCTCTACCATCTGCAATCATAATCGCTTTAGCTTGATTGGCGAGCTGTCGCAATACTATCGGATCAGGTCCTTTGAATGTGGCTTCAATTTTTGAACCACCACCTGGGCCTAATTGGAAACGCCATACTTTTGCTTGTGCGTTGACATAATTGGTATCGAGATACGATTGAATTTGTGGGATCAGTGTATCGATTTTTTTATAGTCATCTACTTTAACCAGTAATTGCCCGTAGGATTCATTGGCTGACTCTGGCGAATAAACCAGCATAAAACGAATACCACCTGCACCAATACTGGTTTGTATATCGGTAACACCGTCTAATTGTTTAACGAAGGTTTCAACTTGCTCAATGTCCTTTTGTGTTGTCGCGATATTGGTTCCTTCTGGCAACCAGTAATCGACAACCACTTGCGGCGTTGTTGACGCTGGAAAGAAACCTTCTTTTACAAATTGAAAACCCCAAGCAGAAACTAAAAATACACCGACAACGATTGTCACAGTTAGCCAACGTACGGCAATCGCTTTTTGAACGCATTGTTTATAGAATCGAAAAAAAGCACTCTCGGCTGTTATACCATCGGAAGATGGTGTGACTTCTTTGAATAACCAATAGCAAAATAGGGGAGTCAAAGTAATGGCAAATAACCAGCTATACAGTAGCGAAATTAAAATCACCCAGAACAAATGACCGGTAAATTCTGCGGTTGAACCCGGTGCAAAACCAATAGGCGCAAAAGCGATAATGCCCACCAAAGTACCACCTAATAAAGGCCATTTGGTTTGTGTCACAATCTCTTTGGCAATGTCCAATTTTTTTCGCCCTTGTTGAACGCCAATTAAAATACCTTCTGTGACCACAATGGCATTATCCACCATCATGCCCAGAGCAATAATTAATGCACCGAGTGAAATACGGTGCATGGGAATATCGGTAATACTCATGGTTGTCAGCGTCGCGGCAATAGTGAGTAATAAAATCCCGCCAATAACAACGGCCGATTTAAATCCCATAAAAATAAATAATGTAACAATCACAATGGCCAGAGCGACAATAACATTGACCACAAAATCTTGCACTGCTAAGTCAACAATATTACCTTGATGATAATATTCGTGTAACTCAACACCCAACGGGCGACGACTTTCAGAGGCTTTTATTTTTTTATCAATGGCTTCACTAATAGCAACAATGTTGCTACCCAATTGCCCTGCAATACCAATACTAATAGCAGCTTGACCATTATAACGGTGAAGTAAACGCGGAGGTGTTTGATAGCCACGCCAGACATAGGCAATATCTTTTAAATAAATGAGCCGTGATGAAGAATTTTGGCTACTGTTTTGACTATTAGTAGATACTACAAGGTTTTTAATGGCCTCTACCGAATCAATACCACCAGAAGGGTCAATCGTAATACGCTGCTCACCAATCACAACATCACCCGCAGCAGCAAGCGTATTTTGTTGTTGTAGCATTTGATAAACGGTATTGAGGGATACCCCTAAACTTGTTGCATCTTCTCGCGATATTTCAACAAAAATAGCCTCTTGTAAAGCACCGCTCAAGGCAACTTTGGCAACTCCTTCGACTTGTAACAATTCATCCTGCAAAGATTTGGCATAACGTTTTAATTCGGCTGGAGTATAACCTTCACCGGTGATGGAATAATACAAGCCGTACACATCACCAAAATCATCATTCACAATGGGCGTTTGTGTGCCCGGAGGCAATGAAGATTCAGCGTCTTTAATTTTATTGCGTAGTTTTGTCCAAATTAATTGTAAATCCGCTTTGGATGGCGAAAACTCATATTTAATATCGACGGTAATCTCAGAAACTCCAGCACGAGATTTTGAAGTAATCACATCGACTTCTTGTAATTGCTTAATGGCTTTTTCTAAGGGTGAAGTCACTTCTTCGGCGACTTGTTTGGGGCTTGCACCGGGGTATTGTGTATAAATGACTGCTGTACGAATGGTAAATTCGGGGTCTTCAAAACGCGGCATACTTTGATAGGCAGTCCATCCGCCTACTAGCATCAGTAGAATCACAATGACACTGATGACGGTGTTTTTTATCGTTAATTCTGCAATATTCATAATGGGCCTTGTGGAATAGAGTCTTATCGTAGCGAGTTAAATACTGTGCGGGCATTTACTCCCAAGGCCGGATTGTCATCCCTTCGGCAAGATAAGTGGCTCCAGCTCCAGCAATAACATCACCTGGCGATAAACCCTTTTTCACAACCAGGGTATCACCAATACCTGGCGTTAATTCCACGGCTCGTTTCGATACGCTCATCGATTGTTGATCCACAACCCAAACAAATTGTTGATCACCATCGGATAAGATGGCTGCCAAAGGTAAGGCCACATTTGCCGCTTCAACCGTACCTGATGATTCAAGAATCATGGTGGCATTCATGCCGGGAAGAATCAGTAAACTCTCTGGTGCTGTAAAAGAAAAAGTCACTTTATAGGTTTGCGAGAGTGCATCTGCAAGCAATGTTGCTTCCTTAAAGGTGGCTTCAATTCTGCTATCTGGTGCGGCATCCAATAGTACAAAGGCTTGTTTATCCTGACGCTGCTCAACCGTGGCAATAATGCTGGCCGGCAAATCGATAGCGGCTTCCAATGTGCTTAAATCAATGACTGAAGCTACCACGGTTCCCGGTTGTACGGTCTGTAATTTTTTGACTGGAAGCTCGGCTATTGCGCCATCGAAAGGTGCACGTAATACAGTATCTTCCAATGCTTTTTTAGCGGAATCCAAACTGGATTTGGCCACATCTCGCTGAGCTTTACGTTGATCTAATACATTTTTAGCAATGGCATTTTCTTTGGCTAAGCGCAATGCTCGCTGATATTCTGTATCTGCATTTTTAAATTGTGCTTGCGCTGAATCCAAGTTATTGCGGAAGTCTCGTTGGCGCAACTTGGCAATAATTACGCCCTTTTTAACATCCTGAGACTCAGTCACAAGAACATCTTCTATTAAGCCACCGACTTCGAAGGTTAAATTAGAAGACTGTGCTGCATCAATCACGGCAGGGTAGCGATTGGATAAGCGTGAACTGGCTGCTGCCACCGTAATCAGTTTAACAGGCCGGACCACGGGTTCTGCCGCTTGACCACTGTTTTTATCACTACCACAGCTCGTTAATAGGAATACTAACGATATAGAAGACATAAACCGAGCAAAAACTTTGATGGGCATAAGAAAAGACCTTTGTTACCATTGAGACAGAAATACAGTGGGTAGTTATTTTTACACCTCTGCTTGTGCGCAGCCGATAACGGTGAGCGACTAACAGGTTGTTTACTATTTGTGCAATATTGCACTGCTCAAATAATGGCTTTAATTATGCTTCTAATACCAACTAATTACCATCATGATTAATCAACTATTCTTGGGTTCCATCATCATCGTCCTTACTGTTGTTATTCAAGTGATCTTTTTTAATATCGCTATTGATCGACTGACGCGCATCGGACAATGGTTAGTGAGTCCAGCCTCTTTTTTGAAAACCTCCACAGTGATGGTGATGGTTGTCTTATGGACATTATTAGGTATTACCCTTAGTACGTGGATTTGGGCGAGTCTTTTTACAGTAATTGGTGCACTGGCCAGTTTGGATGAGGCTCTGTATTTTGCTTTGGTGACGTTTACCACTTTAGGTTATGGCGATATTACATTGGCTATGGAGTGGCGCATATTATCCAGCTTGGCTGCGGTGAATGGCTTAATTATCTTTGGTTTAAATACCGCTTTTTTGGTGCAGTTTGTTGAAAAAACCAGAGGCTTACACAGTCAAAATAACAAATAAAGAGCGCACTAATGAATACTTTTGTCATCGATGACTTTCTAACCTACACATTGGGAATACTTGTCTTTTTTATTGGAGTACACATTAATCGGCGGGTTAACTTTTTAAGGTATTACAACATCCCTGAACCTGTTACCGGCGGTTTGTTGGCAACATTATTCACCTTCTTGATTTTTTTAATCACAGACACAGAGATTCAATTTCAATTAGAGACTCGCGATACCTTATTAGTTTATTTTTTTACCGCCATTGGTATTAATGCACGCTTATCTGATTTGATTAACGGTGGCAAACCCTTATTGATTATGCTGGTATTGACGCTCTCTTACATTGTTTTGCAAAATGTCGTCGGTATTGCCGGTGCCAGTATCGTCGGGAGTCCTACTGCAGTCGGTGTACTGGCAGGCTCTGCATCATTAATCGGGGGCCACGGAACAACCATTGCGTGGGCACCGGATATTGCGGCACTGGGTATTGATAACGCATTGGAAATTGGTATTGCTTGCGCGACCTTAGGACTGATTATTGCGAGTTTGATTGGCGGCCCCATTGCCCAGTTTTTATTAAGCCGTTATCAATTAAAAGGTCAAGTTGGTGAACAACCAATGGTGGGCATTGACTATAAAGAAGCGGATACCGATGCCGGTTCGATTAACCATATGAATTTAATGACGGTTATACTAGCGTTACATATTGCGATTATTATTGGTTATATTATAAACCAACAAATTACAGCAATAGGTTTTAAGCTACCGCTATTTGTTACCTGTTTATTAACTGGTATTATCTTATCCAACAGTATCCCTTACTTGCTTCCCAAACTACACTGGCCTGCTCGAACACGGGCACTGGCGATGATATCTGATTTTTCTTTAGGCTTGTTTTTAGCCATGTCATTAATGAGTATGCAATTATGGACAATCGCTGGGCTTGCTGGCCCTTTGTTGCTTATCCTGCTATTACAAACGGTTGCAGCGGTACTCTTTATTATTTTTATTCTCTTTCCACTCATGGGGAAAAATTATCAAGCAGCGGTGTTAAGCGCGGGCTTTGGCGGCTTTGCATTAGGTGCAACGCCAACGGCGATTGCTAATATGACTGCAGTGACTAAATCCCATGGGCCAGCGCCCACAGCTTTTTTAATACTACCGTTAGTTGCTGCCTTTTTTGTGGATGTGGCTAATGCGTTTGTGATTCGCTTTGCCATTCAAATATGAAAAGTCATATGCTTAAAAGAACTTAAACAGCATGAAGGGTGAGGGGATTATGATAAGAATGTTTGAGGGTTAGGCTATAACCGCTGGATGGCCTTTTTAATGTAATGGGAAGAGGCCGGATTTAGCTCGCGTACCCTGCGCTCGGGTCTCTGACCCGCTGAAAGGCACTCAAAATCGTTCCTGACGATTTTGTGAACCGATGTAACAACCCAACTACATCTACGGTTCATTAAAAAAGGCCACTCGAATGAGCGGCCTTTTTTAATGGATGGTCGGAGTGGCCGGATTTG
>JBOEHG010000002.1:0-76033 GCA_050633825.1 Cellvibrionaceae bacterium | reverse complement strand
AATATGCTGAGTTAGAATGGCCGATTGATATCTTACTGACCCTTGTTTGGGTGGCTTATGCCATTGTTTTTTTCGGAACCATCATTAAGCGCAAAACCTCTCATATCTATGTGGCTAACTGGTTTTTCGGTGGGTTCATATTAACTGTTGCTATTTTACATGTTGTTAATAGCGCCGCCGTTCCGGTTTCTCTGACTAAGTCATACTCAGCGTATGCTGGTGCTGCCGATGCGATGATTCAATGGTGGTATGGCCACAATGCAGTGGGTTTCTTTCTTACTGCAGGATTCTTGGGCATTATGTACTACTTTGTTCCCAAGCAGGCAGGTCGCCCGGTTTACTCCTATCAATTATCCATTGTTCATTTTTGGGCGTTGATTTCTCTTTATATTTGGGCTGGTTCTCACCACCTTCATTATTCAGCGCTTCCTGATTGGGCGCAAAGCTTAGGTATGGTGATGTCCTTAATTTTATTAGCGCCAAGTTGGGGCGGTATGATTAATGGGATTATGACCTTGTCAGGTGCTTGGCATAAGTTACGTACTGATCCGACGCTGCGTTTCCTTGTTGTGTCGCTTTCTTTCTATGGTATGTCGACCTTCGAAGGTCCAATGATGGCGATCAAAACCGTTAATGCACTGTCTCACAACACAGACTGGACGATCGGTCATGTGCATTCAGGTGCCTTAGGTTGGGTGGCTATGATTTCTATCGGTGCGATCTATCATTTGATCCCAGTGTTGCATGGCCGTAAAGAAATGTGGAGTGTTCCTTTAATTAACGCTCACTTCTGGTTAGCGACAGGCGGTACTGTTTTATACATTGCTTCGATGTGGGTAAACGGTATTACGCAAGGTTTAATGCGCCGCGCATTTAACCAAGATGGTTCGCTGACTTACAGCTTTATCGATTCTGTTGAAGCGAGTTATGGTGGTTATATCGTGCGTGCCTTGGGTGGAGCCATGTTCTTATTGGGTATGTTGCTAATGGCCTATAACGCCTATCGTACAATTTATGAATCAAAGAATGCTTCGGCAGCGGAAGAGCCGCTTTCTGCCAAGCCGCAGACGGCATAAGGGGATAGACAGTGAAGAATCATGACATTGTTGAAAAAAATATTGGTCTGATGTTGGTTTTGGTCGTTGTGGCCATTAGCTTCGGTGGATTAGTACAAATTGTCCCGCAATTTTTTCTTGATGAAACAACACAGCCTATTGAAGGATTAAAACCTTTGGCTGCCGTTGAGTTGGAAGGGCGCGATATTTATATTCGTGAAGGTTGTACAGTTTGTCATACACAGATGGTGAGACCACTGCGAGCAGAGGTGGAGCGTTATGGTCATTACTCTGTCGCGGGTGAATCGGTATATGAGCACCCCTTCCTTTGGGGCTCAAAGCGTACAGGCCCGGATCTGGCTCGTGTCGGCGGTCGCTATAGTGATAAATGGCATAAAGCGCATTTATACGATCCTCGTAACGTTGTTCCAAAATCAAATATGCCTGCTTTCCCATGGTTGTTTGATAATGTGCTTAGCGGTAAAACGACGCCGGCAAAAATGAGAGCGCTGCGTTCTGTCGGAGTACCTTACACTGATGAAGATATTGCTGGTGCGGAAAAAGCAGTCAAAGGTGTTACAGAAATTGATGCACTGGTTGCTTATTTGCAACAGTTAGGCACTTTGCCCATCTTGCAGCAAAAACGGTAGTAATGATGGATATTAATGATCTACGTGGTTTATCAACAATATTTATGATGGTTGCCTTTCTTAGTATTTGTTGGTGGGCATTTTCTCCAAAACGTAAACAACGTTTTAATGATGATGCCAACCTGCCTTTTGCTGATGAAGAAAATCACAATAAGACACAATCTATTCAATCATCCTCTGGCGAATATTCCAGTGGAGCTTCTATGAATGAAAAACGAGATTAATTATGAGTACGTTTTGGAGCCTTTGGATCATCATCTTAACAACAGTTAATCTAGTACTACTGTTGTGGGTTTTATTGGCAAACCGGAAAGTTGCGGTGACTGATGATGAAGACCCAGAGAATAAGACAACCGGGCATGTTTATGATGGTATTGAAGAGTATGATAACCCATTACCTAAATGGTGGTTTTTACTGTTCATTGGGACATTTATTTTCGCTATCTTTTATCTTATTTTGTATCCAGGTATGGGTAACTGGAAAGGCTTTTTTCCTTTTGAAGGTTATGAGGGTGGATGGACGAGTGTTAAGCAATTAGAGCGTGAGCAAAGCCAAGCTTTCAAACAATATAAAAGTAGCTATAGTATTTTCTCAACTATGTCAGCTGAAGAGTTAGCTGATGATGCAAAAGCAATGAAAATGGGGCAGCGCTTATTTGCTAACAACTGTGCTGTTTGTCATGGTGCTGACGGTGGTGGTGCTTTAGGTTTTCCTAACTTGACGGATGGCGATTGGCTTTATGGTGGCTCTCCAGCAAAGATCAAAGAAACATTGGTTAATGGCCGTCAGGCAGCCATGCCTGCTTGGCAAAGTGTTATTGGTGAAAAGGGTATTGCTGAAGTTACCGAGTATGTCTTAAGTCTTTCCGGGCGTGATCATGATCAAGGTAAAGCCGTTGTAGGCGAGAAAATATATGCCCAAAACTGTGTTGCTTGCCATGGTAAAGAGGGCAAAGGCCAGCTAACCGTAGGCGCGCCTAATTTGACTGATGATATATGGTTGTATGACGGTTCCCCTGCAGGTATTCGTCAATCGCTTCGCCTAGGTCGTAATGGTGTGATGCCAGCTCAGAAAGATCGTTTACGCGAAGATAAAATTCATATATTGACGGCTTACGTTTATTCTCTTTCGTTAGATAATTAACGGTTATTTCGAAAAGCATTTCTTGTTTATCGGATTAGTATTTATGTGCCATGGATGGCAGTATTGTATTTAGACGTTGTTTATTGTTATTTTTAAGAGCAGCTTTTAAATCAATATTTATTCTCTCCTAAAAAGTTATTTTTATGGCTGACACTCCTGATCATAAATCATCACCAAACGATAACGAAATTCGTTATGTTAACCTTTATGAATCAGAAAATAAGATCTACACCCGAAAAATCTCTGGCTTTTATCAATCCATTCGTCGTTATACGGGCATCCCTTTATTATTAGGTTTTTTGTTATTACCTTGGTTAGTCATTGATGGTCGGCCGGCGGTCTATTTTGATCTTCCACAGCGCCAGTTTTATGTGTTGTGGGTAACCTTTGGCCCGCAAGATGGAATGTTGTTGGCTTGGTTGTTAATCATATCGGCCTTTGCATTATTTACTGTGACGGCTCTCTTGGGGCGTGTTTGGTGTGGTTTTACTTGCCCGCAAACAGTATGGACATTAATGTTTATCTGGGCTGAGCATTTTTGTGAAGGCGATCGAAACAAACGTATTAAGCTCGATAAAAGTCCGTGGTCATTAGAAAAATTTACAAGAAAAGCCAGTAAATACACCTTATGGTTTGTTATCTCGTTTATAACGGGCGCTACTTTTATTGGTTATTTTTATCCTATTGGCGACTTAATTCTTGGTTTTTTACCAACCATTACCGATGCTGGAGTGTTATCGTTTAATGGCAATGGAACGGTTATTTTTTGGACTTTGTTTTTTACTGGCATGACTTATATGAATGCTGGCTTTTTACGTGAACAAGTCTGTAAATACATGTGCCCTTATGCCCGTTTTCAGTCGGTTATGTACGATAATGATACTCTAGCCGTTCATTATGATGAGGCGCGTGGTGAAAGTCGTGGTCCTCGAAAATCGGGAGAGGATTACAAAACCCAAGGTTTAGGGGATTGCATTGATTGCTCTTGGTGTGTGCAGGTATGCCCAGTCGATATTGATATTCGTGATGGTCTGCAATATGAGTGTATTAATTGTGGCCTCTGTGTCGATGCTTGTAATGCGGTGATGGATAAAATGGATTATGAGAGAGGCTTAATTCGCTTTACCAGTGATGATCAATTAGAAACAGGTAACACACATTATATTCGTCCCCGTGTTTTCGGGTATATCTTCTTATTGATCGCAATGTTTTCTGTTTTCTGTTACACCATTATCAATAGAGAACCTTTAACCATTGATGTTGATCGTGATCGAGGCGCTCGGATGTTTCGTCTCCAGGGGGATAAAGTCCAAAATGTCTATACGATTAAAGTACACAATATGGACCGGCAGGAGCATACTTTCGACTTGCAAGTTGAAGGTCCGCATAATTTTGTGATTAAGCGCTATCGACCTGTTCCTATCGAAAAAAATGAAATCTTTACCTTCCCCGTCCGCGTAGAAGTTGATACAGCGGATCTTAATGCAGTGAAAACAGCAATAAAGTTTACCATCCAATCGCAAGATGACGATGCCATTGTGGCCACTGAAGAAACAACCTTTATTGGTCCTGAAAAACCGTAATGTTATACGGAAAATATTAAATGAGTTCAAATATTAACAACGTATCCTCCAATAATCCGCTGGCAGAACCTATTCCGAAACCATGGTATCGTGAATTTTGGGCTTGGTTTATCCTGTCTCCGTTAATCGTTGTAGTTATTGTATCTAGCATTACGGTGACACTTGCAGTTCGTCACGCAGACGATAGAGTTATCGATAACTACTATAAAGAGGGTCGGATGATTAATATTCGACAGGATGAAGATCTTCTCGCTCAAACTCTGTCCGTTAAAGCCTCAATTAATTTCGATCAGACCTTACAAGAATTAACCCTTCAATTATCAGTTCAAGGTGAACTTCCTGATTCCTTACTACTTGAGTTAGGTCATCCTGCTCAAGTTGATCTTGATCAGGCTATTGTGTTGAAGCGTGTTGCTAATGACCAATACCACGCTGAATTACCCAATAAGTTCTTTGATAATCGCTGGTATTTACGTCTCGCTCCTGTTTTTTCCGATTCAGAAAAAACACCATGGCGCGTAAGGGGTGAAATTAATTTTGCACAGACGTCGACTGTTATTATGCAGCCGGACATTTAAGTCTTCCTTTTAGAGTAAGCTGGTTATAATTAACAATGGGAGAGCCTCAAGAAACTATCACAATCGCTTCCTCGACCACTGCTGAGGGACTGCGCTCAATAAATCCAATATCTAAGGATAATCTTGCCTGTTACCATTGTGGCCTTCCTGTCGATAAACCCAATGAGTTTTTGTTTACTATTCAAGGCGTGGCGCGTGATTTTTGTTGTACCGGTTGTCAGGCCGTTGCCAGTTTGATCCACCAAGGTGGCTTAGATAATTTTTATCAATATCGTTCTCAGTTAAATAGTCGCCCCGATGGTATGGTTGCTGATTATACACTTTATGATCGCGATGATATTCAGGCTAGCTTTGTTAATATTTTTGATGATCAAGTAAAAACAGCTTATTTATTATTGGATGGCATTACTTGCGCTGCCTGTGTTTGGTTAATTGAAAAATACATGAATTCCATTGACGGTGTTAGCTCTGTTCGAGTCAATGCTGTTACTCATCAGTGTGTGATTTCTTGGGAAAGTGAAAAACAGGCTTTGAGTTTTTTGATGGAACAGTTAATGAGTATTGGTTATCGCCCCCAGCCATTTACCCGACAAGAACAATATAAGCAACAACAAGATCAACAGAAAAAATTATTGCTACGTTTAGGCTTGGCTGGCTTTGGTATGATGCAAGTGGGCATGGTAGCAATTGCACTTTATGCGGGAGCTGCTCAAGGAATTGAATCCCAATGGGTGCAGTTATTGCGTTGGGTCAGTTTACTCGTTGCAACACCCATTGTGTTTTTTAGTGCTCAGCCATTTTGGACCTCGGCATGGCGCAGTTTACGTTCTTTCTTTTCTAGTGCGTCACTTAAAAATAAATCCCATTATTTAACCATGGATGTGCCGGTCTCTATTGCAATTCTATTGGCTTATTTTGCCAGTGCTTGGGCGACCTTTACTCAATCGGGTGAAGTCTATTTTGATTCTATTTCGATGTTTACTTTTTTCTTATTGCTCGGGCGCTATTTAGAAGCGCGCCTGCGTTATCGAAACCAACAAACAATGGGCGCAATGGCTGATCTATTGCCGATAACGGTCAACCGTGTTTTATCGGCCAATGAGCAATCGACTAAAACAATGGCTAAGCAGCATAATGAAGAGTCAATTATCCCCTTGGTTGAATTAGAGGTAGGCGACACAATACGTATCTATAGTGGTGATACGATTCCTTGTGATGGGCTTGTCATTGATGGCAGTAGTGCCGTGATTGAATCCATTCTTACTGGTGAGTCAGAACCAGTGACAAAACATATTAACGATACTGTAATCGCTGGGACACAGAATACCGAGGGTAGTTTGCTTATTGAAGTAACAGCAGTAGGTAAAAATACACGCTTGTCTGCTATTACTCAACTAGTACAAGAAGCTCAGCAGGATAAGCCCGCCGTGCAGCAAGTTGCGGATCATGTGGCCAGTTATTTTGTTGCTGCTGTTCTTGTAGTATCGGTGGTTGTTTTCACCTCTTGGTATTTTGTTAAGCCTGAATCAGCACTTTGGGTGACTTTGTCAGTGCTGGTTGTTACATGCCCTTGTGCACTTTCCTTAGCAACACCAACAGCATTAACCGCTGCCGTTGCTGTGATGCGCAAGCAGGGCCTATTAGTTCTGAAAGGCCATGTGATCGAAACCTTGACGAAAACCAGCAAAGTTGTTTTTGATAAAACCGGTACATTGACCTACGGGCGACCGACGGTGAATGATATTATTATCTTGGACGAGCATTTTAGTGAGAATAAAATACTGGCCATTGCTACTGCTTTGGAAAAAGGTTCCAGTCATCCTGTTGCTAAGGCCTTCGATCGCTATCAAGAACTGATTAGTATTGAAAACATTGTTGTTGAACATAGTGTGGCTACCACAGGTGCTGGTGTTGCCGGCACTATTACTATGGGCTCTAGTACTATCGGTTCTAGTACTAACGTCTCTAATACTACCGTTTCTAGTATTCAGGATGAATATCGCTTGGGTAAGCCTGATTACGCATTGGCTCTGACTACTAAAACAGCCCCTAAATACACGCTACCAGAGGCAAAGGGTCAGTGGGTTTTACTGACGAAAAATGGTCAGATGTTAGCTTGGATAGGTTTGTCAGATGAGATCCGTGAGTCTGCGTTGCCAGCGATTGAGCGATTAAAGACTAAAAAAATTGATATAAAAGCCTTGAGTGGGGACCATACTTCTGAAGTGGCAAGAGTGGCCGAGCAGTTAACAATTGATTATCTGGCTAATCAAACACCTGAAGATAAGCTAAATTATATTACTCGCGAACAAGAGCAGCATCGTTTGATAATGGTTGGTGACGGAATTAATGATGTCCCGGTCTTAGCGGGCGCTGACGTTTCCATTGCTATGGATTCAGCAACAGATTTTGCCAGAACACATGCAGATAGTGTTTTATTAAGGGGTGATTTAACAACAATTGCAGCCGTTATTGATACCGCAAAACGATCAAAAAGTATTATTAGGCAAAACTTAAGTTGGGCATTGGCGTATAATTTATTAGCCTTACCCTTGGCTGCTTTCGGGTTTATTCCACCTTATCTGGCGGCAATAGGAATGTCAGCTAGTTCTTTGATTGTCGTTATTAATGCGCTTAGACTTTATCGTTAATCGAGTCTGACACAAAAGGTCTTCCTTCTTATGGAAATGTTATACCTCCTTATCCCAGTTGCTTTGTTTCTTTTAGTACTGGCAATTAAGTTTTTGTTCTGGGCTATTAATAGTGGCCAATACGATGATTTGGAAACGGAAGGCCAGAGAATACTATTCGAAGATGATAGTGAACAAATCCCTAATAACACTATTTCCACCTCTACCTCATCTCAAGCAGTAGATAAGACTGACAGCATCCCTAAATAAGTATGGATTATCTTTCTTTATTAACAGCCTTCAGTATTGGCTTATTAGGTGGAGCTCATTGCATCGGCATGTGCGGTGGTATTATTGGTGCACTAACAATGAGTCTTAAGGCAGATCAATATTGGGCAAGACTTTATTTGATCCTGTCCTATAATATGGGGCGTATTTTAAGCTATGTGCTGATTGCCTTACTTTTTTATAGCATTGTTAGTTCATTAGACGGTTATTTATCCCTCGGTTTTATGCGCATTATTGCGGGTTTGTTGCTGATTGCGATGGGGCTTTATTTGGCTAATTGGTGGCGTGGCTTGGTTTACCTTGAGAAGGCCGGCGGGTTTTTGTGGCGGTTTATTCAACCCATTGCAAAATCGTTTATGCCGGTCAAAACAATACCCCAAGCATTTTTATTAGGGATGATTTGGGGGTGGTTGCCGTGTGGTTTAATTTACAGTGCTCTGGTTTATTCTGCTACTGGGACCAGTGCCTACTCTGCGGCATTGATTATGTTAAGTTTTGCACTAGGGACATTGCCAGCGGTACTTTTAAGCGGATTGTTAGCAGAGCGATTAATCGCCATTATCCAGATTAAACATGTTCGTATTGTAATGGCGATTCTGATTATTATTTTTGGGTTATGGACTATTATCAATAGCCATAGCCATGGTGCTCATCATTAGCTTCTTACTTTGACTGTTTGGCTTTAAAGTCGCCAGAACTAATGCCGTATTTGTTTAATTTTTGATTAAATGTTCGTCGCTCGATAGAGAGATCGTCTAATACTTTACCGACCTTTCCTTGGTGTTCATGTAATTTTAACTTAATCACCGAAGCTTCATAATATTCAACCAGTTCTTTCAATGATTTATTTTCGTTACCTGCTTCAATAAATGTTTCAGTACTTTCGAGTGCATAGTCAATATCTGAACAACTCTTGATGGCATAACGCGTTGTTACATTAATCAATTCTCTTACATTTCCAGGCCAAGAATAGCTCATTAATTTATCGCGGGTATGTGGGGTCATAGATCGATACGTCGTATTTAAACGCTCGCAATGCTGCATAGAAAAGACTTCAAATAAGTGAATAATGTCTTCGTTGCGTTCTCTTAACGGGGGTATTTTAATTTCAGCGACTTGTAGTCTAAAGAATAAATCCTGACGAAAATCTTCATTATTTCTTAAATCTTCTTTAGTGGCTGAAATTATTCGACAATTAATCGGTATTTCTTCATTGCTGCCTATGGGCGTTATCACATTATCTGATAGTGCTCTGAGTAATTTTGCTTGAGTCGATAGGGGTAAGCTTTCCACTTCATCTAAAAATAAAGTCCCATTTTTAGCGTACTCCAATTTGCCAATACGGGAGCTTTTAGCATCAGTAAAAGCGCCTTTTACATAACCAAAGAGCTCGGCTTCTGCGAGTTGTTCAGGAATGGCAGCGCAGTTGAGTGGAACAAAATTATGTTCACTTCGAGAACTGTATTCATGCAGACAAAGGGCTGCTAGTTCTTTGCCTGAACCAGTTTCACCATAAATCATCACAGGGATATCCATGGGTGAAAAATCAATGATGTCTCGTTTTAGCTGCTTCATGGCAGGGCAGTAACCAATAAGTTGGTTTTCGATTTGGTTATTGCTATCTAAACGTTGTTGAATGCTGGAGAGTGATAGTGTTAGAAAACGTTTCTCTATTGCACGGTGGATGGTTTCTATCAACCTATCAATATCAAAGGGTTTTTCAATAAAATCATAAACACCATGTTTTATAGCATCAACAGCAATGCTTATATCGCCATAACCCGTCATCAGTATAACTGGTAGGTCAGGAGCAATTTCCTGTACTTTTTGAGAGAATTCAAAGCCATCTGCGTCTGGCATTCTTAAGTCAGTCAGGATGATTGCAGGTAATTCAGGATTTATTTTATTGGTTATTTTATGTGGCGAACTATAATGCTCAATTTTTTTAAATTGAGTCGATAGCAGGTCAGCAGTGTTGATTCTGATATCCTCGTCGTCATCAATAATAATGATGGTTATGTCATCTTTTTCTAATTGTGTAGTCATAATGTTATTAATTATTTCGCGATACTTAATTTATAGCTTTCAGCTTGTGGTAAAGAAATTTTAAAAAGGGCGCCGTTTTTATTGTTTTCTACGGAGATGTTGCCACCATACTCTTGTATTATTTCATAGCTTATCGCTAAGCCTAAGCCCAGGCCTTTGCCTACTTCTTTTGTTGTAAAATAGGGGCTGAACATCTTTTTCATTATTTGTTGGTCAATTCCTCCTGCGTTATCTTCTATAGAAATATCCACCCAGTGGCTGTTTTCTTTGATTTTAATATCAATTTTAGCAGAACTGGTTTTTTCAAGAGCATCAACAGCATTTTGAATGATGTTTGATATAATTAAATCAATTTTTAATGGGTTTGCATTGATAAGTAATTCAGAGTCATCACTATCAATGTTTAAGTTGATATTCTTTTCTTGTAAATTATCTTTAAATGTATCAAGTATTTGTCTTATGGTTTGATCAATGTTGATGATTTCATAAGATTTGCTGTCTTGATAGCTGAAAAATTTAAGAAGCTTTATTACCTCGTGCATTTTTTTACTTAAAGGCGAGAGTCTGCTGGCAGAATCAATAACACCGTCCCAATCGCTATTACTTATTTTTGCATTAATTGCTGCAATAGAACTATTCATGGCCGTTAATGGCTGGCTGAGTTCATGAACAATAGTTGCAGCCATGTTACCTAGGGCGACTGCTTTATTTTTCTGCATTAATTTAATTTGCGCTTCTTGTAATTCTTTTGTTCTGTCTTCGATCATGTCTTCAAGATGTTCGTTGATTTTTACGATTTCATCCTCGACCGCTTTTCTTCGTTGAATATTTACAATGGTCATCAAGTAAACATCCTTATCCATTGCGCTTACTTTGCTGATAGCAAACATAACTGGGATTGATGGTTTTCCTTGATGAATAGCATTTGTTTCATGGTAGGCCGGCGCAGCTATGTCTTCAAGTAAAAGTGTTTCAAAATCTTTGCTATCCAAATCAATTAGATGGTTGATGTGAATAGGGTCTTCTTTGTTGAAATTATCTTTTTCTAAAAGTAAGTGCTTGGCATGTTCGTTCGCAGAGAGTAATATTCCTGATTCAGAAAAAAGAATCACCCCTATATGAATGTTATCCATAACGGTTTGTAATTCTTCGCGGCGTTTTATTTCCAGCAATCTATTCTTATTTCTTGATTCGATAATATTCTTTCGGCCACGAATGATTAAATACCCCATACTTGATAGCATTGATGTAATGATAAAAAATATAAAGGATGATGTAAGAATGGCGTCATGTTTGACCAGATAATAAAGCTTCCAGCCAGTTTCTGAGACATCGAAACTATTGATTAAGTATAGTTTTTTATCGATAAACCAAAAGGCTTTATGGTTATCATCAGAAAGATTTAAATTAATCGCTTTTGAAAATAAACTGAGATGCTCTTTCCCAGCAAATTGCTGCTGTTGACTAATTCGTTGGCGCACATCATCAGGGAGGTTGCCTATTGCTCTATAACGCCATTCATCAACTGAACTGAGAATGATGACATTATTTTTGTCGACAACACTAATGTATTCCCCCGAATCAGCCCATTTTTTCTCCCAGTGCCTCAAATCAAGCTTAACGACAGCGACGCCTATAGGTTTGCCGTCTTTATTAATTGGAGCAGAGATAAAAAAACCCGGTATGCCTGTTGTCGCTCCCTGTGCATAATAAAATTGTCGATTACCTTGTATCAATGCCTGATTAAAATAAGGCCTAAAGGAGTAGTTTTTATAAAGAAAGCCATTATTTTTTCCATCGTAGTTGCTGGTTGCTTTTACCGTTCCATCTTTATCCATTAGGTAAACAGCATCTGCTCCGGAACGATGAGCAATAAACTTTAGCTTCTGACTAGCAACCAAATGGTCTTGCTTCGGATTAAGCAATACTTCCCTGAGGGTTTGGTCTTGTGCCAGAAGGGCGGGAAGGTATTCATATTGACTGATTGAGGCAACTAGCGACTGCTCATAGATACGCGAGGATCTATCATTGATTGAGCTTGCATAAAATAATTGAGCAACATAATAAACGATGCTCAAGAATAATATGATAGTAACAATCAACAGTGGTTGACTCAGTTTTGAACGCATTTTTTACCTTGTTACGACTTTAGTCTATAGGTTATTCATTGTTGATAAAGGTTTTATTGCTTTTCGTAAAATACTTTTGAGTGATATAGCACTTTTTAGGCCAATTTATTCGTGTTGGTCAGTGAGTAAGTTCCCAATGACCAAATTCCTTACTATATTCCTACAAATTTAGGGTAAAAATAATTATTCACACACCTTAACACTTATCAATATAGAACTTATAAGACAAGGTATGTAGTACTAAGCGACATTTTAAGAAAAAAAGTTCTTTTTTTTCTTTTCTTTCGAGAATTTATATTCCTTTTTTGATTGCGTTTTGAGTGTTTTTTCCTACACTTAGCAGTGGATGCTCTATGTTTTCTGGGGTTGCGGAAAACTGGTATGGATTGTGCTACTACCTAATGTGTGTGCTGCGGTATCGGTTCCTTGTGACCAACCTTCTGTTTCTATCCCACTTGGTGGCTTGAAGCAGTTATTCGGGATAAGAAAAGGGTACCCGTAGCATTTCGTTTTATTACAGATAAAAATAAACTTGGAGACGATGCTATGTTGAAAAAAATGAATAAAGCAGTTTTTGCTTCTGCGGTTGTACTGACTACAGTTGCTGCAAACGTATCAGCTGCGACTGAATGGAATGTTTCTTTATGGAGTAAACGCCGTGCCTTTACTGAACACGTTGAGAAATTGGCTGAATTAGTTGAAGCTAAAACCAATGGCGATTTTAAACTTAAGATTTCTTACGGCGGCTTATCTAAAAACAAAGAAAACCTGGATGGTATCTCCATTGGTGCATTTGAAATGGCACAGTTCTGCTCTTTCTATCATCGTAAAAAGAACCCTTCTATTACTGTAACAGAGCTTCCTTTCACCAAAGATGTGTCTTTGGCTCGTTTAGCTGAAATCTCTAGAGAAGTTTACAAGCACCCAGCAGTTGTTCGTGATCTTGCGCGTTGGAATGCAACTCTGCTAATGCCTTCTCCATTACCTCAGTACAACTTGATCGGTGTGGGTGATGCACCTAAAGCACTTTCAGACTTTAAAGGTAAACGTCTTCGTGGACCTGGTGGTATCGCTGGTGTGATGTCTCAATTGGGTGCGGTTAAAACCGGTGTTGCTGCAAACGAAGTGCGTCAGGCACTTGATGCGGGTGTTATTGATACAGTTGCCTTTGCACAGCATGCGCATTTAGCGTTTGGTTCTATCCAATCAGGTAAGTGGGCTACTACTAACTTGAATCTTGGTACTGCTAACTGCCCAGTTGTTGTTAATACTGATGCATTAAATGGTTTAAGTGCGGCTAATAAAGAAGCTTTATTAGGTTCAATTGATGAAGCACTTGACTACTATGTTAGCAACTACGACGGTAAAGTTGTTGGTAAGTACAACGATACCATTAAAGAAAAAGGTATCCAATCAGTGACTTTTACTGCTGATCAAGCAGCTGAGTTGAATAAATTGGCGGCATCTGTTCGTGAAAAGTGGATAAAAGATAATGCTAAAAACTTTGATTCAAAAGCATTGTTTGACTTTACTGCAGAGCTTTTTAATAAGTAAAACATAAGCATCTATAGCTCGGCGTCTCATAGAGTATGAGGCGTCGTCTATAACTGCCGCTATAAGTTACTAATAAAAATATAGCTATAAACGATCTATAAGCAATGTAGGTCAATAAAAGAAAAAGATTACGAAAATACTTAGTTTAAGTACATTGCAAGTAAAAATAACTGTTAGTTTTAAATAGAGAGAATTTATGTCTGGTTCATCTACTGTACTCGAAGACGATTCCTTATTGAGTCGTCTCGATCGATTATTTTTTAAATTGGAGTCCTTATTAAATTTAATAGGGGGGCTGGTTATTTTCCTAATCGTGCTTCTTGCTGTCGCTAATATCCTAGGGCGAAAGTTATTTGACACACCTGTCAGCGGCTATATTGACTGGACAGAGCAGGCGATGGCTTTTTTCGCGTTCTTTGGTATTGCTTACTGCCAACGTTTGGGTGGGCATATTCGTATGGATATTTTTGTGGGTTCGATGAGGGGCCGCGCACTATGGTTTTTTGAATTGATCTCAACTCTCTTAATGTTTTGTATCACTATTCTATTGGTTATTGGTTCTTATGATCACTTCTTACGCGCTTGGACAAATGGTGATAGCTCGTTTGATATTGATTTGCCTACATGGCCGGCCAAATTAGTGGTACCGGTAATGTTATCTATATTGTCTCTTCGTTTATTTTTAAATATTTGGGGTTATCTACGTGCATTTATTGTAGGTGGTGATGCCCCTGTTGCGGTACCGCTGATTGAAGATGCAGCGACTCAAGCTGCCAATGAAGCAAAAACGGTATCGGGTGCAGAAGTTGATGGGGAGAGTAAGTAATGTACGAGACAATGATGAATATGGCCCCTATCGATATGGGATTGTGGGTCACTGGTTTTATGCTGTTCTCCGTTATAATCGGTGTACGTGTCGCATTTGCTGCCGCAATAGCCGGGTTTTTAGGACTTTTATGGTATTTCACAGCAAAAATAGGTTTTGAGAAAGCGTTTTGGGTAGCTGTTAAAATGGCGGGCACAGTGCCGCACTCAAAAGTATCAACATCGGCTTTATCGCTTATCCCAGTTTTTATTTTGATCGGCTTTTTAGCTTACTATGCTGGGCTTACACGCGCGCTTTTTGAAGCAGCAAAACGCTGGGTAGGTTGGTTACCCGGTGGTATGGCTGTTGCTACGGTATTTTCAACAGCCGGTTTTGCTGCGGTATCGGGTGCATCGGTTGCGACATCGGCAGTTTTTGCACGCATTGCCATTCCTGAAATGTTAAAGCTTAACTATGATAAGCGGTTTGCTGCTGGGGTTGTTGCTGCTGGTGGTACTTTGGCTTCATTGATTCCGCCTTCGGCTATTTTGGTTATCTATGCCATTATCGTTGAGCAAGATGTGGGCGCATTATTGATGGCAGGCTTTTTACCCGGCGCGGTATCAGCCCTCATTTATGGTGGCCTAGTGGTTGGTCTCGCGATGGCGAACGATAAGTTTGGCCCACCGGTAACAGGCTTTACTTGGACAGAGCGTTTCACTTCCTTGCCGCCAACATTCCCTATCTTCTTTGTTGTTGCCATTATTATTTTTAGTGTTTACGGTGGCTGGGGAACGCCAACAGAAGCAGGTTCATTGGGTGCTTTTGTTGTGTTCTGTATGGCGGTTTATAAAGGTATGAAGTGGGGTAACTTCCGTGATGCGCTGATGGAAGCGGGTAAATTAACCGTAATGATCTTTACGATTATTTGGGGTGTATTACTGTATGTCCGTTTCTTAGGGTTTGCAGACTTACCGAGCTCCTTTGCTGAGTGGATCTCTGGTCTTGAACAAAACCCAATGATGACACTGATTTTTATCTTACTGGCATACGCAGTCTTGGGTATGTTTATGGATGCTATTGGTATGTTGCTGTTGACCTTGCCGGTAGTCTTCCCTGCGGTTATTGCCTTGAATGGTGGGCCTGATGTTACCGCGGCTGATTCTGCTTTTGGTGTTTCGGCGGTCGGTTGTGCCATCTGGTTCGGTATTATTGTGGTGAAGATGGCAGAGTTCTGTTTGATTACCCCACCTATTGGTTTGAACTGTTTTGTTGTTGCAGGTGTACGTCCTGATCTTTCAGTTCAAGATGTATTCCGTGGTGTGACCCCATTCTTCGTTGCAGATATTATTACCATTGGAGTGTTGATTGCCTTCCCGGGAATCGTGCTGTGGTTACCAGGGATCGTAATGGGCATTGTCTAGGTGATGGCGCCTTTGTCAGTCGCTTGCCTCAAGTGGTAAGCGACTGGCTTACATATTTAGTTGAGCTAGGCAACCTGTTTAAGTCGCAGGGCCTATATTAAAAAATGATCGGCTGATGCTACCTGACTGGTTGCAGAAAGTTAGTTGTTATCAATATTAAAAATATAACTATAAGAAATAGGTGGTGCAGATGTTAAAGAATCTAAAGATTTTCCCTAAAATTTTGCTGAATTGTCTGCTTATTGCTGCAATTCCCCTTGCTGGTTTTATCTATCAAATTTATTTGAATGAAGCTGATCAGAGACGGGTTGTGGAGCAGCGCTTGCTGCAATCATCTGAGGTGATTGCCAGTCAGGTTGATAATTGGGTCGATAAAAATATCAGAAACTCCAAATTTGTTGCTAGTATGGAGCCTTTTAAGTCAATGGATGCAACGGCGCAACTTCCCGTATTAAAAGCAGCAAAAGAGAATTTGGAGTGGGTATCGCTGATTTTTGTTAAAGATTTAAAGGGTGATGCAGTTGCCAGAAGTGATGGTAAATCACTGCGTAATTACAGTGATCGTGAGTACTTTAAACAGGTAATAGCAGGCCAAGATATTGGTCAGCAAGTGCTTATTGGTAAAGTTAAGCCTGTCCCTTTACATTGCTTTGCTCTGCCCATCAAAGACTTTAGCCAGCAAATGGCCGGTGTCATCACGCAGTGTTCAACCTTATTGGCGATCTCTGATTATATTACTCGCTCAAAAATAGGCCAAACGGGCTATGCTTTCCTTGTAGACGATCAAAAGCGTTTAATTGCTCATGGTGAGCAGAGTGGTAAGTTAGTAGGCAATCTCCAAGATTTTGGTACTCATCCCTCATTAGATCTACAAAGTAAGCAAGTGGCTACATTACAGCACGATGGTAAAGATAGAGTATTCGTAACCCGTGCAGTTGGAGCGAATTGGACCTTAGTGGTTCAGCAGGATTATAAGGAAGCTTATGGTAATTATTTGGACGCTAAATTCAATGCAATTATACTAGCTGCAGTGACGGTTATTATCACGCTGTTACTTTCCTTCTTAATTAGTTACAATATTTCAACCCCAATTAAGAAACTAACGGAAATTACGGATTCCTACAGTAAAGGCATGTTCGTAGAGAACGTAGTGGGTGTTGATCGCAAGGATGAATTGGGCGATCTAGCAAAAGCGACCTCGCGGATGGCTAAGACTATCCAGATGGCTATTAGCCGTCTAAGGAAGCAGAAACAAGGATAATAATAATGAGTAAAATAAGGTAAAACCATGGCATCTCAGCTTGATATCGTGAGCCAAATTAAGAGTTATTGGAATAAAAAGGCCACAGGCGCATTATTTTTAAAGCTGACAAATGATCGGTTGTTGCAACTATTTTTTGTTAAGGGCGAATTGCAGTCGATCAAGTATCATGGCGCATCAGGTATGGATGTGCTGAAGCAGGTTCCAGGCTTTATGGCGGTGAAAAGCCAATTTCATGAGGGGGCTATTAGCCGTATCGTGAATGAATTGCCGCCGACTTCTGAGATTATCAATATGATCAATGATCGCTCATTCAGTGGCGATCAATCTTCAAGTCAAATCAATTCTCAAATCCAGTCGGTTGTGGAAGCAATCTTTACAGACTATGTGGGCCCTATTGCTGATTTGATCTTTCATGAAGAAGCGCAAAAAGCAGATTCTGTTGACGATTTAATTCGACGTCTCTCTAAGCAGATGGATGATCTTGACGATCAGGCTAAGTTTAAAGAAGAAGTTTCTGCTGCACTAAAAGCAAGTTAACACTCCCCAAATAGTCTTTTTACTGTGGGGAGTGCTGCCTACGCTGTTCTTGGGTTTGTTAAGGTTGAATCATTAACTCGTCAATAACGTTTATGTAGTTACCCAGTCTTTTGTGTAAAGTAGCTTTTTCGTCACTATCTAGCGTTTCTATAATTTTTTCTAGTGACTGGACAACGATTTGTTGATTAGTAAGCCATGTTGCTAGGTCAGCATTTTTATAGATTTTGTCAGATTTTTCCCAGTGTTTTACAAAGCGTTCAGTAAACTGCTTTTGAGTTACATTGTCGCGTTGTTCAAGGATTTCAACAAAGTGATTATTCCAATCAGTATTAGCAATAATTTGTTGTGGTGTTATATCGACCCTTTGCGATAGGGTTGCATCAATATCATTCAGTATCTCCTTCGATAGCCGCACACCTAAACTTTTAAAAATAGACCTTATTCGCTTCTTAATTTGAGTCGTTTGTTGTGCGATACTACTATTTTCCAATAAGGTTGTTGCTTCCTTTTCTTCGTATTTAACCGCTTCAATGATTTGTATTATCTGTGCATCACTAACAGTAAAAGCAAATTGAGCGAAAGCCATGGAGATATCGTCTGATGCTGTAAATGTAAATGGGTTATTAAGTGTATTGATGCTTTCATTGAGCAAAGAAGTATTTAAACTACCGGTACTGCTTAGTTCTTCTCTAATAGCAGTAAATAGTTGTCGAATTTCTGGTAATTTTTCTTTACGATGCCATAGCAGCATATCTTGTGCAATGATGTCGATTTTTTCTTCTTGCTCAAAACTAAATTCGGCATATTTTTTGTAGTCTGTTGCTATTTCTCGGTCAAGTTCAAGATACATTTTTTTGATATAGTTCTCGCTATGCCCACAGCTAAAAATAGTAATGGTGATGCATAAGAGTAAAAATGATTTTAGTGTTTTCATGTTGAATACCTTAGAATTGGTAAGTTAAGCCAATAAATACATTAGGGTTGATGCTTTCGTCTTGTGTGACAAGAGGACTATTTTCTATTCTGGTGGAGATTGTTTCTAGGTTTAAATCGCCATGTAATTGTAAGCGCGGGTTGATTTGATAACGGATTGCTAAGCCAATATGCCCTATGGCTTCGGATTGTCCTTTGTAAAAAGCTCTATTCGCTGTGGCTTCATTTTTACGCACACCATAATAATAGTCGATGAATTCATCACTATAATGTGTAAAGCCAATTTCAGGTTTTAACTCCCAACGACCGCTATTAATTGTATGTTGATATCGAATTTTATAAATATCGCCTTCATGACTATCTGCTATATCGGAAGTTGCACTAACAATCAGTTCGCTATTATCAAGTATAGTGAATGCCATTCTTACACCAAGGTCAAAGCTGCTGTCTCTTTCCTCCATTCCTTTAAAAATTTTACGGTCATCTTCTTCAAAACCAGTGCCGTTGCTTTCTCCCAGTAATCCAATTTTGATGGTTTTGTTCTCAATAAAATTATAATAAATAGACTTTCTATTGAGATTAAAACGATTAGCTTTAAATTCAAAGAAAATATCTAATGCTGCTGTATCGTCACCACTATTTTCTTTATATTCTTCTAGATGGTTTTTTATGTCTAAACCTATTTTAAAATTAGTAGTGGGTTTTTCTGAAGCATAAGTAATATGAGTGCTTAAAAGTGCTATTCCAGCGATAGTTAATTTTGCTAAGGTTTTTGTTGTCTTGATTTGCATATCTTTCTCCTGAATGATGACCGATAAAGTCAATCATGGTAGAGTGGATATGCCTGAAAATCTGTTGTGAAAGCGTTATGTGTTTGTAAACAGAAATACTAAGGTGAATAGTGTATGTAGCTAATTGTAACTATTTGTAGTGTTATGCTTCTTGGTTTTCAATTGGAATGTGTATTGTAAATTTTGCCCCACCGAGCTGCGACGCTGTTAGTATTACAGTACCTTTGTGCCATTCCGTTATTTGTTTGACAATTGCGAGTCCTATGCCAAAGCCACCCGTTTCCCGATTACGACTATTATCGGCACGAGTGAAAGGATCAAAAATAGTGTCTCTTTTTTCTTTTGGGATACCTTCGCCATCATCCTCAATTGAGATTAACAGAGAACTGTTTTCTTCTGCTAGAATAATATGTATTTGTTTTTTTGCGTAACGGATTGCATTTTGAATCAGGTTGCTCAAGGCTCGTGCTAATAAACGACTTTCAAATTGGTATGTAGCCTCTGTTATTATTGATGTGTGATCTAGGGTTATTGAAATAGTATTGGTTAATTTTTGAGAGCGGGTTATTTGACTTTTCAGCCATGGAATGATTTCTATGTTGGAATAATTGATTTCAGGCTGTTCACGCTCAAAGCGTGCATAAGTTAATAATTCATTGATTAATGAGTCAAGCTCTTCTATATCAGTTTCTATTTCATTGCTAAAACGCTCTTGGTCTTTTTTATTGTCCGCTGTTTGCATCATTTCTAGGCTGAAACGCATTCTTGCTAGTGGTGTTCTAATTTCATGGGATACTGCGTTAGTTAAATCTTTGTGGGACGAAATCAAGGTTTGAACTCTATCTGCCATACTGTTAAATGCCTCTAAGCTGGAGCGAATCGGAGAGAGTTTAGTGATCTTTACTCTGGAATCAAAGCTTCCTTGGCCGAATTTTTTACTGGCTTCTTGTAGAGCGGATAAATTTCTCCATAAAGGCCTTACCCAAAGGTAAATGGCTGTTGCGAAAAGAGTGCATAAGCCTATACAGACTAAAAGTAATATATATCGCGTAATAAAAGGAGGCGGTATAGGGCCTGCTTTAAGTACATAATCGGATTTCTTGATTAAATAATAGTAGCGTTCGTTAGCCTTATCGATATCAAAACCAGCAATACGATATTGCATTAATAAGGCTTTCTTTTCCGGAGTAAAGCTCGATATTTCTTCACTATCAATTTTGTGTAAGCTAATTGGTAAGCCAAAATGCTCGTTTAGCTGGCTTAAGTGCTGTTTCCACTCGTTAGTTGGATATTGCTTAATGTGGTTTTCTATTAATATAGCACTTCCAATGACCAGATCATGATTAAAAGTATCTTGTGTTGGAAAAACCTGTAATTCCCAAATATGATCAGCGATAACTTTCGACGGTAAATAAGAGTATTCGCCCTTGTCTTTTACTCTCTCTATAGCTTGGTATTTTTTAAATATTTTCTTTTCTTTTTCTGTGAAATTAATATCTTTTAATGAAATTAAATTAATTTCATAAGAAAACATATTGATTATTTCTTGCAATGTTTCGTTTTTAAGTTCTTCTCTTGAGATAATCGTTGAGTTATGTTTTTTTAATATGTGCTGGTCAAGCAAATAAACCGTTCCTTGAAACCCTTTGTAATTGTATGAGGCTAATGCTCCACTTAAACTAAAGTTGACAGCTGGATTAATACCGAACATAAAGCTGAAAGCAGCTGCTAGGATTAAAAGATATAAGGTAATAAATAAACGGCTCACTCTTGTTCCTCATCGACAACAAATAGGTAGCCTTTACTACGAATGGTCTTTATTCGTTGGGGTTCTTCGTGATCATCTTGTAGTAGTTTTCGTAGTCGGGATATTCTAATGTCCATAGATCGATCAGTGCCATCATACTCAATTCCGCAAAGGTGCTTATACAGATTGTCACGACTTAATATTGAACCTGCATGGCTAGCTAAATGCCATAGTAAATCAAACTCTCCCGTTGTTACTTTGATCTCTTTGTTATCCATGGATACATAGCGACGATTTAAGCTGATATACAGTGCCCCCGATATTATTTCTGTTTTAGCGGGAGTGCCGGTGGCCAATGTCGAGACTATTTTTTCGGCCAGGGTATTTTTAGTTTGGATGCGTCTAAGTAAACTTTTGATTCGCGCAAGTAGGACTCTTGGCTCAACAGGTTTGACAACATAGTCATCTGCCCCCAATTCTAGCCCTACAATTTGATCGATGTCTTCATCCTGTGCGGTCAACATTAATATAATACCGGCATAATGTGGACGTATGCGGCGGCATACTTCTAAGCCATCAATACCGGGTAACATTAGGTCAAGAATGACGAGGTCTGGTTTTTGTTCAAGAATTGCTACAGTGGCGGTATCACCTCTGTTTTCAATGTTGACTTGGAAGCCATGATTCTCCATATATTCCTTTATCAGGTTTGCTAAGCGTTGATCATCTTCAACAAGTAATAGGGAGTGATAAGGGGTATTTTTGATATCCATAGTAAAATTATGCTAAGCCGTATTTAATCTAGGTCTAATATAAGAGGTTATAAACACATTTTTCCACTCTTTCTAGTATTAAATTGTTATAGATTTGTATACAAACGTTTTTTAGGGAAATTTTGCTGATGTAATGGCATCATTTAAGGGAATGTCAGGGAGGATTTTTCGGAGTGCATGAATAAATTTAAGGGTTTTAAAGCCATCCATCCAGTCATGACTATCTTTAATACACTGTTCTTTGGTTTTCACTTGTTTACACAAATGATCAAATAAGTCCTGTATATTAATTTCACTCAAGGCCGTTTGAGTAGAGTTTGAGAGCTGCTGTATCCATTGTTGAGGCTCAGGTATAGCATCGAATAATAGCGGGAAGTGGCTAAGAACAGATTTGAGCTCTTCGAATATGAGAGGGTTATAATAGTGGTAATCTGTTTGCGGTGTTTTAAGGGCTGCTATTTTTTTAACAGCAGGACCTGTGCCAAATGGCACTCGATCTGACTCTCTACTTTCAAGAATAATCGCGTCACCATTTAGCGTCTTTATTTTACCTAGTTTAGCCAATTTATTGAGTAAGTAAAAGTCTTCTCCTCCGGCCTTTTTAGGAAACCCTCGTGCTTTAGCATAGTAAGTAATGTTAATGGCAATGCAGCTACCTAGTGTATGAAATGCATAGGGAGAATTTGCATAACTTAATCCCTCCACGTAGTAATGAAGGGCTTTTTCATACAGTAGCGTCGCTTGTGTTAGGGGAGTGTCTAAACCGTGATGCTGATAGTTATAAACAGCAGCACTGTAGTCCTTATTGTTAGATGTTTGCAGAAAATAATCTTCGGGTAGATGGGCATCTGCATCAGTGGTATGTATCCATTCTGTTTTTACTATTTTATTTTGAGCTAGCCTACAGGCAATATCACAACCTATTTTTCTTGCTAATCCGACCCCGTTTTTACGGGGAAGTTTGTTCTTACCTTCAAAGCAATTTATCGCTAAAAAATAGATCGCTTTGTTTTTTTCCGACTGTATTAAGTGGTGGTTATGGTTTGAATCAACTTTGATACCTGTAACCTGAACCGCTTTCCATAAATTTTTATTTGCTTGTTTTTCAACTGTATTATCAGGTTGGTTGATAATAAGGATAACGAGTAAATTGCCGGATAATAGCGGTGTTTTTTCTATTAGTCGCGTAATAAAACCCTGTGTTTCATTGTAGGCAGGAATAATCAGGCAGTGATTAAATGTGCAGTTTCTGGGAAATTGCATATTAATTGTTTTAGCTGTTGGCTCAGCATATTTTTTAAGGTATGTGGCCACATAATTTTTTACCATCTTATTTTTATCTTTAGTGAAGGGCAGAACGAAAAGGAAGTGCTTGTACAATTTCTGCTTCAATATCAAGTAATTCATCCAGACGGGTTTCAATCATTCTCTCATTAAAGTATAAGGATGCGAGATCAATAAACAGCATATGATGTTTTGCCTCCGAATCAGTAATTAATTGATAGAACTGTTGTAGCTCTTGCTCAGGATGATGTTGAGCAATTAAGCCAAAGCGTTCACAACCCCTAGCTTCGATAATGGCGGCCGTAAGTAAGCGGTTGAGCATATAATCACTCTTGCCTTTACCCAAATGATGTCGGATTTGATTGATATAAGGGTCTTTTTCATCGCTGCCTAGTTGTAATCCGCGTGCCTGCATAAGTCTTATAACTTCTCGAAAATGTGCCAGCTCTTCAATCGATAGATCAATCATAGCACTGACGAGTTCAGGGCGGTCGGGGTAGTGGGATAGCATAGACATTGCCATGCCAGAGGCTTTTTTCTCTGCCTGTGCATGGTCATTGAGAAAGCGATTGAAGTCACGGAGGACGACATCGGTCCATTGTTGGGGAGTTTTAAAGCGCAATTTGAGCAGGTTTGGATCTATCGTAGCCATTTAGGTGTATTCATGTATAAGTTTATTCATGTAAGTTTAGCCATGTAAATAAGGCCAATTTATAACATTGTTTAATCTGCCATTATAAACCGGTTAGCTATCCCTCTGTCATCGGTTTATAATGTGCGGCTTTTTTGCATAGCTCAATAATTTAAGGTCTGCTAATAATGGTTATTTCCCCTAAAGTTCGCGGTTTTATCTGCACTAATGCCCATCCACAGGGGTGTGCAGCTAATGTTCAGCAACAAATTGACTATATTAAGTCCCAATTTTCTGAAAAAGGACAGTCTTCTGATAAAGGGCAGGGCCCTAAAAATGTATTGGTTATTGGTGCTTCAACTGGGTACGGTTTGGCATCGAGAATTACCGCAGCATTTGGCTATGGCGCAAATACCTTAGGTGTGTTTTTTGAAAAACCACCAACAGAGCGTAAAACTGGATCAGCAGGGTATTACAATTCTGCTGCGTTTGAAGATGCGGCAAAAGCGGCGGGGTTATATACAAAGAGTATTAATGGCGATGCTTTTTCTACAGCATGTAAAGATCAGGTTGTTGATTTGATTAAAGCTGATATGGGAAAGGTCGACTTGGTCATATACAGTTTGGCTTCTCCCCGTAGAACTGATCCGGTCAGTGGTGAAATCTATTCATCGACGCTTAAGCCAATCGGCGAGAGCTATACTGCCAAGAATTTAAATACAGATACGCAAGTTGTCGGTGAAGTGACAGTAGAACCTGCTTCTGAGGAAGAGATTGCAACCACCGTTAAAGTTATGGGCGGTGAAGATTGGCAGCTATGGATCGATGCTTTATCTTCAGCAGATGTCTTGGCTGAAGGTGCACAAACGGTTGCTTATACGTATTTGGGTGAAAAATTAACATGGCCCATTTATGGTCATGCCACTATTGGTAAAGCTAAAGAAGATTTGGATCGTGCTGCCACGGAACTACGGACTCAACTGTCATCGCTTAACGGTTCTGCTCATGTATCGGTCTTGAAGGCGGTGGTAACGCAAGCGAGCTCAGCTATTCCAGTGATGCCTCTTTATTTGGCGATTTTGTTTAAAGTCATGCAAGAAGCCGGGACCCATGAAGGTTGTATTGAGCAGCTTTACCGTTTGTATACTGAGTGTCTTTATAGTGATTCACCAAGATTGGACGATACGGATCGTTTTCGTGTGGATGATTTGGAACTTGATCCTGCCATTCAAGCCAAAGTAGAAGCCATTTGGCCTCAAGTTACCACTGAAAACTTAAATGAGTTATCTGATTTCACTTTATATCAAGCTGAATTTCTGCGTTTATTTGGTTTTGGCGTTGAAGGGGTTGATTATGCAGCAGAAACATCGCCCTTAGTTGACGCTAACTTTTTATAATTTGTTTACGCTAACGAAGTCATTACTGAAATCATGTAGCTAGAGTTTTTAGAAATGGCTCAGTCATAAGTGCTAAGCGTCTAAGGTGTCATTTATTATGAATTATCGCACTCTCGGAAATACGGGTATTGATGTTAGCTTAATTGCTTTAGGTACTATGACCTATGGCGAACAAAATACCCAAGACGAAGCCTTTGAGCAAATGGATTATGCTTACGGAAAAAATATCAATTTTATTGATGTTGCTGAGATGTACCCAGTTCCTCCTCGTGCTGAGACTTATGGTGCTTCCGAGACGATTGTAGGTAATTGGATTAAATCACGTAACTTACGGGATAAGATTGTTTTGGCCACCAAAGTCACGGGAAACGGTGAGCATAATGCAGGCTTTGCTCATATTCGTGGTGGCCCAAGATTAAGCGCGGCTCAAATTAAGCAAGCGGTTGAGGGATCTTTAACTCGTTTACAAACAGATTATATTGATCTTTACCAATTACATTGGCCCGATAGAACCACTAATTTTTTTGGGCGTTTGGGCTATCAGCATACGGAAGATGAAGACGCTTATTCTTTACAGGAATCCCTTTCTGCTATGGCAGATCTACTTGCTGAAGGTAAGATAAGAGCAGTTGGTTTATCCAATGAAACCCCTTGGGGTGTCATGGAGTCTTGCCGTGTAGCGGCAGAGTATAACTTGCCTCGTGTTGCCAGTGTGCAAAATCCCTATAACTTGTTGAACCGTTCTTATGAAGTGGGCTTGGCGGAAGTCTCCATACGTGAAAAAATTGGCTTACTTGCCTATTCACCTTTGGCTTTTGGTGTGCTCAGTGGAAAGTATCTCAACGGTGTTAAACCAGAAAATGCGCGCTTAACGCTTTATTCTCGATTTTCTCGTTATACCAATGCCCACGCTGAAGCTGCTACTGCAGCCTATGCCTCATTAGCAAAAGAACACGGTCTGAGTTTGACCGATATGTCTTTAGCCTTTGTGAATCAACAACCCTTTCTAACAGCCAATATTATCGGTGCAACGACAATGGAACAATTGGCCATTAATATTGCCAGTGTTAATGTTACATTATCGAATGAAGTGCTTGAGGGGATTGAGGCGATACATCGACAGTACTCAAACCCGGCACCTTAATTTATTCAATTCATCTCATTAACCTTTATGGCTGATTAATAGTTTCTAATGACATCACGCTCTTCTTCGGCCCCGCTTTGGCATCCTCGTTACTGGTTAACATGGTTTGGTTTTTTGTTGTTGGCCATATTGGCTCAGTTACCTTTCCGTTTTCAGTTGTGGCTTGGGCGTTGCCTAGGTCGTTTATCCTATTATTTGATTAAAAGCCGTCGGCGTATCGCTAAAAAAAATATTGAGTTGTGCTTCCCTGAAAAATCAGCGGAAGAGCACAAAGCATTGGTGATAGAGCACTTTGAAGCCACTGGAATGGCGCTGTTTGAAATGGGAATGGCTTGGTTTATGCCTTATTGGCGCCTCAAGAAGCGCTTTGTGGTCAAGGGACAAACTCATTGGGAGCAGTTAAGAGAGCAGGGCACCGGTGCTTTGATTATTACAATTCATTTTACAACGCTCGAAATTGCCAATGTCGCTATCAATCGCTTGTTCAATATGTATATGTCCTATCGTCCCCATAAGAACCCAGTTTACGATTTGATTCAGCGCTGGGGTCGAGAGCGCCATAATAAAAATTCAGGTGCTATTGCACGCCGGGATATTCGGGGTATGGTTAAGGCGCTTAAGCAGGGTGACTGGCTATGGTATGCCCCAGATCAGGATTATGGTCGCAAAGTCAGTGCATTTGTCCCGTGGTTTGGCATTGAGACGGCGACGGTTGCTGCGCCTCCTCGTTTATTACGTATGGCAAAAGTTCCTGCGGTTGCGATGGTCTACCGACACTTACCGGACTTCAGTGGGTATGAAATTGAATTTATGCCTGCTTTCGAGGGGATTCCATCGGGTGATGACTACGCTGATCTAGTGAGAATTAATCAACATATTGAAAGTTGTGTCAGGAATAACCCCGCAGAATATCTTTGGATGCATCGACGGTTTAAAACACGTCCGGATGGTGAAGCCAAAATATATTAGTGATGTACTGATAATGTAGTATGAATGTTCTTGTATAAGGCTTGCCTCGTCAGTAACATTGCACCTTTAGCGTTCAACAGGGTCTCAGGCCCTGAATAAATAAATATTTTAGATAATAAATAGCCATTTTGGTTAGTGTGGAGTAAAGAATGGGTCAACATAATCTGCAATTAGAAGGTAGCATGGTGGCATTGGTAAGCCCTATGCATGCGGATGGCTCGCTGGATTGGGAAGCGCTAGATAAGCTTGTCGATTTTCATATTGAAGGGGGCACATCTGCAATTGTTGCAGTGGGTACCACTGGTGAGTCTGCAACTTTATCCGTGGATGAGCACCTTGCTGTTGTAAAACGTGTTGTTGAGCGTACCAATGAGCGCACCGCAGTGATTGCTGGAACAGGGGCTAACTCTACCAGTGAAGCGGTTTCTCTTACAAAAGCAGCCCATGATTTAGGCGTTGATGCTTGTTTATTGGTTGTGCCTTATTATAACAAACCGACTCAAGAAGGTCTTTATCAGCACTATATGCAGGTTGCTGATTCAGTGGCTGTACCTCAAATACTCTATAATGTTCCCGGACGCACCATAACGGATATGGAAAATGAAACGGTTCTACGTTTGGCCGGACACGAAAATATTATCGGTATCAAAGACGCCACCGGTGACATGGCCCGAGGACGATTGTTGATTGAGCAAGCACCTGAAAATTTCACGGTCTATTCTGGTGATGACCTTACCGCCGTTGAGCTGATGTTGTTAGGTGCAAAAGGGAATATTTCTGTTACGGCAAATGTTGTACCCCAAAAAATGGCCGATTTATGTCGTTTAGCCATTGCTGGTGAAACGGATGCTGCTCGCTCATTACAGGATGCCTTAGTGCCGTTGCATAATGCCTTGTTTACAGAATCTAACCCAATCCCTGTTAAGTGGGCAATGCATGCAATGGGTTTAACGCCACTTGGCATTCGCTTACCGCTTACTCCTTTAACTCAGCCTAATTGTGAGCGTTTACGTGAAGCTATGGTTGCGCTTTCCATCATTTCTTCTTAGTACGTAATTAGTCGGTTATGAGTCAGATAGTGTTTCGTTTTTTAGTCATTTTATTTACCTTGTTACTGGTGGTGATCTCCGGGTGTTCCACAAAATCCCCTGAATATCTAAAATCAACAACGATCCCACCGCTAACAGTACCTGAACAATCGGATAATGAGCGTTTGGGACAACTTTATCGTGTGCCGCAACAAGCAGGTCGAAAACCCGATGATTTTGAAGTCCCTTTTCCTCCTAGCCTTGGAGTTCAAGATGACGCTAATATTGCTTCTGTTCAGCGTTTGGGTGAACAAGTCTGGGTACTAAATGCTCAACTCGCGTCAACAACATGGTCTCAGTTAGTCTATTTTTGGCAATCTCGTAACGTTGCTATTGTGAAAAGAGACTTGGATACTGCCACTATTGAAACAGATTGGTTCGAACAAGCTGTCCAACCGGGTTTTGCTACGCGTTACCGTATGCGTTTGGAGCGTGGCTTACAAGCAAATACCACGGAAATCCATTTGACCAATGATAAAAGCTTATTGCGAGGTGTTGAAGACGCACCGGAAATATGGGCTGAACGTGTGCAAGATCGTGCTCATGCTAATTGGTTAGCCAATGAGTTGGTCAAAGTATTAAATGATTCAAATACAACTTTTGGTGACTCTTATTTAGCAACGACCATCGATCTTTCTGAAAAAGTTACAAGTGATGATGTTAATCAGGAGCCAGTGCTGCGGGCTAATATTAATCGGCAACGCTTGGATAGTGCTTTAAGTAAGGTGTTGAGTCAGGATGGTTTTTCAACCTATGAAAAAGATACATCAAAGGGCATATACTATTTTGATCAGTATGAAGTGAAATCCAAAAAGTCTGGATTGTTTAGCTTTATCACCTTTACTAGTGGTGATGATGAGTCTACTAAGAGAAGTCGTTATGATTTAGAAACGCTATTGGCTAATTTACAAAATACACCTGAAATTAATGCGCTGTTTCCACGTAGAGTTGAGGCTAATGCAGCTAAAAAACTGACAAGTATTCCCGGTTACTTATTAGTAGCACAACAAATAGAAGGCGGTTTTTTCTTATATGTCCGTGATGGTTACGGTAAAAAACTATCATCTGATGATGCAAGAGAGATCTTGGAGATTATTCGGTTACGCTTAATTTAAGGGGTACCTTTTGTCTTCATTACAATTTTCGTCTTTGGGTAGTGGTAGTAAAGGAAATGCGACCTTAATACGCTATCATGATTGCCTGTTACTAGTTGATTGTGGATTTACTCTAAAAGAAACACAAAAACGCCTATTACGATTAGGTGTTTCGGCAGAAGAATTAAGTGCGGTCATTGTTACCCATGAGCATAGCGATCATATAGGGGGCGTAGGGCCACTGGCACGTAAGTATAAAGTGCCTGTGTATATGACTCCCGGAACTTTGCGCAGCAGAGATATTGGTCAGATCCCTAATATTAATTTGATTAAAAGTTATCAAGCTTTTACGATTGGGTCTGTAGAGATTACACCCGTTGCGGTACCTCATGATGCAACCGAGCCAGCGCAATATATTTTTAGTGCAGGGCAATCACGGCTTGGCATATTGACTGATCTGGGCAGTATTACACCTCACGTAGAAATGCATTATCAGTCCTGTGATGGGCTTATTTTAGAAGCCAACCACGATCCATTAATGCTGGCATCTGGTCAATATCCACCTTCATTAAAGCAACGCGTAGGTGGACCTTGGGGACATCTGAGCAATCAACAAGCGGCTGATTTTTTGTGGCGTATTGATCGTTCAAAATTGCAACACTTAGTGGTTGCTCATATTAGTCAACAAAACAATACCCTAAACTTGGCTCAGGATGCTTTTGAAGATGTGCAACAGCCTATTCAGAAAGTACACTACGCTTGCCAAGACCAAGGTTTTGACTGGATTTCGCTTGTCGCTGCGGATAACGAACAACATTATATAGAGACCAATTGAGATAGCTGTATGAAAAAAGGTGAATTACTTTATTCTGGTAAAGCCAAGTCAGTTTACAAAACTGATGATGAGAACTTATTAATACTACATTTTCGTAATGACACGTCTGCTTTTGATGGTAAGAAAGTCGAGCAACTTGATCGAAAAGGGATGGTCAATAATAAGTTTAATGCGTTTATCATGGAAAAACTACAAGCTGCCGGGATTCCCACCCACTTCGAAAAACAGTTGTCAGATACTGAAAGTGTCGTCAAATGCCTTGATATGATCCCTGTGGAATGTGTTATTCGCAATATTGCTGCGGGTTCCTTGTGTCGTCGTTTAGGCATAGAAGAAGGACTTGAGCTTGACCCGCCTGTGTTTGAATTTTTCCTTAAAGATGATGCCTTAGGCGACCCCATGATTACCTCATCACATGTTGAAACATTTGGTTGGGCAACACCAGCGCAAATGGAAGTGATGACTGAGCTGACCTTTAAAGTCAACGATGTATTAAAGCCCTTATTTCTTGATGGTGGTATGTTACTTGTTGATTATAAACTGGAATTTGGTGTTTATAAGGGGGAAGTGATTTTGGGTGATGAGTTTTCGCCTGATGGTTGCCGTTTATGGGATAAAGATACCCGAGAAAAACTTGATAAAGATCGGTTCCGCCAAAACTTGGGTGGCGTTGTTGAATCGTATGAATTAGTAGGCGGTCGTTTAGGTTTGGATTTTGATCAGTAAAAGTGGTCTCTGTTCAGCCTCTTGGAATGGCGACAGACCTCTCTAATAATTGATTTTTAGGTATTAATTGCCTATATTTAGTATAAATAGAGTGAATTTTTTTTCATTTTCGTTAACAATAGACTTATGACTTTTATTACAGGCATCACCAACGACCCTTCAAGAGTGCACATGGGTAGCGAGAGACGACGTTCAGAGCGTAAGTCTACGTCCATTCGTGTTGAAATCATGCACCCTTCGATTGGAACGATCATCGGATCAACGCAAGATATCTCTGATGGCGGTGCATCTGTACAGATAGAAAATCATCCTATACCACCAGAAGGCACTGAAGTTAAGGTGCGCTTTGTTAAAATGGTCGGTGCTGTTAATGAAGAACCTGTCAATATGAAAGTCATGCACGTTCAACGTAACACAATTGGTTTAATGTTTGCGCGTTAAGCCACTCTTATACTACCTTCCTGAATAATTTCTATGACCAATGTAATCGGTGATTCTCCTGAGTCTTCACCTATTGCAGGTATTTTCTGTGCAGATACTAATCTTCTCTCGGTTGCTGATAGCGTCGCTCAATCGTTAGCTTTGCCCATTCTTACAGGCGCACCGGAAAACATGACCACAGGCCAGTTTGTCGTTGTTGTTGATCATCGGGGGTTGTCACTGTATTTCACGGGTAGAAAGTCTCCGGGTCCCGTATATGTTGATTTTGTGACAGGGGCTGCTGCGCACAGACGACGTTTTGGTGGTGGAAAAGGGCAGTTGATTGCTAAAGCGATAGGTATCAAAGGTGCTTACCGACCCATAGTGACAGACTTAACAGCAGGTTTAGGTAACGATGGTTTTGTTCTTGCTAGTTTAGGCTGTCAGGTGAATATGGTTGAACGTGTGCCATTAATTTTTCAGTTATTACAGGATGGCATTGAGCGTGCCAGATCTAGTGATGACTTGGAATTGAAAGCCATCATTAGCCGTTTAAGCGTAAGTCATCAGGAGTCTATTAATTACCTTGATAGTTTGGAGGAGCCCTGTGATGTCATCTACCTAGATCCTATGTTTCCTGAGCGAGAGAAAAGCGCACAGGTGAAAAAGTCGATGTTGGCATTTCAATCCATTGTTGGCGGTGATACGGATGCAGGTGATTTACTGAGTCGGTCCTTGTTAAAGACGCGTTATAGAGTCGTTGTTAAGCGTCCGCGAAAAGCGCCATCCATTGATCAACAATATCCAGACAGCGATCTCCCAAAACCGGGTCTAGTATTAGCGGGTAAATCCAGCCGTTTTGATATTTATCCTTTATCTAAAATGCCTTAACGCCCTTAATCGACACGATTGAGGTGCACACCTTTTGAAAACTGGTTAATGTTATCAATCATAATCTCGGCTTGACGTTTTAGAGCCGAATCGCTGCTCCAGGCAACATGGGGTGTCAAAATAAAATTAGGTTTATCCAGCAGAGATAATAGCGGATTATCAGCCTTAATAGGTTCTTCACTTGCGACATCAAATCCAGCCCCTGCAATAAGGTTGTCATTAATTGCTATAGCCAGGTCTGCTTCATTAACCAGACCGCCGCGAGCGGTATTAATTAATAGTGCATTTTGCTTCATCTGTTTTAATTCAGTGAGTGTAATTAAATTCTCGGTCTCTTTTGTAAGAGGGCAGTTGAGTGAAATCACATCACTTGTTTTAAGCAGTTCATCAAATGGCAAATAATTTGGTTTTCCTGATACAGCTGAATTTTTCCTGTCAGAAAAAACAACCTTCATTCCCAGTGCGCTTGCCAGTTTTGCCGTTGCTTTGCCTAAATCCCCACCACCAATAATACCTAGCTGAGTATTATTTAAGTCCAGGGTTTGCTCAAGGTAACCATGAAAAAAAGGTGAGTCTTGCCACTCGCCCTTTTGCATACTGTACTGATAAGCAAAGAGGTGGCGCCTAAGGGCAAATATCAATGCAAGTGCATGTTCAGGTACAGAGTTGACTGAGTAACCTGGTGTATTAGTGACCGCTATGCCACGCTGTTTACAAGCACTAATATCAATATTATTAAAGCCAGTGGCAATGACAGCAATATGTTTTAACTGAGGTAATTGCTTAATAATATCAGCAGATAAAAGCACTTTATTGACGACAATAACCTCCGCATCTTTAGCACGATCAACGATTTGTTCAGTGTTCGTCAGATCATAATTTATCCACTCGCAATCAAATGCTGGTGCAGGAATGGTGATGTGAGAAGGGATGGTCGAATGATCCAGAAAAACAATCTTTATTGCCATTATGATTACCTTTTTAATGAAGCTGGTTTACGGTATTAACTTTATAGGCATTAATTTTGTTGTTGTAGGTAGGCCTTTGCTTCTTCCATATCAAAAGGTCTATCCTGACTTTCGGCAGCGTAGCGTAGTTCATCTAACTGTTGATAAAAACGAATTTCATCATCGGGCATATAGTGAAGGCTATCTCCACCAAAAAACCACAATAAATCCCTTGATAATAGAGGCATTAATTCATTATAACCGCTGACAATACGTTCAATTAACCACTGACCCCGTTCAATCACCTGTTCCGTAGTATGTTTATACTGGCAAAGCTCATCAAGAGCAGCCATGACGGCTATGTCTGTTTCAGTCAAATCGGCCAGTGATTTATGATAAGGGGGGTATTTTTGAATACTATCCTTGAATTTTTTCAATAGATCCACATGATAGTCGAAGTATTGCGTATAATGCGTCAAGGTGATTGTCTCCAGTTTTGACTGAGGTATAAAAAGTAAGAGTATTGGTAACAGCACTATGATAATGAGTACTTTGCTTATTGTACCTCACTTTGTTAGCTTAGATCAGTTATCTATACGATCTACAAATTCACGTAAGGTTTAGATAACAACTCCACATAACTGCATCGATGGTCTTTGCAGTGCTATTTTGAAACAATATTATGACATCTGCTTTATCTATCTCTTCTTTAAAGAAAGTTTATAGTAATGGCTTTGAGGCTTTAAAATGCATTGACTTAGACGTCGCCGAAGGGGACTTTTTTGCTTTGCTCGGTCCCAACGGTGCCGGGAAATCGACGACTATTGGTGCTATTTGCTCTCTTGTAGTGAAGTCTTCAGGAAGTATTAAAGTCTTTGGGCATGACGTCGACACAGATTTTTCAGCAGCAAAAAAATGCATTGGTATCGTTCCTCAAGAATTTAATTTTAATCAGTTTGAAAAAGTCATCGATATTGTGATCAATCAGGGTGGCTATTATGGAATGCCTAAAAACTTAGCAACATCACGAGCTGAAAAATATTTGAAAAAACTGGGTTTGTGGGAAAAACGCCATAGTCCTTCTCGTAGCTTATCAGGAGGTATGAAACGGCGTTTAATGATAGCGCGGGCTTTGGTTCATGAACCCCAACTACTTATTCTTGATGAACCAACCGCAGGTGTTGATATCGAGTTGCGCCGTTCTATGTGGCAATTTCTAAAAGAAATTAATCAGCAAGGTACAACGATAATCCTAACGACTCATTATTTAGAAGAAGCGGAAAGTTTATGTCGTAATATTGCGATTATTGACAAAGGCGAAATTGTAGAGCACACATCCATTAAAAAATTATTACAACGCCTCGATAAAGAAACCTTTATCTTTGATTTACAACAAGAGCTTAATAAAACGCCAGTGCTCGATAGTTGTAAAGCAAACTTAATTGATAGTCATACACTTGAAGTTGAAGTGGAGAAAGGCTTATCGCTGAATCATGTTTTTCAGTGTTTAAATAAGAGTGATATTCAAGTTAATAGCATGCGTAATAAAAGTAATCGCCTTGAAGAGCTGTTCGTATCATTAGTTGAAAGTAATATTGATGAACAGGAGGCTTCATAGTAATGACACTTCAAGAACAGTGGATCGCATTATCCACGATTGTTAGAAAAGAAATTGTACGCTTCACTCGTATTTGGGTGCAAACTCTATTGCCTCCTGTTATTACCATGGCATTATATTTTGTTATTTTTGGTACCTTAATTGGCTCTCGAATAGGGCAAATGGATGGCTTTACCTATATGGAGTTTGTGGTGCCGGGCTTAATTATGATGTCTATTATCACTAATTCTTACAGTAACGTAGTGAGTTCATTTTTTGGAGTGAAGTTTCAAAGAAGTATCGAAGAAGTTTTAGTCTCGCCAACACCCAATTATATTATTTTATTGGGTTATGTTATGGGGGGGGTGACGCGAGGACTCTTAGTGGGCTTGATTGTTACAGTGGTTTCTCTCTTTTTTACGGATTTAACCATTTATAATATTCCCATTACTATTAGTATTGTCTTTCTTACATCCGTTGTATTTGCTTTGGCGGGATTTTTTAATGCTGTCTTTGCTAAAACATTTGATGATATTTCTATTGTGCCTACTTTTATATTAACGCCGCTAACATATTTGGGTGGTGTGTTTTACTCTATTAGTTTATTGCCTGAATTTTGGCAGGGTGTCTCTAAACTCAATCCTATATTATATATGGTTAATGCTTTTCGTTATGGGATTTTGGGCATTTCCGATATCAATGTGATGTCTGCATTTTTGGGGGTGATGGTCTTTATTGTGATTTTGACCTTTATTTGTTTGTACCTTTTGAGTAATGGTACTCGGCTGCGTTCTTAGTAGTGAGAGAGGTCATAATTTTTAATGGATAATGAACAGAAAAAAACAATACCACTTGGCGAATCAACAGCGTATGTTAGCGAATACGATGCAAGTTTGCTTTATCCTATTGCAAGAGCTGAAGCGAGAAAACACTTAGGCCTGTTAAATGATTTACCTTTTAAGGGGGTTGATTGTTGGACGGGTTATGAAGTGTCATGGCTTGACCAAAAGGGTAAGCCTCAAATACGATTAGCAGAATTCTGGTTTGAATGTGATAGCCCCTACATTATCGAATCTAAGTCATTTAAGCTCTATTTAAACTCCTTTAATCAAACGTCGTTTTTATCTGAGCAGACTGTCCTTGAGCGAATGCAAACGGATCTTTCCAATGCTGCGGATACAGCGGTGCAAGTTAAGCTTTATTCGCTGGCAGATGAAAAAGCATTATTGATTAATTCACTGCCGGGTGAGCTTATTGATGATATTGCAATCAGCGTCAATGATTATCACCCAAATCCGGCGCTATTAAATGTTGACACGAATACATTGGTTTCCCATAAAACACTTTATAGCCACTTGCTAAAAACAAACTGTCCAGTAACTGGTCAACCCGATTGGGCCACTGTTTTTATTGAATACAGCGGTGTTTATATAAAGCCTGAAAGTTTACTCGCGTATATTGTTTCATTTCGAGAGCATCAGGATTTTCATGAGAATTGTGTAGAACGCATCTTTTGTGATATCAAACAGTCTTGTCAGCCGGATCACTTATCGGTATATGCACGTTATACCCGGCGGGGTGGCTTGGATATAAACCCTTTGCGTAGTGATTACCCTGAGGTGTCTGCAGGTCAGGCTGAAAAGGGAAGCCAACTGCAAGCAATGACTTTACGTACCGTCAGACAATAATGGTTTACGGTATATGTTTGTCTCGTAATCGCTTGGCCGCTAATTCGAGACTAGTAATGACTTTATCTTTGTTATAGTTCTTGATTTTTTCGACATCCAAATGCATAGAAAAACCATCCATACTTTCAGATAAATAACTTTGATTGCTGCCTAAGTCTTTGCGATGATCAATGACTTCGTAGACTTGTATGGCATAGGAAAAGCCTTTGGCTTTTATTTGCCCTTTATCCCGGCAAAGTATGACATCTTTAATTAGCGACCATGTTTCGTGAGAAACTAAAATATTGCCGGGTTTTCCGGCAGATTCCAGTCGGCTGGCTAAATTGACATGTGCACCCAGGGCAGTGTAATCGAGATTTTTATTAGTACCAAAGGTGCCAACAGTACAGTAACCGGAGTTAATTCCAATACGAATTTGCAGTGGTTTTTTAATCCCAAGCTCAGCCCATTGGGGTTGTAACTCTCTCATACGCTTAGTCATTGCTATTGCCATAGAGGCGCACTGAATAGCATCTTTCTTCACGCCTTTGGACGTTGACTTGTCATCCCCAAACAAAACCATAATGGCATCGCCCATAAATTTATCCACGGTGCCGTTGTAATGATTTGCTACTTTGCTCATTTCTGATAAATAGCTATTCAATAATTCAGTGAGTGTTTCTGCTTCTAACTCTTCACTAAGCTCAGTAAAGCCAACAATGTCAGAGAAAAAAACAGTAATACGCTTACGTTCAGTTTCCAGTTGATAGTCTTGTCCTTTTATCATGGCACTGACAGGACCAGGCAAGTAGCGTGATAATTTATACGCATGGGAACGAAAGGTTTCACTATCTTGTTGAAATTCTTCATTTGAACGAAGAATCTCTTGTTGATAGTTGTAACTATATACTCCGTAAAGGCATAAATAAGTAAAGGCACCAATCATGACGACACTATTAAGTGTTGTATTAGATTCCAGACTAATACTTTGATTACCGAGTAGAAAGAAGCCCATTAATAAACCTAGCAAGACACCAATATTGGCTTCTAACCAGCGTCTGACGCCACCTTGTGATAGAGCATTAAATTGTAACAAGCCAATTAATAAGAGGCTGGGCCATGGGGTATAGTCAAGTTCAGATATTGCTAACGAGAGTACAAAGCCATCTGCAATGGGTAGCCATGTTGTATTGAGGTTGTATTCAGGTGAGCGAACTAATATTAGCCGATAGCTAACGACACAATAGACCAACAGTATAATGGCAATGACGAGGGCTGTTATATTGATTTCTTTTGATGTGAGGCTATGTCCAACTAAAGCTGCACTGGCAGAAAAACTCAGTAATACACGAAAGTAGTACTGATAGCGCGGTTCTATTTGCTTGATGGACCGTTGTTTCTCTATATCGTGGTATAACATCTATATAGCAATCACGTCATTATTTTTAAGTAGTGTGAACTATTGTAGTATTTTTTATATGATTTAGCACGGTGGCTTCTTACTTATTTATAAGGTTGAAGAGTCTAATTTGCTTTTATCAATAATACTTAAGCGTAGTATACTCGACGGCATTTCATCAAAGAACCATTAGCGAATCACTATGGCTGTTATATTTGCAATTATTCCTGTTTTTTTGATTATTCTCTGTGGCTATTTATGTCGCCGCTATCAATTTCCAGATGAAAATTTTTGGCGTGGAGCAGAGAAAATTACCTACTTCTTACTCTTTCCCGCATTACTTGTTAGTAAGATGGCAACGGCTAGCTTAGATGGTATTGATTTCTTAAAGCCAGCTATTGTTATTTTAGTTCTATTGCTAAGTATTAGTGTGTTACTTCTTTTGTGTAAACCCATTATGCAAATAAGGAATGCGGCATTTACGTCCGTCTATCAGGGAGGGATTCGATTCAATACCTATATCGGTTTAGCGGTTGTCTTTGCATTACATGGCTCCCAAGGGCTTGTGGTTGCTGTTGTTATAGCTTCAATGATGATACCGTTGATCAATATACTCAGTGTGCTTGTTCTAGAATATTACGGTAATAGTGATAGCCAACAATCCAATAAAAGTGTGATTAAGTCCGTTATATCCAACCCTTTGATTTTGGCCTGTGTTATTGGTATGGGGATTAATTTATCGGGCGTGGTATTACCAAATGTATTGGTTGAAACGCTTAATATTTTTTCACGTGCGGCACTGCCCTTAGGGCTATTAACAGTGGGTGCGGCACTAACATTACAGTCCATTCAGTCATCGACAAAACCTTTATTGATTGCCAGTTTTTTTAAATTCCTCCTATTGCCTATGATGGCCTTAGGTTTATGCGTGCTATTGGAAGTAGAGCCGATGGTGAGAAACGCGATTGTAATATTGACTAGCTTGCCGACGGCAACAGCCTCTTATGTTTTGTCTCGACAATTGGGTGGAGACCATGAATTGATGGCGACCATTATTACTGGGCAGACTTTACTGGCGGGCATTGTTATGCCGTTGATCTTACTGCTTGCTACCCCTCTATGACCAAGCTCCTGCGGCTACAGGCTTAATGATAAAGAGGCTCACTATTTTAGTGTGTGATGCAAGCGTTTGTTATTTCAGGATAGACCCCAGTATACCGCGAATAATGGTCCGCCCTAGTTGTGAGCCGACAGCTCTTGCAGCGCTTTTGAAAAAAGCTTCTGTTGCTGTTTGACGCTTTCGACCACCGGCTTTTTTACTGGCTGTTTTAACGGCGGCATTTTTTTCTTCGGCTAATTTATTCTCATCAGCACGCTTTTTGAGAATTTCATAAGCAGACTCTCTATCAACTTCTGCATCATAGCGTCCTTTATAAGGGGATCGCTGTATTAGCTCATCCCGTTCTTCATCTGTCATCGGACCAATGCGCGATTCTGGTGGGCGGATCAAAATCCGTTCTACCGGTGTCGGTCGCCCTTTTTCTGCTAGTACGGACACTAAGGCCTCACCGATCCCTAGTTCTGTAATGCAGGCCTCTGTATCAATGTCAGGGTTTTCCGGAAACGTTTCAGCAACCGTTTTAACCGTCTTTTTGTCTTTAGGCGTAAAGGCTCTCAACGCGTGTTGCACTTTTAGACCCAGTTGTCCCAGTATTGATTCGGGGACATCGAGCGGACTCTGAGTAATAAAATAAACGCCCACACCTTTTGAGCGAATCAAGCGAACGACTTGCTCAATTTTATCGACAAGTACTTTGGGGGCATCGTCAAATAAGAGATGAGCTTCATCAAAGAACATCACAAATTTGGGTTTTTCAGCATCACCGACTTCAGGCAGGTTTTCAAATAATTCCGATAGCAACCAAAGTAAAAAAGTAGAGTAGAGCTTAGGGGATGTTTGGATGATTTTCGAGGCATCGAAAATATTGATAATCCCATTACCTGATAGGTCAGTACGTATGAGATCTTCGAGATTAATGGCAGGCTCGCCGAGGAAGAGTTCTGCCCCTTGTTCTTCTAATACTAATAAATCTCGCTGAATAGCACCGATACTTGCTTTGGAAATATTGCCATATTCTGATTTTAATTCAGCTGTATTGTCTCCAATCCATATCAACATAGAGCGAAGGTCTTTCAAGTCGAGTAAGAGCCAGCCATTGTCATCAGCAATCTTAAAGCATGAATAAAGCACACCTGTTTGAGTATCGTTAAGTTCTAATAGGCTGGACCAGAGTAAGGGGCCTATTTCGCTAACTGTGGTGCGTAAGGGGTGGCCCTTTTTTCCGAAAAAGTCCCAAAAGACAACGGGACAGGCCTTCATTTGGTAGTTATCGATGCCGATGGTCTCTACCCGTTCATCAATCTTGGGGTGTGGCTTAGCAGGTTTACCCAGTCCGGAGACATCCCCTTTTATATCAGACAAAAAAACCGGGACGCCCATATTGGAGAAACTCTCAGCCAGGGTCTGTAGTGTGACGGTTTTACCTGTACCTGTCGCACCTGTGATCAGGCCGTGACGATTAGCCATTTTGGCGTTTTGTTTGACTTGCTTGTCACTATTACCACCAATTAAAAACTCGATTACTGCATCATTCACAACTGTTCCCCCAGAAAACGTCCAAACATAGCATTGAATGCGTAAGATAAAGGTGGCATATTATCACGCGTATCAGATATTGTTGATTTCAAGTGTCTTTATTGGGAAAACATTAGTCTGTCATTTTACTAATTTGTATAACCATTTATATAACTGTCCTGGGGGGATGTATGGATTTAATGAAAATTGCAACACAATTACTAATGAGTAAGTTAGGTGGTAGTAATTCAGGCTTGAGTGATACCTTAGTATCAGCTGCTCTATCTAAGCTAATGCCAACAAATGGTTCTGGTGACCTAGACCTTGGTAGTCTATTGGGTCAATTGAACGGTGGTGGTTTAGCGTCCTTGGCCAGCTCTTGGTTAGGGGATGGTGACAATTCACCTATTTCAGGCAATCAGATTGCCGATTTATTTGGTCAATCTAAAATAAAAAGCTTTGCGGATGAAATTGGTGTTGATGAGTCCACAGCAAGTAATGGTCTTTCCGATATTATTCCTGGCCTGATTGATGGTAATAGCAAGGGGGGATCTTTATTGGATGCTGTTGGGGGTAACGATATGCTGGGTTCACTTGCCAAGGGTGCTCTAGGCTCTTTGTTTAAATAGTTAATAGAGTAATCTTACTCGCATGCTAAGGCAGTCTTTCACTATTTGAATCTGCCTATTGCCAATGCTAAGGTGCACTAATAACCTTTGAAGTAGTAATAGTTCCAAAATAACCAATCAATAAAAAATAAGTAGGAGAAACTATGTCTGATTATCTAGCCGATGTACAACGTTACGACTCCGGAGCTGATGCCGAAGTTGTTGAAAAAATAGTCAAACACTTGGGGATTGCCTTGCGTAGCAAAGATGCTTCACTTGTTTCTTGTTCTGATAAATCAGAGCGAGACCGTGTGGCTGAAAAGTGGTGTGGTAAAAAACTGGGCGTTAGTGGTGATGCAGCTGATAATGTTGTTGAATCTGTATGCCAAGCAATGAAAGGCGATAGAAATAAATCCCGAGTGAGCTTCTATTACCTTGTCGCTAAAGAGTTAGGTAAGTTAGGCGACTTATAAGTAATATAGATAAAATGGCCAGTGTACAATCTGGCCATTATTTTCCAATACGATTAATATAGCACTCGACGAATAGTTCACTTTCGCGTATCTTTACGCACCCGAAATATAACCCCGATGTAACCATTTTTCTTGCAGGCACACGTGATATGAATCCAAATTACCTCGATTTTGAGCAACCAATCGCAGAGCTCGAAGGTAAGATTGAAGAGTTACAGTTGGTTGGTAACGATAATGACTTGAATATCACTGAGGAAATTGAACGTCTCAGAGAGAAAAGTAATAAATTAACTGCCAGTCTTTATGATAACTTGACGCCATGGCAAGTGGTACAAGTCGCTCGCCATCCTCAAAGACCTTACACAACAGACTATATAAAGCGCATCTTCGATGATTGGGATGAGTTACATGGTGACCGTCACTTTGGCGATGATTCAGCCATTGTGGGTGGTGTTGCTCGTTTAAATGGCAAGCCTGTCATGGTCATTGGGGAAGAGAAGGGGCGTAGTGTTAAAGATAAAGTTATGCGCAACTTTGGCATGCCTAAACCTGAAGGTTACCGTAAAGCCTTACGTTTAATGGAAATGGCAGAACGTTTTAAAATGCCAATTCTCACATTGATTGACACCCCGGGAGCGTATCCGGGTATTGATAGTGAAGAAAGGGGCATTAGTGAGGCCATTGCTCAAAACCTTGCGGTTATGTCTCGCTTGAAGACACCCATTATTTGTACGGTTATTGGTGAGGGTTCTTCTGGTGGTGCTTTAGCCATTGGTGTGGGCGATCAACTGAATATGCTTCAATATTCGACGTATTTTGTTATTTCACCTGAAGGTTGTGCCAATATCATATGGAAAACTGTCGACAAAGCGCCGCAAGCCGCTGAAGCTATGGGGGTAACCTCTAAAGTATTGCAGGAATTAGGTATTGTCGATCACATTATCCCTGAGCCTCTTGGTGGTGCCCACCGGGATATCGAAGTGATATCTGCAGAACTAAAGTCCCATTTAATTACCCAGTTAGATACCTTGCTCGAACAGCCTATTGATGAATTGATCGAGCAGCGCTATCAGCGCTTAATGAGTTATGGTAACTAAATACTTAGGCAGCTAATAAGCGGTCATATTTTTTACTGAGAAAATCGTAAAATTGCTCTCTAAGTAAGTTGATATCCCGCTTCATTGCTAATATATCCTCTTCTTTTATATCGGTTCTGCCGACATAAACTTGTCGTCGAAAGTGAGCAATCTTAGAGCCGTAAAGTCGAAGGTTCTTTTCTAGCGCTTTTTCTCCTAACATCAAGAGTTTAGATTCAGAATCTGATAATTTCTTGAATTCATCTGCAAGTACTTGGCTGACGCTTTCTAACTCTTGCTTTCGGGCAACGGGCCAGCGTTGTCCAAAGCGAATGGACTCTACTGTTAGTGCCGAATATTTGGCGAAAGTATGACTGACATTACCTACGTCAGCTGAAATGCTTTCAAGGATTTCTAAACGTCGTTTTTCAGCATTAATAGGGCGAGGTTGCTTTCGATGAAAAAGCATCATTGCAAACATTGACGCAATGAGTACACCTATTCCGATTTTGATCGACGTATCGATCAATTGCCATATAATGTTTGTATCCATGACATACCACCTTAAAGAATTGTCAGAAACTTGTCGGTACAGTGAATAAATCAGTACCTTTTGATTAAAACAGCAATAACCAGGCCAAAACCCGGTTTTACAGCAGCCCAAGGAAGCTTAAATGCCTATCGTTATATACCAAGTTGATTATGCAGATTTGAAGTATGCCAGTGATTTAATTGACTTGATGGACCATTATTCCCAAGATCCCTTGGGAAGGGGAAAGCCACTTTCTGACTCAGTGAAGCAGACTTTGGTGAGCAACCTTGAAAAATTACCTAATGCTATTAGCCTTATTGCCTATGATGATGAGCAGCCTATTGGTTTACTGAATGCATTTGAGGGTTTTTCTACCTTTGCTAATGAGCCATTGATTAACATCCATGATGTTGTCGTTCACAGCGATCGTAGGGGCGAAGGGGTAGCACAGCAATTATTGGCCGTTATTGAAGAAATAGCAAAGTCGAGAGGTTGCTGCAAACTGACATTAGAAGTGCTATCCGGCAATGAAGCTGCTAAGTCCAGTTATCGAAACAGTGGTTTTGAAAGTTATACCCTAGACCCAGAAAAAGGAGAAGCTTTATTCTGGGAGAAAAAGCTTAGTTAACCTTTTTATATCCCCCTTGTTAAGCTATCAACCGGGCCGCTATAAACGGCCCTAATTTAGTTTAACGCACCCCATAAAATACTCTCTTCCAAGTGTACCTAACACGAATTGTATTCTTTTTTCTCTTAGCGTTTGCTTTATTTTTCATTTTAAATTTTAAATAAATTATTTTTCTATATTTATTTTATTCATAAAAAAATTTTATGGATGATTCATTTTGGTGATTTATTTTTTAATAAATAGTTCCCGATACATAAGAAATAATTAATCTTTATAAAATATTTATTTTTTAAGTTGTTGTTTTTTATATAAAAAAATATGGTTTGGCTTTTCCTCTCCTCTATTCCACTTTATTATATTGACATTTTAATTACATTTTATAGACTTAAAGAAGGTAATATAAATATAAATAAAAAATATATTATCTTTTTCTTCGAATATGCATAAATAAAATTTATTCGTTCGATTTGTATAAACCTTAAAAATAAAGTCAATATCAATCCACAAGGGGATCAAAAATGGTTAACCATCTTCCACGTAAAGTGATGCTATGCACGCTTCCGTTATTAATGGCATCTGGTGCTATCAATGCGGCAGAAGTGAACATTAGCGGCTATGTAAAATTAGATGCAATTTATGATACTGATCAGCGCCAAGGTGATTTATCGTTTGCTAATCAATTAGAAACGGGTGATGCTGCTGATTCAGAAGAAGGCGGTTTTCGCATGCATGCGAGAGAGTCACGGATTCGATTAACCGGATCTCATAGTGATAGTAAAGTTGTTATCGAAGGTGATTTTTTTGGTAGCGGTGGTAATGAAGCCGTATCAAATTCACGCGGCTTTAGATTGCGTCATGCTTATGGACAACATGGGAATTGGACTATAGGTCAAAACTGGTCCACATTTATGGATTTTATGACTTACCCTAAAACCTTGGATTTTGGGACACAGCCCGGAGTTTCTTTTATTCGTCAAGCACAGATTAGATATACCAGTGGTAACTTTTCTGTCGCTTTGGAAAATCCAGAAGCATCGATCAGAGATGCAAGCAATGTTGCATTAACGTCTGTAGATCCGCTTCCTGATGTGATTGCTAAGTACAGAAGTGAAGGAGATAAATTTGGTTTTTATGCCGCCGCTTTATTAAGAGATATTGAGGCTGACTTAGGTGATGAAACGGAATCAGCGAATGCCACTGCTCTTCATGCAGGCCTTGTATTTAAAACAGGTTCCGGTGGTCGTTTAGGACTTAATATTATTACAGGTCAGCCAGGCCGTTATCAGCAAGAAAAATGGTCATTTGCTGATGCCATTCTTATTGATGGAGACCTTGAAGTTATTGAAAGTACTAGTTTCCAGTTAACTTATAAGCATAAGTTAAGTAATGGTAGCTTTAATATTAGCTATTCGGAACTTGAAATTGATGATGAGCATGAAGCTGAAGTCGTAGCTGTTGGCGGTTTTGAAACAGTCTCTGAGTTTCATATCAACCGTATTTGGGCTGTGGGTAAAAAGATTGAATATGGTATAGAGGTTGGCCTCGGTGAGAGAGAAGAGTTCTCTGGAGACGATGGTGACAATACTCGCATTCAATTCTCTGCTAAGTATAAGTTTTAAAATATAGTGAGATAAAATAGTCCACTGTTCCATTCACTGTGACAGTGGGCTATTTATAGGACAATTTAAGTTATACAAAGCTTACTTATGGTGCCCGTTTTAACGGGGGAGTTTTACACCGCCCCCTAGTAGAGCGCTTTCGTTAAAGCGGACATCATAATTAAAAGTATTTAATCAAATCAAGCGTGAGTAATAATAATAAGCTTGATTGGTCTTTGGCTAACCTGCCAAACCTATTCTTTTAATTCCTTAGAAATATATTGGCGTATCATTTTTTGTGTGGCGTAGGTTGATGACCATGCCCAAGCAACAGTAAATACACTGATTAACGCAATAAAAAAAACAAACGCCGGAAAAGCTAGATAAATAACCGTAGCAATTACCAAAATAATCAGTGAGAATCGCATAGCTTTGCTTTTCATTCCTTTGATATGGTGTTCTGCCTTTTCTTTACTATCAACATTTCCTTCTTTCATTATTTCAACTAGATACTGGTAATGTTGTTGTTTATCGGGTTTTTTAGGAATCATATCTCAGTACTTTTATTAAGGGGTCAATATCTAATGGTGGATGTTCTAAACAGTAAGGTTATTTGTTAGCCACCGGCTATTTTGACCTGATGGCCTTGCTTTTCAAGGAGTTCTTTTACTTTCTCTCTTTGGTCGGTCTGTATCTCTATTACACCTTCTTTGATGCTACCTCCAACCCCTAATTTTTTCTTTAGTGTTTTTGCTAGGGCTTTAATGTTTACTGCCGGAGGAAGCCCTTTAATTAAAGTGACTCCGCTGCCTTTTCGGTTTTCGCGAAGCAATCTTACAATACCATCATTATCTGTTGATAGTGCTGGCGATTGCTTTGATGATTTAATGCGACCCGTTTCAGTTGAGTAAACCAGTCGACTATTATTATCCTTCTTTTTCATTTGAGCCCTTTTTTGTAACGGCTTGTAGTTGGTTCTTAATGCTACCAAAAATAATCAATACAGCACCTATAGAAAAGAATAAATAGCTTCCTGAGATTGACGCTTGCCAATAGTAAGTAAGAGGCGCTATGACAACAGCAAATAACACACCAATTGAAGTCGCAGTCTCAGCATAAGCGGGAAGGCTGATGTGTTTGTTGCAGGAGGGGCATGGAAATGCTTCCCGTTTCAATAAAGCTTTATCATGCCCTTCTTTTTTGAGCTTATTGGTCGTAATTACCGTTGCGCAATAGGGGCATTTCTTTTTTAACATCAGAATAAGAACATATAGTTAAGATACGCCATTATAGAAGCTATCGCACTTTGGGGCTACAATGCCGGATCAATTGATTGATGAGATGATCATGACTAATAGCACTGACGACGATATTACGCTAAAACAGCACCTTTATAATATTATCTTTGGCCACCATACCCCAGCGGGTAAATTATTTGATATGGTCTTAATTTACACTATTTTGTTTAGTGTATTGGTAGTAGTGCTGGATTCAGTCACTGTTTTATCCGATAGCTATAGACTCTATTTCAGGGCGTTTGAGTGGGTTTTAACAATATTTTTTACCATCGAATATATCACTCGCATCTATTGTTCTCCTAATCGTTGGGGTTATATTTTTAGCTTTTATGGCATAGTCGATTTACTGTCTATTATCCCTTCCTATCTCAGTCTGTTTATGGCGGGTATAAGTTATCTATTGATCATTCGCTTATTACGAGTGTTGCGTATTTTTCGCGTATTAAAGTTAGTGCGTTATCTGAGTGAGGCGAATGTACTCGCACGTTCGTTAGCAATGTCCCGACGAAAAATATTTGTCTTCTTTTCGGTTGTACTGGTATTGGCAACGATATTCGGTTCTTTGATGTTCGTTGTAGAAGGGCCAGAAAATGGTTTTACCAGCATCCCGAAAAGTATCTATTGGACGATTGTGACAATCACGACAGTAGGCTATGGGGATATTACCCCACAAACGGTGTTGGGCCAAATTACAGCGGCCTTGGTGATGCTAACGGGTTACTCGATTATTGCTGTGCCAACAGGGATTTTTACCGCTGAAATTGCGCAGGAAATGCAGCGCCAACGAGATAACAAATATTGTCAACATTGTGATCGTACTGGTCATGAAAATGATGCAAATCATTGTCGCCACTGTGGTGCTGAGTTGCCGGAATAGGCTTTTCTTGGTTAAAAATGACTACAATATGTGATTAAGCGGCTTGTGTTTGAGCCTGCTTTTGGTTTTTAGTACGTTTTCTGGTTTTTTTTGAATGTCTCTTGTTGAGCGTTTTTGGGCGTTCGTCTAACCAATGAATTAAGGTCATTTTTCCTTGTTTATCTTCAACCAGAGCGGTGCAGGATTCGACCCAGTCACCGGTATTATAGTAATCAAGGCCATCAATTTTTTTTGAGGCAGCGTGATGGATATGACCGCAAACAACACCATCATAGTTTTGCTTTTTACAGGAATAGACAACCGCATGTTCATAGTCATGAATATAGGTTTTAGCACGCCTGATATGTTGTTTAAGAAACCCCGCTAATGACCAGTACCCTTTGTTGGTTTTTGCTCTCCAGCGATTATAGTGACGGTTCATAAACATCAGTATTTCATAGCCAATATCACCGACATGCCTTAGCCATTTAGAGCAGCGGGTTACACCGTCAAATTGATCACCATGAATGATCAGTAATCGCCGATTGTCAGCAGTCATATGATCAAAACGGTTAACAAGATGAATATTGTCTAAATGGCTATTAGCATATTTACGCAAGAATTCATCATGATTCCCGGTAATGTAATAAACAGTCGTACCTTGTTTCGCTATTTTTAGAATACGACGTACAAGACGAGTATACGATTTTTTCCAGTGGATACCTGATTTCATTTTCCAGCCATCGATAATATCTCCTACAAGATATAAACGGTCGCATCGGTGTTGTTTAAGGAACTCGATCAGTAGATCGGCTCTACAATCTTTTGTACCTAGGTGAACATCTGAAATCCAGATTGAACGGTGATGATTATCAATATCTGTTGTAACCTGCTTGCTTATCGAATGACTGGTGTCTGAACTGTCATTCGCTGAACTGGCAGAGGGTAGTGGTGCTGATGTAGTCTCACTTTTCATAGCTGCAGAGTATTTCATGTAAATATGACAAAAAAATGACCGCTATAAGCTAAGCGCTCCATGGGGATTCACGTTAAAATAGTGGTTAATCGCTTAATGAGGCCATTTAAATGGGTGTTGGAAATACAGAGGCTGAACTACAGCTGCAGATAAATGATTTACAAACAAGGTTGACGTATCAAGAAGATTTACTGCAATCGCTAAATGATGTTATTGCGAATCAAGACTTGATGCTAAGCCGCTTACAGCATGAATTACAACAAAATCGACAGAAATTGGATGAGGTCGCCTATTCGATGGAGGCAAAAGGGAGTGAAAAACCCCCTCATTACTAGGGCTTAATAAGGATAATAGGTTGATTTAACTGCCATTTTTTTTGAAATTCTTCCACGCTTGCCTACACTATAAAGTATCAAGCCTGAAAAGTAATAAAGTATTAATTTTCAGCTACTGCATTTCTTTTATTGTCAACGTGAGTTACCCATGCGGGAGATTGTCCCACCACCATCGACACCAAGCCAGCTGTTACTGCCAGAACATCTACTAAAAGGTTCAGAAGGTAAGTTTACTCAGTTACTCTTTAATTCGCTTAGTTCAGCCGTATTATACCTTGATCAATGGGGACGCATTTGCTCTGCCAATGTCAAAGCCAATGAACTTTTTCGCCAAGATGATTTATTGGATAAAACGGTATTAGAGTTCCTTATGGGGTGGGAAGATCCAGTCCACTGTCATCAAGAAGTACTGAAGGTAGCACGAACGGGAACATCGATTATTGGTGCTATAGAGCGAGCAGTTATACACGAAAAAGAGCATTGGTTTCAGACAGATAAAGTCGCTATTCACGACGAAGAAAACGGTATTAAAGGCGTTTTGATGACACTGGATGACATCACGGAATTAAAAGTACAAGAAGTTAACTTGCAACAAAGTGAAGCTCGCTATAGAGCATTCGTTGAAAATAGTCAGGATGCAATATGGCGCTTTGATATTTCTCCCCCTATTCCTGTTGATTGGCCTAAAGTCGCTATCACTGAAGCTATTCTTCAGCGAGCAAAACTAGGTGACTGTAATTATATTTTTGCCAAAGTGTATGGTGCAGATAGCCCTGAAAAATTAAAAGGCTTAACATTAAAAGAAACGGGTTCTCGAACCTATGCAATGGATACGGAGGCATTTGTTGCGGGCGATTTTCGATTGAATACTCAAGAGATTGTTTGGAAAACACGTTCAGGTGATAGTATCTGTTTGCAAACCTCAGCGAATGGAACCATTGAGAATAATGAGCTTGTTGAAATATGGGGCGTGACACGCGATACGACCGAGCGCCGTCGCTATGTTGACCGATTAGAATACCAAGCAACTCATGATATCCTCACAGGCTTACCTAATCGTGTTAAGTTGCAGAGTGTTGTTAATGCAACCATAGAAGCTAAGAAAGAAGGTGAAAGTTTAGCGCTAATTATTATTGATCTAGATAGTTTTAAAGAAATTAATGATACATTAGGGCATCATGTTGGCGACCATATTATTAAAGGTATTGGCCCGCGAATTAAACACCAAGTCACTAGTTTGCATGGGACAATTGCCCGTTTAGGTGGCGATGAGTTTGCCATATTATTACCCAATGTTGATAGTGCTCGTCATGCACATATTATTGCCGAACAAATATTGTCCTCTATTCGTAAAGATTTTTTTATCGATGAAATGGCGATTGAGCTGCGCGCTAGTTTAGGTATTTCACTTTACCCAAATCAAGCCAATGATTTTTCAACTTTGATGCGTTATGCTGATGTGGCGATGTACACTGCTAAACAAGCGATGACCAGTATTGAAGTGTATAATCCTGATGCAGATCGTCATTCGCCTAAACGTTTGTCATTAATGAGTGAACTTGGAAAAGCTATTCGCGAAAGCCAATTAACACTCTATTATCAGCCTAAAATAGACGTTCATACCAAAGAAATGGTCGGTGTTGAAGCACTGTCTCGTTGGATTCATCCTACCATGGGTTTTGTGTCTCCTGCGGAGTTTATTCCCATTGCCGAGATGACTGACATGATTAATGAAATGACAGAGTGGGTTTTGGATGAAAGCTTACAGCAAGTACGGCGATGGCAAGGAAAAGGGTTGAATATAAAAGTAGCTGTTAATATTTCTGCCCGTAATTTATTAAATGATACTATTTTGCAAAAAATAGAGTGGTTGTTGCACCGCTATGCGTTACCGCCATCTTGCCTTGAGTTAGAAATCACTGAAAGCACGATCATGAATAATGCTGACCGCTCACTAAAAATATTGGAACAAATTAATAATCTTGGTATTGATTTATCGATTGACGATTTTGGCACTGGTTATTCATCACTTGCTTATCTTAAAAAGTTACCAGTGAGATGGTTAAAAATTGATTATGCCTTTATTATTAATATGCTTGAAGATGAGCAAGATCAAATTATTGTAAATTCTACTATCAATATGGCTCACAATTTAGGGTTAAGTGTGGTGGCTGAAGGCGTGGAGAATCAAGAAATATTGAGCCGTTTATCATCAATGCAATGTGAACAGGCACAAGGTTATCATATTGCTCGACCTATGCCAGCTGATGAGCTCGAAGAGTGGTATAACAATTACACGAAAGCCGTTTAGTTTTGCCGTTGATACAGTCTTGTTGTTAAAGTTTAGCGTTCTTTTTTAATTTTTTTACGTCTTCCAATCGTTGTTTGGCAATAGCCACTTCGGTTTTATTGTCGCTAAATTTCTTTAACAGGTTATTTAACTGGTTTTCTGCGTTATCAAAATTACCGTAGAGAATAAAATATTCTGCTCGTGCTTTATGTAAGGTGAGAATATCACCCGCAAGTCCGGCTATTTCAGCAAGGTGGTACCAAATAAAAGGATCGTCAGGTCGTGCTTCTCGCAATTCATTTAAGATACGTGCAGAATTGATATGATCATTATTTTTTGCTAAGAGACGGCTGTAATGGATGTTTAATGCATAGCTGCCGGGCTTATTACTAATCGCCGCTTGCATGTTTTCGATTGCGGTGCCGAGTTTATTATTGCCCGCATCGATATTGGATTTGGCGATCAATAGTGCTGCTTGATCTGGGTAGCGCTCTAGCAAAGGCTGCAACACCTTGTCGGCTTTTTCAAATTCCTTATTAGCGGTGAGAGAGAGTACGAGGCCATAACGGCTGCCTTCTTCTGATGGGCTGAAACCTCGTAATTCACTTTCGAATCGGCTGATGGCTTGTTGTGGCGTTTCTTCCTGAAAGAATAATACCCGTGCTCTTGCTAGATCGTAAGCTAAGCTAGAGGGTGCATTTTGATTCGGATAATTCCTTGCCCGATTCTCTGCATCAGCAATACGCTTTGCTGTAACGGGATGGGTAAGTAAAAATTCAGGTGGCTCAGTATAGAATTGTGAGGCCCTTTGCATTTGCTCAAACATATCGGACATCGAATGAGGGTCAAAGCCTGCATTGACTAAAGTCGTCATGCCGATTCGGTCAGCTTCTTGCTCGTATAAGCGGCTAAAGCGTAGTTGTTGATCGATGATACCTGCTTGTGTCGCTTGAATTGCCGCCAAGCCTGCTTCACCGTTAGTTGCTGCAATGATAAGGCTGGCTAATATTGCTGCCATACCGACCAGTTGTTGGCCCTTTTGTTTTTCTACACCCCGCGCATAATGGCGTTGGCTTAAGTGGGCTAATTCATGCGCGAGGACACTGGCAAATTGATCTTCTGTTTGAGCATGCTGAAATAAGCCAGTATGAACGCCAATAATGCCACCGGGAACAGCAAAAGCATTAAGCGTCCGGTTACGGGCAATGACCAATGAAAACTCTTTTCCCGCTGCCGGGTTATGTTCTGCAATCCTGTTAAGCAATGCTTCGGTATATTCGATAAGAATGGGGTCTGAGCTGACAGGAACTTGTCGCCGATATAAGCGTAACCATGTCTGCCCCAAACGCTTTTCTTCTTGGGCGGTGGAGATAGAGGTGCCTCCGCCAATACTGGGTAACTCATTTGAGGCACTTATTGGGCTAATCAGTGTCAATAGTGGCAGTAATAATAAGGCGTATGGCCGCAATAAGCTGGATTTAATTAATAACAAGGTTTATGTCATGTCGGGACAATAATACTTTCCCGCCTCCAAATTTATCAGATAGTCCAAAACAGAGTATCATTGCTTGTTAGCTATTAGTCAAAACTGTTTCTTATTTTTCACTATAAAGACTTATAGACAGGTTTTTCTGTTAAGGTTCATCTTGTTTGTTTAATAGGTATTGATTACTTTGTTGTTGCCCATAAAATGTACGATTAATGCCTGTGGCCTGAGATGCCCGGAGCCGCTCTTGAAGGTTCGTCAGGCTTTGAATGTGCTCTGTACGGGTGAGTATGTTGAAGTCATTGCGACAGACCCCGCGTCAGTGAAAGACTTTCATCGAATGGCTGAGCTAACAAAAAATACCTTGGTTGAATTTGAGCAGCAAGAACATATATATCGCTATGTCCTAAAGAAAGGGTTGTAGTGCTTAAAGATAGGTTATTTTCTAGGTTAAGATAATTATGATTCCCATTATCCGTAATTGGATTGATCGCTATTTTCACAATGAAGAAGCGGTGCTCCTATTGGTATTACTGATCGTATTCTTTTTCATTATTTGGACAATGGGTAATGATCTGGGCCCGGTTATTGTTGCGGTCATTATTGCATTTTTAATGCAGGGCATGGTGATTTGGCTTAAAGCTAAAGGTTTGCCCCATATACTAGCAGTGGCAGCGGCCCTGTTATTATTAATTGGGGTAATGATCTCTATGATGCTGTTTATTATCCCGGTGGTTTGGCAACAGTCAGTCAAGCTGCTCACTGAATTGCCGAGCATGTTAACCCATGGGCGAGAGCTGGTATTACTGTTGCCAGAAAAGTACCCAACGTTTATTTCAGAAGAGCAGGTTGAACAATTAATGCGTCATCTCAGTAATGAGTTGGCATCTTTTGGCCAAAGTATTCTTTCTTTCTCGTTGTCTAATTTGCCTATATTTTTGATTATTCTTTTATATTTTGTATTAGTCCCTCTATTGGTTTTTTTCTTTCTCAAAGATGGTGACAGTATATTAGGTTGGGCAGGTTCTTTATTACCTAAAGAACGGCCAGTGATGAGTAAAATTTGGGTTGAAATGAACCAGCAGATTGCCAATTACGTACGGGGTAAGGTCACAGAAATATTACTAGTGGCAGCTGTTTCTTGTGTTTCTTTTGTTGTGCTTGATTTGAAATATGCGATGCTATTGGGTATTGCTGTTGGCTTATCCGTTGTCATTCCGTATATCGGTGCAGTTGTTGTTACTATTCCCGTGTTGTTGATTGGTTATTTTCAGTGGGGCTTTGGCTATGAACTGTTGTATCTAACCATTGTCTATCTTGTTATTCAGGGCTTGGATGGAAATGTACTGGTGCCGGTTTTATTTTCGGAGGCGGTCAAGCTTCACCCCGTTGCTATCATTGTGGCTGTACTCGTATTTGGTGGGCTGTGGGGGTTCTGGGGTGTATTTTTTGCGATTCCTCTTGCGACTTTAGTTAAAGCGATTATTAATGCTTGGCCAATGCGCTCGCCTTTTGTGGAGTCACCTATAGAAACAATGCTCGATGTGACTGATGATTAAGTCAGTGGCACTTTACTAAATTGATTAATTTAAAGAGTTATCTTTGTGAATAGCTATCGTATTACGATATTTTTTTTCTTCCTTATTTTTTCGCAGTTTTCTATTTCGATTGAAATAGAAAAGGGCAGTCTTGATAAACGTACTTACCATTACCAGGTACTTGATAATAAGATACAGGTATTGTTGATTTCTGATCCAGAAGCCGATAAGGCGGCAGCAGCTCTTGATGTCAACGTAGGTAGCTATCATGATCCTAAAGATCGTGAAGGCTTGGCTCATTTTTTAGAACATATGCTTTTTCTGGGAACACAAAAATACCCGGAAGCAGATGAATATCAATCATTTATTAGCGACAATGGCGGATCCCATAATGCTTATACCAGTCGCCATCATACCAATTACTTTTTTGATATTGATGTTAACCAGCTAGAGCCCGCTTTAGATCGTTTTGCCCAGTTCTTTATTGCCCCTTTATTTGATGCATTCTATGTTGATCGCGAACGTAATGCGGTTCATTCGGAGTATCAATCAAAGTTAAAAGATGATTATCGACGCTCTTATGATGTCTATCGACATATCGTCAACCCACAACACCCGGATGCACAATTCAACGTTGGTAGTCTGGAAACGCTGGCTGATAGACCCGATGATAAAGTGCGAGATGACTTGCTGGCATTTTATAAAAAACATTACTCAGCACATAAAATGACATTGGTTGTTCTTGGTAAAGAACCTATTAAAAAATTACAATCCCTCGTGTTAGATCGCTTTGGTCAGATTCCAGTTAGCCAGCCGGTTGAATCTAAGCGGGATAAAGTGCCTTCGATTCCTCTATTCGCGGAAAAGCAATTACCTTTTGAGGTGGTGAGTCAGCCAATACAAGAACTTCGGCAAATGACCTTAAGTTTTGAGCTGCCGTCCATTCGTGAGTATTACAAGGAAAAACCGCTGGGATTTATTGGGCATATCATTGGCCATGAAGGTCAGGGTAGTTTGCTTTCCTTGTTAAAAGACAAAGGACTTGCAGAAAGTTTGTCTGCAGGAGGGCGTGATAAAGGTGATGGAACCTCTGCTTTTTATATCACGGTGCAATTGACAGAAGAGGGGGTTCAGCAGCGTGACTTAATTCGTTCTTTGATTTTTTATGCGCTGGATGAAATCAAAAATAATGGCATAGAACAATGGCGTTATGACGAAGAACGTTTATTGGCGGAGACCGCCTTTCATTTTCGTGAAAAGTCCAATGCGACTAATACCGTTAGCCATTTAGCTAAAAATCTTCAGGACTTTCCTCCAGAAGATATTATTAGTGCTGATTATTTGCTTGAGCGCTTTGATGCAACCTTGATTCGTCGCTTTCTTTCATATATGACGCCGAATAATGTGTATGTCTCCACGGTTTTTCCAAATGTAGAAACAAATAGTACGACACGTTACTATCAGGTCTCGTATGCAGTTAAGCCTTTGTCGGAAGAGCTAGTATCACTTGATAAAAAACTTACGGCTCAATTCTCTTTGCCTCAAAAAAATCCATTTATACCGGAAAATATTGCTCTTTATAAACAGGATGAGACATTAGCTCAACCATTCCGTTTAGACCTTGGCAATATTGAGAGTACTGACAGTGTTAAGGAGGCTGAAGGCATTGAGAATACCAAGAGCCCTAAAGATGACGCTGCGCCTGCAAGCACGATATGGGCAAAGCAGGACATTAGTTTTGGTACACCTAAAGCAAAGGTGGCTTTTAGGATAATCTCACCTTACGTCTCTGGCGACTTGAAGGGTGTAGCGATGAATGCACTTTATGCGGATATTATTCAGGATAAAATGAATGAATATAGTTATCCGGCATTACTTGCTAATACCGCATTATCATTGAGAGCAAATAGTCGCGGACTCGATATTACTTTAGTTGGTTATCATGACAAGTTAGATAAATTAATGGCGCTATTTATTTCAGAGATAGACGAAGGCGACATTAGTCCCGAGCGCTTTACTCAACTGAAGGCCGACCTTATTCGTAATTTTAAGAATAGAGAGAAGAGAACACCATATCACCAACTTTACCGTCACCTTGCGGTTAATCTTTATGACCTCTATTGGTCAAATACAGCAAAAATTAACGCCATTGAAAGTATCACATTAGCGGACTTAAATCGTTTTGCTATTGATTGGCGTCAGGGTGCGCGAGTCAAAGGTTTATTTTACGGTAATATTGATCAGGAGTGGTTACAGCGTTGGCAACCTTATATTGATCGCCTTCAATTGCCGGGTGAAAAGCCAATAGTGCCAGCAGGGATTACGCATCTGCAATCAGAAAAAGCTCAATATGACGTGCAAGAAATCGATCATAACGATACCGCAGTAGCTTTGTATGTTCAGGGCGTGAGTGACTCCCTTGAAGATAAAGCCGCTATGGCAGTACTGCGACAAATGCTGCAATCGCCATTTTATACATCCTTGCGTACTGAACAACAATTAGGTTATGTGGTATTTGTAGGGAGTTTACGACTAAGGCAAGTACCGGGTTCTGTTTTTATTGTTCAGTCACCTTCAACTACATCCAGCGCTATTCAAAAAGCCATTACGGATTTTATCGTGGCATTTGAAAAGCAACTGCCTAATGATATTGGCTTATATCAACAGGCGGTCATTACACAGTTGTTAGAAGCGCCAACCAGCTTGTCGGCAAGTGCAGATGATTATTGGGGTAATTTAATTCAAGGTAATGAGTCGTTCGATAATCGCCAACGTTTGGCGGAAGCTGTAAAACAGCTAAGCAGCGAAAAACTAAAAGCCTATTATAAAGATGTATTAATTAATCCGTCCCGTTCTTTATGGCAGTTTAGTCGTCGGCCTGAAGGGGATGATCTATTACCCTTTTCGTCTAGCGATAAAAATTACCAATACCCTTAAGTAACTCTTATATGGAATGGTTGATTGATCCTGATACTGATCTAGACTCAGTAGATTGATCATTTCGTAGTATTTTAGCCTTGGATGATGCATTTATGTAGTTTTACTACAAAAAAATTGCCTCTAATTTGATAACTAGCCCGCAAGATACTCTCTGATCGACGTAATTATCGGTTGTTGTTGACAGCAATCCCCTCAGTTTGGCAGCCAATATGGACATTTGTTAAATTTTATGTAAAAATACTACAGATCTATTACCCAATAATTTGTTGTATTGCTTACATATACCAACAAAATAGCATTAACAGACCATTGGGACACTTTCTAAACTATATTAATACCCATGGTTAATATAAACATCCCCCAAAAGGGCGATGCAGTGAGGAGAAACTATGCACCACGATATTGAAACCCAAGAATGGCTGGATGCCCTTTCATCACTAGTAAAGCACGCCGGTAAAGAAAAGGCTGCTGATATACTGAATGACTTGAGAGAACACGCTAACTCTCACGGATTAGAAGCCCCCTCCGGCGTTACCACTTCCTACATTAATACCATTGACCCTGAAGACGAAGCGCAGCGCCCCGGTGATGCAGCCTTGGATAAGCGTATTCGTTCATTGATTCGTTGGAATGCGATGGCAATGGTAATGAAAGCTAATGATAACGACGAAGGCTTAGGTGGACACATTGCCACATTTGCTTCAGCCGCTGTTTTATATGAGATCGGCTTTCAGTATTTCTTCCATGCCGATGGTAATGGTCGTTTAGGTGATCTGGTTTATTATCAAGGCCACAGTTCTCCAGGTATGTATGCCCGTTCTTATTTAGAAGGCCGTTTAACGGATGATCAAATGGATAACTTCCGTCGTGAAGTGGATGGCAAAGGTTTGTCCTCTTATCCTCACCCATGGTTAATGCCAGACTATTGGCAGTTCCCAACGGTATCAATGGGCTTAGGTCCTATCACTTCTATATACCAAGCACGTTACTTACGTTACCTCACAGCGCGTGGCTTAGTTGAGCAGAATGCTGAACGTAAAGTTTGGGCATTTTTGGGTGATGGTGAATGTGATGAGCCAGAAACCTTAGGTGCGGTATCGCTTGCCGCACGCGAGAAATTAGATAATCTTATCTTTGTTATCAACTGTAATCTGCAGCGCCTTGATGGCCCCGTGCGCGGTAACGGTAAAATCGTTCAAGAACTTGAAGGTGTTTTCCGCGGCGCAGGCTGGAATGTTATTAAAGTCATGTGGGGTAGCGGTTGGGATGAATTGCTCGCCAAAGATACTTCAGGCAAATTACTTCAGCGTATGAACGAAGTCGTTGATGGTGAAATGCAAGCATTTAAAGCACACGGCGGTGCTTATACTCGTGAACACTTCTTTGGTAAATACCCAGAGTTGTTAGAGTTAGTGAAAGACATGTCCGACGATGAAATTTATCGCCTGAATCGTGGTGGTAACGAGTCTTCTAAAGTCTATGCTGCTTACGCACAAGCGGTGGCCCACAAAGGTCAGCCAACGGTCGTGCTGGCACAAACCGTAAAAGGTTTTGGTATGGGTGAATCGGGTGAAGCGATTAACGAAACCCACTCAGTGAAAAAACTCACCAAAGAAAGCCTGCAACAATTCCGCGACACTTTCGACCTTCCTTTCTCCGACGACGAACTCAAAACACTCCCTTACTACCGCCCCGCAGCTGATAGCCCAGAAATGGTTTACCTGCACGAGCAGCGTAAAAAATTAGGGGGTTATCTACCGGCCCGTCGTGCTGAAGTGGAAACACTTGAAGTACCTGGCTTGGATGTTCTGAAGTCGCAATTAACCGGTACGGGCGATCGTCAAATCTCAACAACTATGGCCTTTGTTCGTATTTTATCGACCTTGGTAAAAGACAAAAAAATGGGCAGCCGTATTGTGCCTATCGTGCCGGACGAAGCACGTACCTTTGGTATGGAAGGTATGTTCCGTCAAGTGGGTATCTATGCCTCAGAAGGGCAGAAATATGTGCCCCATGATTCTGGCCAAATCATGTTCTATAAAGAAGATGAAAAAGGTCAGATCTTGCAAGAAGGTATTAATGAAGCGGGTGCAATGTCTTCTTGGATTGCTTCTGCAACTTCTTATAGTACGAATGGTGTATCTACCATTCCTTTCTATATTTATTACTCGATGTTTGGCTTTCAGCGTATTGGTGATTTGGCATGGTTAGCCGGTGATATGCAAGCGCGCGGTTTCCTTATTGGTGCCACCGCAGGTCGTACAACATTGAATGGCGAAGGCTTGCAGCACGAAGATGGACATAGTCATTTGATGGCGAATACCATTCCAAATTGTAAGACCTATGACCCAGCTTATAACTTTGAATTAGCGGTTGTTGTTCAAGATGGTATGAAGCGTATGTATGCAGACGGTGAAAACTGTTTCTACTACATCACTACTATGAATGAAAACTACGCTCATCCTGAAATGCCTAAAGGTGCCGAGGAAGGTATCATTAAAGGCATGTATAAATTAGTGGAGGGCAAGAGTAAAAAGGCCTCTAGTAAAAATAAGCGTGTACAACTCATGGGTTCTGGTACTATTCTTCGTGAAGTTGAAGCAGCAGCTGAGATTTTACGTAACGACTACAATGTTGAAGCCGATATCTGGAGCATGACCAGTGTTAACGAATTGGCTCGCGAAGGTTTGAGTGTTAGCCGTTATAACATGATGCACCCAGAAGCGAAGAAACCGAAAAAAGCCTATATCACTGAACAATTAGAATCGGCTAAAGGCCCGTTTATTGCTGCAACGGATTATATGAAATGCTACGTTGAGCAATTGCGTGACTTTATTCCGGGATCATTTACTGTACTGGGTACAGATGGTTTTGGTCGCAGTGATACGCGCTCTAAATTGCGTCATTTCTTTGAAGTGAATCGTTATTATGTTGCTGTTGCTGCATTGAAAGCCTTAGCTGATGAAGGCGCGATTAAAGCTGATGTGGTGACAAAAGCAATTAAAGATTTTGGTTTGGACGCTGATAAAGCAGATCCAATGACTCTATAACACGTCGATTACCCTCGACAAGTTCCCCTCCGGGTCTAATCATGACCTTGGGGGCTAATCAGATAAAAATGCAGAGGAATTATAGTGGCTACACAAACCGTTTCCGTTCCTGATATTGGCGGCACTGAAGGCGCCGAGATTATTGAAGTATCAATTGCCGTAGGCGATATCATTGAAGAAGAGCAGTCAATAGTTGTGCTCGAAACTGATAAAGCATCAATGGATGTACCATCACCAATGGCTGGTAAAGTCACCGCATTAAAAGTCAATGTGGGTGACAAAGTGTCTGAAGGTGATGCCTTATTTGAAATAGATGTTCAAGGTGCTGGTGCTGAAAGCAGTGCTCCCGCCGAAACACCTGCTCCTGCTGCGGCAGAAGCACCTGCGCCGGCAGCGGCTTCTTCCGAAGTGGTTGTCACTGTGCCCGATGGTGCAGAAGATGCAGATATTATTGAGTTATGTGTTGCCGTAGGTGATACCGTTGAAGAAGGTGATTCTCTTGTTGTACTTGAGACGGATAAAGCCTCAATGGAAATTCCTGCCCCGCAATCAGGTACCGTTGTTAGTTTTGCTGTAAACCAGGGTGATAAAACTGTCGAAGGTGGCGCTATATTAACCTTGGCGGTATCGGGTGGAGCAGCTGCTGCATCACCTGCGCCTTCTGCTGTAGCGCCGGCCAGTAGTGGCGGTTCGGCAGAAGAAGTGATTAAAGTACCAGAGGGTGCTGAAGATGCCGACGTTATTGAAATTGTAGTTGCTGTAGGTGATGAGGTTGCAGAAGGTGACTCGTTAATTGTTCTTGAAACTGATAAAGCCTCAATGGAAGTACCTGCCCCTAAAGCCGGTAAAGTCGTCAGTATTACGATCAAGCAAGGTGATAAAACCACAGAAGGTGGTGATATTCTGACATTGGCCGTAGAGGGTAGTGCACCAGCAGCCCCTGCACCGGCGGCTGCGCCAGCCCCTGCTGCAAAACCTGCCGCGCCTGCATCAGCTAAGTCATCGGCCTCTAAGCCAGATGAAGCAACCGTTGTTGCAGCAAGCCAATCAAAAGACGTTTATGCGGGCCCAGCTGTACGTAAATTTGCTCGTGAAATGGCGGTGGATTTAACACAAGTCTCTGGTACCGGTGATCGTAACCGTATCAGTAAGGACGATGTCAAAGCGTATGTTAAGCAAGTAATGACAGGTCAAAAAGCTGCGCCTGCCGCAGCGGGTGGTGCCGTAGGTGGTTCGGGTATTCCAGCCATACCTCCGGTTGATTTCTCGCAGTTTGGTGAGATTGAAATGCTACCAATGAGCAAAATCAAAAAGCTCACCGCAGCCAATATGTCACGTAACTGGTTGAATATCCCTCACGTTACTCAGTTTGACGATGCCGATATTACGGATCTTGAAGAATTCCGTAAGGGCTTAAAAGCAGAAGCAGAAAAACGCGGGGTTAAACTAACACCATTACCGTTTTTATTAAAAGCCTGTGCGGCAGCCTTAGTGGCAGAGCCAAGCTTTAATGTTTCAATGCATCATGATGGCGAACATATTGTGCAGAAGAAATATGTGAATATCGGTGTTGCGGTTGATTCCCCCATTGGTTTAGTTGTCCCCGTGATCCGCGATGTTGATAAAAAAGGGTTGTGGGAACTGGCTGCTGAATTTATGGAAATTATTGGTAAGGCTCGTGATGGCAAGTTGGGCCCTAAAGATATGCAGGGTGGTTGTTTTACCATATCCAGCTTGGGTGCCATGGGTGGTCAAGGCTTTACACCGATTGTAAATGCACCTGAAGTCGCCATTTTGGGCGTCTCTAAAGCAGAGATAAAACCAAAATGGAATGGTAGCGAATTTGTTCCACGTAATATGCTGCCTTTATGTTTGTCTTATGATCACCGTGCGATTAATGGTGGTGATGCGGGTCGCTTCTTCACCTACTTAAATAGTGTGATTGCTGACGTAAGGCGTTTATTACTGTAAAATCTGCTACTCTTTTTAAGAGCGCCCCTGTTTACTGATTGTTGCTCAATCAGGGCACCTTAAAATATTGATATGCAAGAAAAAGCGAGGCTCTTCCCAGAGTCTCGCTTTTTTGTTTTTCCTTTTTTGTTTTTAATAACTAACGATACCGATTATGTTTTCTCTGATTACCAACAATTCGCACAATATCAAAAATGATGTCTTATCTGGAATTACGGTTGCTTTGGCACTAGTGCCGGAAGCCGTCGCCTTTGCTTTTGTTGCCGGAGTTGAACCTATGGTGGGCTTGTATGCCGCCTTTATGATGGGATTGTTAACCAGTGTCTTTGGCGGGCGCCCGGGTATGATCTCCGGTGCCACCGGTGCCACCGCCGTTGTGATGGTCTCATTAGTGGCTGTGCACGGTATTCAATATTTATTTGCCGCAGTTGCATTGGCAGGTGTACTACAAATCACAGCAGGTGTTTTAAAACTCGGTAAATATATTCGTATCGTGCCACACCCGGTAATGTTAGGTTTTGTAAATGGCTTGGCGATTGTGATTTTTCTAGCCCAGCTTGGCCAATTTAAAGTGGTACAAGAAGGACAGCAAGTATGGATGGAAGGTGGTGCCCTTTATATTATGGGCGGCTTAATTATAGCGACGATGCTGATTGTTCACTTTTTACCAAAATTAACCACAGCAGTACCTGCGGGTTTAGTGGCCATTGTTGCTGTCACTTTAGCGGTAATTGGCTTGGATTTAGAAGCACGCACGGTAATTGATTTTGTTAGAGATATGTTGCCCGCAGATCAAGCGGCAACTGCAACCTTAAAAGGTGAGCTACCTAGCTTTGCGATTCCAGCCGTGCCTTTTAATTTGGAAACGCTAAAAATCATCTTCCCTTACGCACTTATTATTGCCGCAATCGGTTTGATTGAATCGTTATTAACATTGACCTTAATTGACGAAATTACCAATACCCGTGGTCGCGGAAATCGTGAGTGCATTGGTCAAGGTATCGCCAATACCACCAATGGCTTCTTTGGCGGTATGGGTGGTTGCGCCATGATTGGCCAGAGTATGATTAATATAAACTCGGGTGGGCGAGGGCGCTTATCCGGTATCACCGCAGCCATGGTGTTATTAGCCTTTATTTTATTTGGTTCATCCTTAATTGAAATTATTCCATTGGCAGCATTGGTAGGTATTATGTTTATGGTAGTACTGGGTACCTTTGAATGGTCCTCACTGCGTTTACTCGGTAAAATTCCGGCAACCGATATGTTTATTGTGATACTGGTTTCTGGTGTGACGGTTGCCTTTGATTTAGCGATTGCGGTTATCGTGGGGGTGATTGTTTCAGCCTTGGTCTTTGCTTGGAAGCATGCACAGCATATTCTGGTTGATACTTATATTGATGAAAAAGGTTATAAAGTCTATGACTTGCGTGGACCAATATTTTTTGGCTCAGTTGCTAACTTTAAAGAACTGTTTAATCCCAAAGATGACCCTGAACATGTAGTGATCGAATTTAAACGCTCGCGTGTTAGCGATCATTCCGGTATTGAGGCTCTCGATACCTTAGCTGATAAATATCAAGCTGAAGGTAAAACACTGCATTTACGCCACCTAAGTCCAGAATGTCGAAAACTATTAAAGAAAGCCGGTAACTTATGTGAAGTCAATGTAATGGAGGATCCGGACTATAAAGTCGCAACGGATGAGTTAGGTTAATCGTAGCTTCCTTAAAAAATATACACATTATCAAGCCGGTTATACGAGTTAACCGGCTGCTTTCCAACACCTCTTTCCTCTATTATTCTCCTCTGTTAGTGCCTCACTTTTAAAAAGTAGGCATATAAGTTAATCTAAGCACCGTTTATTACGTGTTTTTTTTTGCTTACTTTATTGCCCAATGCTCTGCTTGATTTTTGCGGTGTTATATTTGCTGAGACTATTCTATGAAACTCGTTTTCGAATCTGAAGTAAAAGCAAATCCGGAAACGGTTTGGAATTGGATTGCTAGTGGTGCTGGAATAGAAAAAGAAATATCCCCTATTATTAGAATGTCCTCCCTAGCTGCAATTGAACCGAGCAAGATTGGTCAAGTTGTTTTAGGTGAGCCACTAGTTAGATCTTGGATATGGCTATTTGGTTTTATACCTATAGGTTATTCTGACCTAACGTTAATTGAAATAAATCAAGGGAAGGGCTTTTTAGAAAAATCACCGATGTCTAACATGTGTAATTGGGAGCACGAACGACGAATGGAAGTTGTTGAATCAGGTTCTATAATAAAAGATATATTAATTTTTGAGCCTCGTTTTTTACCAAAAATATCTTGCATGTTTATCAATTTTCTATTTAATCATCGGCATAAAAAATTGGTAAAATATTTGGGTTATCCGTAAATATAAAGAATAAAAGCGCCAATGAAAAAATAATTTTTTATTAGGGTTTTTTGTCAGGTAATTTTTTACTAAAAGTGAGAATTATGTAGGGTTTATATGATGAAAATATTGCTTGTGATTATGTTTTTGGTGTTACCGTTGCCTCAAAGTTATTCTGCAGAGTTGTTTCGATGTATTGATGTAAAAGGGCGGATTTCATATCAGGATATTCCTTGTAAGTTGGGAGAAAGCCAGCAAGCACTAGATATGCCGGTTTCTAGAAATGTTATTCAAGCGCCGCCTATCCAAATTCATAATTTAGTAAAAAATTATGGTTTTGAAGAAGGCTTTAAAAGCTGGGAAGCCAGAACAGTATACCCAGGTCAATATAATGTCAGTATAGAAAAAAATTTACCTATTCTTTCATCCGCAGCATTAACATTGCAGGCGGATAGCTACCATAAGAAGTCGCATCTTTATGAGCTACATGTTAAGCAATGTATTCCTTTAAGGGATGGAAGGTTATTTTCTATAGGCGCTAAGGTTAATGTTACAGCAGCGTTGGCCAAACCATTTGCTAACCGATTAAATGTATATTGGTACGATACGATAGATTGTAGTTTGGGTGGTCAGTTTGGCGGTTATCTTCAGCCCAAAAATAAAATAGGTTGGCAGAGTGTAAATCGTTCTAAGTTAGAATCTTCTTTATCTTCTCAATCAGTAGAAATTAGAGTTGTTCAAAATGCCAACATATCAGAGTCCGTGACCGTTTATTGGGATGATATTAGTTTTGAAGTGATCGAACGTCGTTCAGTACTGGATAAAAAGAAAACTATTGGAAAAACGTTTGCTCTTGGGGAAAATTATATTAAAAACCCAAGTTTTAAAAATGGAGATAGTGAATGGAATATTTACGGTTGGCCCACAGAGTGGGTGAATAAATACGGTTATCCAGGGGCTTTAAAAGTGATAGCGGAGTCTTCGCAGCAAAGTACTGGGCGAAGTGTTTTTTCTCAATGCATCAATTTTGGAAAAAATAAACGTTTTGCTATGGGGATTCGTTTTAAACCTGACCCAGAAAATTCCCAATCAGGCAAGGGTAGCTTGCGAACCGTATGGTACAGTCAAGCTGATTGTATAGGGAAATCGCGTATTGGTTATGATGTTAAATCTAAATCACAACAAGGTTGGCAACAGCTAAAAGTAGTTGGTATGGAGGCACCGAAAGAAGCCGTTAGCGTTCGTTATGAGATGATTCAATCCGTTGATGGTACTGGTGTATTCAGTGCTTATTGGGATGATGCTTATTTTTATCGAAGTTATTGACGTAGTCATCATCAGAAAAAATATAACAGAAAAAGCGTGAACCAAAAATGTCAGAGTGACTTTTTCTTAAATCAATAAAAACCAATTGCTACCGGAATATATAAAACCAACACCCATGCTATTGATTTCACTTGTTTTGAGAAATTAGTCATATGCTGGCCTTAAAAAAGTAGTACAATAAGTCAACAAAAATGGATTCCACAACATGGATGCTTACGTATGTACATTTCTCTTTCTCTGATATCGTTATCCCATTTTCTAATAGTCAACTCTGGCTGTGTTCAGGTATAAGAATAATTTTTTGGTAGCGAATACTATAGTTTGAGAGCAGTTTTTAAATAGGTCAATAGCGAAGTCAAATTACTGACCGTCAAATATTTAACGGATAAATATATTATGCATAGAGGAACTATGGCTCTGTTAATGGTAAAGAACTTTTTTCATCACATATTTGTTTGTTCTGCGACACTTTTTGTTAAGTTTCACATAATTGTTTTATTTGCGACATTTTTAACTAGGCGCAGTTGTCATATTTTATTTTTATTAGCTTTGTCGCTCTTCATTGTCAGTTGTGGTGGAGGCGGTGGTGGTGACGATGGCAATGGCAATAGTGACTCTGATCCTGACCCACAAACTCAACCTAATCCAAATCCTGGGCCTCAGCCTGAAACGCCTGTTTTAAGGTTAGGAGCCCCTTCTGCCGACCCAGTGGTGATTCCTCTTTCGGGTGCGCCTACACAAGTGACCTTTTTATCCATTGTAAGTGGTACGACTTACCCTGAAGCATTAACACTTGATGAAGTGGATAGGGTCGGTAATGTAGTCGATTCTGATATTGCTCAACTTAAAGATGATGGTCAAGGCGCGGATGTTTATCGCGGTGATCGTGTTTATGCAACGACGGTTATGCTTGGTAGTAGTACTTCTGCGGAACGATTTTATCAGGTGCGGTTTAATAACGCCGGAGAAGAATTTTTATCAGGTAATAGCACCTTTTGGGTGAGTGAATGCCCAGCACGTGTTCGTCCATCCAATGCACAACAAGCGGTTGATGATAGCCGTAGTGATGCAACTATCTTTGCTAATGAGGTCATGATCACTGTAGAAGACGGTATTCTGCCAGATTTGGTGGCAATTAATGCTATTGCGGCGGATGTAAATGGTCGTGTTGTCGGTTGTATTCCTGCCCTCAATCAATACTTGTTAGAAATCGAGGGAGATGGTTCAGCAAGTGGTGTTTATGAGGCTATTGATACACTGGAATTGAGAAATGAAGTACAGGTCGCAACACCAAATGCTCAAATATTGGATCTACCCTCTAGTCAGCCGTCCACTTGTTCTGGTCGTGATTGTCAGTGGTATCTAGAACGTATCCGTGCCTCACAAGCGTGGTCTATTGGCGGTGCAGGTGATGAGCAGCAAAGTGTAGCAGTGATTGATTTTGGTGTGGATTGTAACCACCCGGAACTTAACTGTGATGGAAGGATTTATAACCAAGACCCAATTGATCACGGCACTGGTGTGGCCAGTGTGATCAATGGTAATAATCGTGATAACACGGACTTTTCGGGCGTTGCTTGGAACACGGACCTTTACCCATTCAGTTTTCTTACCCAAAGTGGTAGCCAATATAAAATGAGTGAGTTGATTACTCGAAGCCTTGGGCGCGACAACGTCAAAGTGATTAATATCAGTGCTGCTACCGCTATTGACCCGAATAATCAGATACGTGATGCGATTTGTGGCGCTATTAGTAGTGGTCGTTTGGTGGTTGCGGCAGCAGGTAATGCCAGTACTTCTCGCAGTTGTGAAATCGATAGTATATACCCAGCGCGTTATAATACGGTTAGTCAGTGCGACAATGGCGCTGACCTTCAGTCTGGTTTATTGGTCGTTGGTGCAACGGATATTAATAACGATCTTGCAGAATGGGAAGGCGGTAGTCTTTGTTCCAATACCCTGCATGTGGATTTATTTGCACCGGGTAAAGATATCTACAGTGCCAGTGTCGTCGATAATTATGCTGCCAAAGACGGCACCAGTTATGCAACGCCAATTGTTGCCGGTAGTGCAGCGGCTTTATGGGCCGCACGCCCTGAGTTAACAGTGGCAGAAGTGCACGACCAGCTAAAGAATCTGTCTGGGACTTTGAGCCGGCAAAGTACTGATGAACGTGTGCAAACATCTGATGCAAGGGTCGATGGCCAGCCAATATTGGATCTATATTTGGCAATGGGGGGCGACGGTAATATTGATAACCCAGATGTCACGCCTGATGTAGTGAGCTTTAGTCCACAAACCGGAGTCCCTCTAAATACATTGGTGACGTCTGAAGCCGTCGTCATTTCCAATATTGATGTATCAACCGCCATTGATATTGAAGGGGGTTTTTATTCTTTAGATGGCGCGCCTTTTAAAAGTGGCGCTGGTTCAGTATCCGTTGGGCAGAGTCTGCGTTTACAGATTATGAGCTCGCAGAGTCCGGCAACACAAAGTGAAGCACGGGTGACTCTTGGTGGTATTACGACAGTATTCCAAGTCACTACAGAAGTCCCGACCAATAGCCGCAATGACTTTAATTTCTTTGATCAAACCAATGTTGATATAGGCTCAGAGGTTGTTTCAAATCAGCTAGTGATTCCAGATTTAGATCCCGGCACGCCTATCAGTGTAACGGGTGCGGAATACTCTCTTGATGAGACTGGTTCTTTCAGTAGTGAGGACGGTATTGTTGGTCCAACAGACCCCATCATCTTACGTATACCCACAGCAGATACCGCAGGGACTACCACCACAGCGACTATTCGTATTGGTAATGTTGAAGATACTATTTCATTAACAACACTACCCGTTGATGTGAGCCCCAGACCTTTTACTTTGGGTGCTGATACAGATGTCGATCTCAATAGTGAGCAGGAATCATTTTTTGCTGTAATCAGTCAAATTAATACCGGTGCGCCCATCAGTGTTAGTGGTGGAGAGTATTCAATAGAAGGGGGTGAGTTTACCTCAGAAGCAGGTACTGTCAGTAATGGCCAAGTAATTGCAGTGCGCCACACTACAGCAGCAACACCAGGTACCACTATTTATACAGCCTTGACAGTCGGTGATGTTACTGAAGTGTATCAGTCCACTACATCTGCACCGGACACCAGTCCATTGTCTTTTTCGCTAGAGGACCGAAATGTCATTGCTACCGGAACACAACTTATTTCAAACCCGGTTACGGTTATTGGGATCAATGTTGCGACGCCTATTCGTATTAGTGGTGCTGAATACCGTATTAATGGTGGCAGTTTTACGAGTGCTGAAGGTACGGTGAATAACGGTGATATTGTTGAAGTGAGATTGACTGCATCAAATACTGAAGCGACAACCGTAGAGGCTGTTCTTACCATTGGTAATATTGATGATACTTTCAGTGTGAGTACTGTGGGTGCGAATGTTCCCGATACTCTTATACTGACTGATCAAACCAATGTTCCTGTGGATAGTTTTATTGAATCCAACACCTTAACGATTCGGGAGTTAGCAGAAGAAGAAACCATTAGTATTACCGGTGGTGAATACCGTTTAGATGGTGGCTCATATACCAGTGCCACAGGAACCGTTCGTAATAATCAAACGGTACAACTACGGGTATTATCTTCGACCAATGTTGCTACTTCCACAAGTGCTACTCTGACCATTGGCAATATGAGTGATAGCTTCCGGGTTACAACAGCTAATATCGATACGACGCCGGCTAATTTTCATTTTGAAGACCTTAATAATATCGATATAAGTACTTTGGTGACATCCAATAGTATTACGGTTTCAGGGATAAATGTTCCAACCCCTATTGGTGTTAACAATGGCGGTTACAGTATCAATGGTGGGCCATTTATCAGTTCACCGGGTACGGTCACTAATGGTGATACGGTTCGTCTTCGTTTAAGGTCAGCAGATACTGTTGAGACAACCGTAAGAGCAAGTTTAACGATAGGAACGGCGCTCGATACATTTTTTGTGACTACGGAAGAAGGCAATAATACGCCAACAGCATTCAGTTTTACTGATCAGGTGGATGTGCCTCTCAATACTTTGATTGAATCTGACAGTATAACGGTATCGGGCCTCAACGCATCGACATCTATTTTCTCGTTTCGTGGCGAGTATTCTATCGACGGTGGAACCTTTACCAATGTGCCCTCTATTATTAATAATGGCCAAACGGTTCGTGTGCGTACAACGTCGGCGGATATTTATGATGAAGAAAGAAGCGTTAGTGTATTTGTTGGGGCATTTGTCGATACTTTCAGTGTTAGAACGATTCCGCCCGATACAACGCCTGAACCTTTTAGCTTTGATGCCCAATTTGATGTCAATATCAACAGCGTTGTTTTATCCAATACAGTGACAATATCAGGCATTGATGACGACACCTCAATTAGCATTGTGGGTGGCGAATATTCTATGAATAACGGGGAGGACTTTCTTTCTACGGAGTTTGGTATTGATAACAATACAACCGTATTTATTAGGCAAACAACTTCTTCAACGAATAATACTCAAAAAGATACCATCCTCACCGTCGGTGATTTTAGTGCGACATTCAGTACAACAACCGCCGCTAATCAAGCGCCAACGGTGACTGAGATTACGATTGATGATGAAAATGGTGGTGATATTGTTGATGGTGAGGTGTTGACGGGCAGTTACATTTTTGTGGATCTTGATGGCGATTTAGAAAGCACGACGAGCTTTCGCTGGTTGCGTAATGGTGCGCCTATTACTGGCGCTACTGGATTGACTTATACCGTTAGTACGGATGATTATGATCAAGTGATTACTTTTGAAGTAACGCCAAGAGCCGCTTCTGGTATTGAAGTGGGAGTACCTGTTACTTCAGCGGGGATTACCGCAGGGCCATCTCCCACTATTTCGTCCGTTCGTTACCTTGATGTTAATCGTGACTCAGGTCCAGAGGGTTATGTTGGTGATCAATTAGTTATTGCTTTTGACGCGCCAATGGTTATCAATCAACAAGCAGCGGATATTTTTTCGTTACCTGTTTCGGGTGATAGTTTAGGCAGTGACTACAGCTTGAGCGCTGGTCCTTTGCAAAATGAAATTACAATAACTTTTGAAGCCAGTGTTTCTCCAAGAAACTTAAGGTTAGCAGAGTTTTTTGATCCGAATGTTGTGGCAGCAGGTTCTCCCTCAGGAATAGGGCTCAGCGATCCAGTTCTCCCTGATAGTATTGAAAGTGTCTCGGGTATTGATGCCGTTGCTTCAACGCCAACGGATATTGTCGCAGGTTTTGTTGGTACAGAACTTTATACTTCTGGTACCAATATCATTGCAGATATTGATGCGGTCGATTTGAATAATGATACTACTCTCGATATGTTTTTAGGGAGTAATGCCGAATCAGGCATTGCCTTTGCTCAAACCAATAAAACATTCACAGAAATTGCTGATGCTATTTCGCTTGTGGTGACAAGTGATGAATTGCAAGAGGGCATTCTTGGTGATATCGATGGCGATAACGATATTGATTATATTGCATCCTATAAAGATGGATCCCAACCGGTAACGAGTAATGCAGGTACAGTAAGGTTGTTTCTTAATGATGGTTCAGGTCAGTACACTTATTCCGGGCAGTCTTTGGGGGCTAATTTTGGTATTGGATTATCATTCTATGATATAGATGGCGATAATGACCAAGACCTCTTATTTTTAACCGCGCCTTATGCTGAAATCAGTGTTTGGGTGAATGATGGTTCCGGTAATTTTACCATTAATGATTTATTGGCCATTAGCCCATCCGAATCTGTTGGCCGCTATAGTCGTTTCACCTTCGGTGATATTGACAATGATACGGACGAGGATATTGCACTTTTTGAAGAGGGTGGCAGACATCGAATAGGTATTAACGATGGTAATAATAGTTACTCCTTTGGAGCAGTGATTAATGATTTCTTGGGAGATAGCACGTCTCCTGTTGACGGAGACTTAAGTTTTTTTGATGTTGATCAAGATGGCGATCTGGATTTATTTGAATCGATTATTTCATCAACGGGTAGTCGCAGAATGTGGTATATCAATGACGATAATGTTCTAGTGATTGTTCCATTTGTAGCGCCAAATGCTTACCAATTAACACCAGCAGATATGAATGGTGATGGTTGGACGGATTTAGTGGAATCTGGAAATATGAGTGACCTTGCGATTTATTTTAATAATGGTAATACTGGATACCCAGAAGAAGATCGCTTATTTGTCCATGCGGGTAATGATGATATTAGAAATTTAACACTGAAAGATATTGATAATGATGGCGATATAGATATTATCTTTTCGCCGAGCGGCACCGGAACAACATGGATTTATTATAATTCGCAAACAGGTGATCAGGATGGATTGCCTATCTCTGGACAATAATATAGAGCGTCCAACTTTAACATTAGGACGCTCATATTATTTTAGCCTTAATAATTTTATTTATTGGCTATAGCCTTCCAGAAAATCGTGTAAGCCCTCAATTGCTTTTCTTAACTCATCCTTATGCGGTAGAAAAACAATACGAAAGTGGTCAGGGTCTTTCCAATTAAACGCAGTTCCTTGAACGAGTAATACTTTTTTCTCAATAAGAAAGTTTAATATCCAGTCCTCATCATTGGTAATATTAAATTTCTTTGCATCGATTTTGGGGAATAAATAAAGAGCCCCTCTAGGCTTAACACAAGAAACCCCTGGAATTGATGTGACTAGATCATGCGCCAAATCCCGCTGTTCTTTTAAGCGGCCACCGGGAAGGATCAGTTCGTTAATACTTTGGTATCCACCTAGGGCAGTTTGTATGCCCAACATAGCGGGTGCATTGGCACATAGGCGCATAGAAGAGAGAATATTTAAGCCTTCTATATAGCCTTTGGCGCGACGTTTGTCCCCGGTAATAAACATCCAGCCAGCACGGAAGCCAGCCAGACGATAGGATTTTGATAAGCCATTAAAACTAAGGCACAGTACCTCATCTGTTAGCCGGCTCATAGGGATATGTTCAGCGTCGTCATAAGTGATTTTGCTGTAAATCTCATCCGCAAAAATAATAAGGTTATGTTCGCGGGCAAGATCTACTATTTGTTCCAGCAGTTCTTGACTGTATACAGCACCGGTAGGGTTGTTAGGGTTGATAACAACAATGCCCCGTGTATTGGGTGTGATTTTACTTTTAATATCATCAATATCAGGGAACCAGTCTGCTTGTTCATCGCATTGATAATGAACCGCATTACCACCAGAAAGATTAACGGCGGCTGTCCATAAGGGGTAATCAGGCGCAGGTATTAGAATTTCATTACCTTGATTTAATAAAGCCTGCATAGACATCACAATAAGTTCGCTAACACCATTTCCCAAGTAAATATCTTCAATATCCACGTCGGGTATATTGAGTTTTTGGGTTTCGTGCATAATGGCTTTACGAGCAGAAAATAAGCCCTTTGATTCCACATAACCTTGTGCATTTCGCAAGTTGGCAATGACATCATGAATAATTTCATCAGGGGCATCAAATCCAAAAGGGGCAGGGTTACCAATATTCAGTTTTAAAATACGGTGACCTTCTTCTTCAAGCTTCATGGCTTGTTGAAGAATCGGTCCGCGAATGTCGTAACACACTTCACTTAATTTATTGGATTTATCTATGGTATTCATTGGAGTACACTTGCATTTGCAAAATTTAACGGAAGGTTAGAATTATGTCAGATAACGTAAATAAAGACGATGCCTATTGGCGTGAAAAGTTAACATCTGATGAATATTATATCTGTCGAGAAAAAGGCACGGAGCGTGCATTTACGGGTGAATATTGGGATACAAAAACAAATGGTACCTATTTGTGTAAATGTTGTGGTAAACCTTTATTCTCATCTGAGACAAAATACGACTCTGGTTCCGGCTGGCCAAGCTTTTATCAACCACTGACCGGGGATAATATTCTAGAGGAATCTGATGCTAGCCATGGTATGACACGTACCGAAGTTATGTGTCAGCACTGCGGTAGCCATTTGGGCCATGTGTTCCCTGATGGGCCTGCACCCACAGGTTTGCGTTACTGTATTAATTCAGCTTCTCTTGATTTAACGTCAGGCGAAGAATAACAACATGAATGCACTCGTATTATGGCAGTGTGGGTTAATACTTTTAGCCGTTGGCTTTATTTTCTTATATCGCTTAAGGCTTATCAATTTTAAGTTATTTGCTGCCGGTTTGGCTTTCTCATTTTTGAGTTGCTTTGTGCTTGGCCTGATAAGTCTGTACGGGTTATTCTTCTGGGAGAAAGCCACTTTTGGCATCTATATTAGCGGTGTACTAGCCCTTACTCTAGGGCTTATGCTGGTTATACTGATCAGTAAAATAAAAAGTGTGCCTCGTATTCATGATATTACGACAGATATAGATAACCCGCCCCTTTTTCAGCAGGCAGCACAGCAGCGAGAAGTGACGGATAATTCTTTAGAATACAACCCGGATAACCTTCGCCACCAACAACAGGCTTACCCTTATATTCAGCCATTGTATTTGTCAGATGATGTTGATGCTATCTTTAAGCGAGCTTTGGCTGCAGCAGATGTAATGGGATGGATTGTCTACCATATTGATAATACTCAGCATGTATTTGAGGCAAAAGAGGTGAGTGCTCTATTTGGTTTTGCTGATGATATTATCGTTTTGGTACAACATACCGATAGCGGTAGTCGCATTGATGTGCGTTCGGCATCTAGAGTGGGGGCTAGTGATATCGGTGCTAATGCTAAGAGAATTAGGCGCTATTTGGCTATTTTAGACGGTTCGTCTAAAGTCGCTTAATCATATACATTTTTCTTTTTCCAGTCGGCATCCTCGTCATATTTCTGCCATTGTTTGTTTTCATCACTGGAGTCGTCTTCAACAGCAGCCTCATTAACGGTAGGGGCGGTTTCTTCTTCTTGTTGCAATTGCTTCTCAAGTCTTGAAAGTTCTTCATCTATAACGGCTAAACGATTCTTCTTCGACGCTAGTAAGCCTTCTTTGGTTAATAAGTTCTTCGCTAACATATAGTAGTGTACGGCAAGTTTGGTTTTTTCCATCTGTACCGCTTGCTTAGCGGATAAGACGTAATTATCAATCATAAGCTGTGTAATCAGTTTTTTAAGCAAGTCTTTATAGTTTGCATATTGTTTGGAGCTGAGATTACCGCGCTGCATCCATTTTTGCATAAAGCGCCCTAAATAATTCAGGTATTGGCGAATCTCATTAATTTGTGTGCTGCTTTGTAAACTGACCTCGCTCTTGGTTTTAGGTGCTCTCATAGCCGCTTCCATATGGGCGGTATGGGCTTTAAAGTGCTCTAGGTATTCAGGCTCGTCAGGGGATAGCTTACTCAGTTGTTCGTAAGTATCAACAATGCAACGGTAGAGAAAAACCAATAGGTCCTGAGGCAGGAAGTTAGGTGGGAATGCATTCAGCATTTGTACAAGGTCTTTTGCGCGCTTATCTAGAGCACGATGAAGGCGCAGTTTCTCTTTATGGCGCTTGGTAATTGTCTGCCGGATAAATACAAAACAGATCAACACGATGATCGCAATGATAATCCCGGCAATTATGTACACTTGGGTCATGGGTATAGTTACCTTGTGCCTATGGCCACGTAGGTTAATTAGCTCTTCTTATAAGTATAGACGGTATTTTTGCACTCTCATTGATTGTGTCACCTAAATCATAATTATGTGATTTAGTTGGACCATTCTCTTGTAAAGGGGCCTTTTTTTAGTTTATGCAGAAATTTCAAGGACTTATCTGTAAAATAAGGGTAATCCATGAGTTTTTTGCTTAAAACCCCCTATCTTTTACGACTTTCAGCTTTTTTATCGNNGGACATCGCCCTTTCACGGCGAGAACAGGGGTTCGAACCCCCTAGGGGACGCCATTTTCTGGCACATACCAGTATCGCTGGTATATCGATGAAAATGTCATATGCGGGAATAGCTCAGTGGTA
>JBOEHG010000001.1:0-28202 GCA_050633825.1 Cellvibrionaceae bacterium | reverse complement strand
GCGTTACGGCCTAGATTATAAAAAACTCGCTAAAAACAATGGAATAGGTCGTTCTTACAGTATTTTTCCGGGGCAGATCATTAACTTAGCTCAGGCTGCTAAACCTATTTCTAAACCTTCATTGGCACCTCCTCCCACGGTTTCACCCAAAGCGAGGATACCATCAACGCGGTCAAATAATATTCAAACTGCTAATAAAACAAACATTTCACCCGTTGTTGTTAATAAGCCACCCACGAAAAGCGTGCCGAGCGTTCGTTCAGAAAAAAAATCAATACCATTACCCAGGCCTGCACCGGTTCACGTTAATAAGGGGAAGATTTATTGGAAATGGCCAACAGGTGGGAGAGTGCTTACTAACTTTTATACCAAAAGAACATTTAAAAAGGGTATTGATATAGAGGGCAAAAAGGGGGAGTCTGTTATTGCCGCCGCCGCTGGAGAAGTTGTCTACGCTGGTAGTGGGCTAAGAGGTTACGGAAAGCTGATTATTATTAAGCATAACGATACTTATCTCAGTGCTTACGCTCACAATAATCGCTTACGAGTAAAAGAAGGACAAAGTGTTAAAGCTGGGCAGCGTATAGCAGATATAGGTTCCACAGGAACAGGTACTAATGGTAAGCCGAAATTGCACTTTCAGATTCGGCGAAATGGTAAGCCTATCGATCCATTACCATTGCTACCTAAAAGGAAGTAAATAATTCAACGAAGGGAGGGTAAAAGGACATTAAACGGAATTAATAAGAAAAAAACCTAAACTGTTGGTGAGATTGTCCGATAACTCAAGTACCAGTATAAATGTGACTGAGTTTTTGATACACAGATGATATTCGGGTAATCAGTGAAGTCTTTCTCATATCATATGAGAACTCTGATAAAGATTAACAAAAATGAGATGAAAACCATGGCAGCACAACAACTCCGCAAAGCAAACGAATCAAAGCAAGATATTCATAAAATACCTGCAAAAATGGATGATGTTGAAACCGTTGAGGAAGTGGTTGAAAGTGATAAGGTTGAGGCGATTGAAGCTGATACTGTACAGAAGACCCTAGATGCCACCCAGCTCTATTTAAATGAGATTGGTTTTTCCCCTCTTCTGAGTGCTGAAGAAGAAGTTTATTTTGCTCGTAAAGCCTTAAAAGGCGAAGAAGCAGCCCGCAAACGTATGATTGAGAGTAATTTACGTTTGGTGGTTAAAATTGCCCGTCGTTATGTTAATCGTGGATTAGCGCTGTTAGATCTCATTGAAGAGGGTAATCTCGGCTTGATTCGTGCGGTTGAAAAATTTGATCCAGAGCGCGGTTTTCGCTTCTCTACTTACGCTACTTGGTGGATTCGTCAGACAATTGAACGTGCGATAATGAATCAGACACGTACTATTCGTTTACCCATTCATGTTGTTAAAGAATTAAATGTTTATTTGCGTGCAGCGAGAGAACTTTCTCAGAAGCTGGACCATGAGCCTTCAGCTGAAGAAATTGCTAATTTGCTTGAGAAGCCAGTCGAAGATGTAGAAAGAATGTTAGGGCTTAACGAGCGAGTTAACTCTATTGATGCCACTATTGGTGCAAATGGTGACAAGACTTTATGCGATACGATTCCAGACCAACAGGCTTCTGATCCAGTATCAGTCCTGCAAAGTAATGACTTAAGCGATAGCATTGATGGCTGGTTGACTGAATTGACCGAAAAACAAAGAGAAGTATTATGCAGACGCTTTGGTTTACGTGGTCATGAAATTAGTACTTTAGAAGAGGTTGGTCATGAAATTGGTTTGACCCGTGAGCGTGTTCGCCAAATTCAAGTTGAAGCACTTAAGCGTTTACGCGATATTATGATGCAGCAAGGCCTTGATAGTGAGTGCTTGTTTGGCATGGCTTAAGTTCAAATAGTTGCCTCTTATTATTTAAGTAATAAACAATAAAAAACCCCGTTTTTACGGGGTTTTTTTTATTGTTTTTGTTTATTAAAGCGCTATCTTAGGTTTACATCCTTTCCATTACATCTATCCCAAGCAGGTCTAAGCCAGTTTTTAATACCTTGGATGTTGTATCACACAACTGTAAACGGCTTTGCTTTTCTGCCTCGCTAACCCCTTCCTTGAGTATGGGGCAGGATTCATAAAAGCGCATGTAGAGGCTAGAGAGTTCATATAAATAAGTACAGAGTAAATGAGGGTAAGCCTCTTTACTGACTTGGTCGACGGTATCGCTAAGTTGAAGTAGTTTTAGGCTAAGCGCTTTTTCATCTTCATGGTTAAGAGTGATTTTACCTGTTAGTTGGTCGGCGCTAAGTTCAGCTTTGCGAAAGATACTTTTAATACGTGTATAAGCGTATTGTAGATAAGGTGCAGTATTACCTTCAAAGCTGAGCATGGTTTCCCAGTTGAAAATATAGTCATTGGTTCGAGTTTTTGATAAGTCAGCGTATTTGACGGCTCCAATACCCACTTTGCGAGCAATATCTCTTTTCTCTTCAGGGTTTAAATCATGACTTTTTTCGCTAACCACTTTTTGCGCGCGCTCTATGGCTTCCTCTAATAGATCTGCCAGCTTAACTGTACCACCGCTTCGTGTTTTGAACGGTTTACCATCGCTCCCCATCATGGTGCCAAAGGCATGATGTTCAAGTTTAAGGTGCTCACCAACAAAGCTTGCCTTACGTGCAAGAGTAAATACTTGTTGCATATGCAGTGACTGACGAGCATCAATAAAATACAGGATACGATCTGCTTTAAGCGTATTGGCTCGATAGCGTAAAGCCGCTAAATCTGTGGTTGCATACAAAAAGCCGCCCCCTTGTTTTTGGATAATTACCGGACTGGGGTTACCTTCTTTGTCGGCAAGTTCTTCCAGAAAGGCAACTTTGGCCCCTTGGTCTTCAACGGCAAGTTTTTTATGGCTTAACTCATCGACCAATACCGGCAGGTCATTGTTGTAGGCACTTTCTCCGCGAACATCCTCAGGTGATAGGGTGACGTTGAGTGTTTGATAGATTTCTTGACTGTGTTGCAGGGAGGTATTTTTAAATTGTTCCCATAATGCCAGCATGCTTTTATCGCCGGATTGTAGTTTGACAACATAGTCCCGCGCTTTATTAGCAAAGTCTTCTGATGCATCAAAGTGTTGTTTGGCCTTTTGATAAAATCCTTCCAGATCTTTTAATGCCAATGTGGCTGATTCGCCTTCTTGCAGTTGTTCTTCTAGCTCGACCAGTAGCATGCCAAACTGAGTGCCCCAGTCACCAACATGGTTTTGCCTGATTACGGTATTTCCTTGGCATTCCAAAATTCTTGCTAGTGCATCGCCAATAATGGTTGAGCGTAAATGCCCAACATGCATTTCTTTGGCAAGGTTGGGGGAAGAGTAGTCAATGACCACAGTTTGTGGAGAGTCAGCTTTGATTGCTTGTTTAGGTGATGCTCGTAAAGCTTCAACTTGCTGTGCTAGCCATTCAGTGTTTAGATGTATATTAATAAAGCCTGGGCCAGCAATATCTACTTTGTCGGCAATGTTGTCTAAATCAAGGTGATCAATAATTACTTGTGCAATTTCTCTGGGATTTTTCCCCATTGCTTTTGCCGCTGCCATTGCCCCATTAGCTTGGTAATCACCAAAGCTAGGCTTTTTGTTTCCAGCACCTTTATTACCAGCGCTTTTGTTGTTTTTACTGCCTTTACTAAAAGAAACATGGGGTTGGCAATTAGCAGGAATCCCTGCAGCTTGCATGGCCGCGTGAACGCGATGGGAAAGTAGGGTACGAATGCTCATGGGTGGGTAGTATTATCAGGAAATTAATGTAGGCGGCATTTTAGCCATGTGTTGGAGACAATGCCACTATATTCCGTTTGTCATGGCCCCAGTCTATGCTATATGCTGAGTTACATAGTGAGGAATTCATCAATAGGCATAACCATGGGCGATGTTATCCAATTTAAGAAAAAAACTCCTTGGGAAAAGCATAAGGGTAAAAGTCTGTGTCGTGATGGTTTTCATAAATGGAAAGTTGTCTCTAAACAACAATTTGACGTCAAAGAAGGCAAGCTGGTCACCAAATCTAAATGTGAACGCTGCGGCAAGGAAAAAGTAGAACTGCTTTAGGTCATTTTAAGAGATCACTTTAATAAATAACTTTAAGCGTTACTTTTATAATCGTTACCCTTTATAACAGCATCTTTCTATAATGATCTTCAAAAAATACGTGTAATCATGACCTTATTTTCCTTCTATTTCACATTGTTAATATTTCTATACCCTTAAATAAAATCATGTCTGCTGTTATCCCTACAATCCCTGTTTTATTTGAAGATGACGATTTTCTGGCCGTTGAAAAGCCTGCGGATTTACTAACAACGCCAGGTAGAGGTCCAGATAAGCAGGACTGTTTAATTACACGAATCTTACTATCTTACCCCAATGCGCGGATTGTCCACCGTTTGGATATGGCAACCTCGGGCATTGTGATTCTTGCTTTAAACCATAAAGCGCAAGCTGCTATGGGCAAGTTATTTGAACATCGCCAAATCAAAAAAGAATATATAGCCATTGTTGATGGGCAATTATCTGAGAAAGAAGGTGATATTGAGTTACCACTTATTTGTGATTGGCCTAATCGACCAAAGCAGAAGGTTTGTTTTGAAAACGGTAAAGCAGCCTATACACGGTTTACATTATTGAACTATGACGCCTCACTAGACTGTTCTAGCGTAAAATTGGAACCCCATACTGGTCGTTCTCATCAGTTAAGAGTGCATATGCTGGAAATAGGGCATCCAATTTTGGGGGATTACTTTTATGGTTCTGATAGGACGCGAGCTAAAAGTGATCGCTTGTTATTACATGCCCATCAACTTAGTTTTGCTCATCCTTTTACCCATACGCCAATAAATATAGTTTCCACAGTGCCATTTAAGGAATCTTTATTGTCTTAGTGTGATTAGTGCTGCGTTAGCACATGATAAATTCAATCCTATTCTGTTAGAATGCGCGCAATTTATACCATCTGATAAAACCAAGAACTTTCTTTATATGCAAAACCCTCAAATTGGCCAGCGTTGGCTGGTAGATACTGATGCTTCTCTAGGCTTAGGTATTATTATTGAATGTGAAACCCGTCGAGTCACACTTGAATTTCCTGCTACTGGTGAGAGTCGACAATATTCTCGACAAAATGCACCGTTAACACGTGCAGTCTTTGGTGAAGGTGACACTATTGAAACGGCTGAAGGTTCTAGCCACCAAGTGAGCCGTGTTGAAACGATTAATGATTTGCTTATTTATATTGACCAAGATGGGCACCCGGTCCCTGAGAGCCAGTTAGCGGCAACGGTACAATTAAATCACCCGCTCAAGAGATTATTAGCAGCTCAGTTGGATAAGCCTGCTTGGTTTGATGTTCGAGAGCAGCTATCGAGAGCGTATCAGCAATGGTTGCGTTCAGATGTCATTGGCTTATTGGGCGCACGTATTACGCTGACGCCTCATCAATTGTATGTTGCGCAGTCGGCAACAAGCCGACACCCTGTTAGGGTTTTATTGGCTGATGAGGTGGGTTTAGGTAAAACAATAGAAGCGGGGCTTATACTTCAGCGCCTACAATTACAACATTTTGTTGGTCGTACACTGATTTTAGTGCCAGAAGCCCTTTGTGTTCAGTGGTTTGTAGAGTTACTGCGCTGCTTTTCTATTCATAGTGTATTAATTGATGCTGAGACTGAACTGTCGGAGCTAAATGACTCTCGTGTATTTATTGCATCACATAGTTTTTTAGATGAGGCACGGCCTCTCGATGCAGACCCATGGGATATGGTTATTATTGATGAGGCCCATCATTTTGACTTGGTTGAAGAAAATCTTTCGGGTGAACAATTAAAGAAGCTGGCCTCTCATACTAAGCATTTATTATTGTTGTCAGCAACACCAGAACGCTTGGGCTTAGAAAGTCATTTTGCTCGTTTACAATTGCTTGATGCAGAAAAGTTTTACAATTTTGATGAATTTAAGCAGGCTTACGATAGTTATCAGTCACTTGCGGATGATTTGCACCTGTTACTGGATGAAGGTGATGATAAAGATAGCGATGAACATGTCAGTAAGGAACAGTTGGAGCGTTTGCAACAGCACTTCTCTATCGATATTGATGCGCCAGTTAGTAAATCGGCATTAACTGAGCTGCTACTTGATGGTTATGGTACGGGGCGAATGGTGTATCGTAATACCCGTCATGCTGTAGCGGGTTTTCCTGAGCGTAAACTTATTTCCCATACCATAGATGGCGAAGAACAAAAGCTTGAATGGTTAGCCGGTTTTATTAAGCAATACAAAAACGAAAAATTATTACTGATTACTCATGACAAAGAAGATGTGCTTGACCTAAGAGAGTGGCTATACCGAAAGACCGGTGTAGATTGTCCTGTGTTTCATGAGGATATGACCTTGATCGAGCGTGATAGAGCAGCGGCTTATTTTGCTGATGCAGAAGAGGGCGCGCCCTTATTACTCTGTTCTGAAATTGGTAGTGAAGGTCGTAATTTTCAATTTTGTCATCGTTTGGTTTGCTGGGATCTACCAGAGCATCCAGATGTACTTGAGCAACGCATAGGTCGCCTTGACCGTATCGGGCAGACACATAATATAGAAGTTCATGTCTGTGTCGAATCAGACCTTGCTGCACAACGTTTGCATTGGTTTCATGATGTATTGTCATCTATTGAGCAAATTAATCCGGCCGCAGGCTCGGTGCATGATCGCTGGTATCACAAGTACACAGAAAAACCTGATCAAGTAGAGCCTATTGTTAAGGCCGAATTGTCTGAGCTTTTACAGCAACTAGAACAAGGTCGAGATCGTTTGCTTGAGATGAATAGTTGTCGTCAACCGGATGCTAAGCATTTGGTTGAAACAATCACGGATGAAGAGTTGAGTAATAATCCAAAAGAACTATTGGAAAACATTGCTGATGTACTGAACCTACATTATGAACAGCTCGATCTCAACCGTTACCGTATAGTCCCTTCTGATCAAATGCTAGTGCCTATGATTCCGGGTATTCCAATGGAAGGCTGTGAAATCACCTTTGATCGTGATACCGCAACATCCAGAGAAGATATTGAATTTATTACCTGGGACCACCCCCTAATGCAGGGCTTGGCGGAAATGATAAGTGTATCCGACTTGGGTGTCGCCGGTGTTGGGCTTTTCCCTAATAAAAATTTACGCCCGGGGATGTTGTTCGCGGAAGTATTATTCAATGTATCGGTGCAGTCTTCACATACTAAACAAATTGAACGTTACCTTACACAGTCAGGTTTACGTGTTGTTGTTACGGTTGATAATCCTAAAAACTTTGCAGCAGCATTACCATCAGAACAATTGTCTTGGTTAGTAGAGACTGCTGGTAAGCCGATCCGTAAAGCCGTTGTAAAAGATTATCGTGAGCAAATTTCTGCATTGGCTGAGCAAGCGGAAAAAATAGCGACAACCGAGATTACCAGTATTATAGATTCCTCTCTTAAGCAGTTACGTGAACGCTCTCAGCTTGAAGTCGCTCGCCTCAGGCAATTGCAAAAACGTAATGACAGTATCAGTGATGATGACATACAAAATTTACAAGATCATTATGATGCGGTAGAAAAATCATTAAAAGAATCATGTAAGCCAGTATTCGGTGCAATTCGTTTATTAGTAACTTACAAGCCCGATTAAAAGTGCTTATCAGGATGAATAAAATATTTATTCATGATTGGTTTTTATGCGTAAAAGGTATGGTTTTGTTTTCTGCTGTGAAAATGCAAGTATATAGCGACAATATTAACCGAGTTTTGTTATACTAATTACTAGGCCGCATATCTGCTGTCTGTTTCCTTCGACACAATGGCGTGTCTATTTTCCACTTTTTATGTAGAATTTTACAAGCAATCGTGTTTGTAATTATTTACCATAACAGTTTCTATATAATAATAGTTATATTCCACAAATTGTATATGTTCATTGTGGGCAAGCTATTATAGAATTCCGCCGTTTTTTATTAGATGTAGAGTAATACTTATGTTTTCTCGTATTTTACCTTCTCTTGCATCGCTACTTCTTATTTTATTCCCTTCATTAGTATTAGCTAGTGATTCAGGTAGCGTCAGGATTGATTTAACTAATTCATCGATTGGTTATCTTTGCCTTATTATTTTTGTTTTGGCTTATATTTTAGTCATTGGTGAAGAGTACCTTCACTTGCGTAAGTCAAAACCTGTCTTGCTGGCTGCAGGGTTAATTTGGATTATTATCGCAATTCATTATTCACTCAATGGTTATGACGCGATTGTTGAAGAAGCACTTCGACATAATTTACTTGAATATGCAGAGTTATTATTGTTTTTATTAGTTGCGATGACCTATATTTCTGCTTTGGAAGAGCGACGGTTGTTCGATTGGTTACGTGCATGGTTGGTGAATCGTGGTTTAGGGTTCAGGCAATTATTTTGGGTGACCGGTGTTCTGGCCTTCTTTATATCGCCAATTGCGGATAATTTAACAACGGCTTTGGTTATGTGCGCAGTTGTATTAGCTGTAGGTGGTAAAAATAAAAAGTTTATCAGTATTGCTTGTATTAATATTGTTGTTGCCGCCAATGCTGGTGGTGCCTTTAGTCCCTTTGGTGATATTACGACATTAATGGTATGGCAAAAAGGCTTGGTGTCTTTTCAGCAGTTTTTTGTGTTGTTCGTCCCGTCGGTGGTTAACTTTATTATTCCTGCTGTTATTATGCATTTCTTTATTCCAGATGAAAAACCTGAATCTAATGATGAAGAAATAGAAATGAAGCGGGGAGCTAAGCGTATTGTTGTTTTCTTTCTTCTGACTATTGTTACCGCTATTCTTTGCCATAGCTTCCTACATTTGCCACCTGTGTTTGGTATGATGACTGGTTTGGCTTACTTACAATTTTTTGGTTTTTTCCTTAAAAAGACTTTACCAAGTTCTCTCGATCGCAAACGTCAATTTTATCAAGATAATCCTGAGAAATTAGAAAGCCTTAATCAAGTGACAGCATTTAATTTTTTTAGCCACGTTCAGCGAGCAGAGTGGGATACCTTAATGTTTTTCTACGGCATTGTTATGTGTGTTGGCGGTTTGGGCTTTTTAGGCTACTTGGGTCTTGCTTCAGAAGTTATGTACACTCAGTGGAATCCACTGTATGCGAACATTGCTGTGGGTGTACTATCAGCCATTGTAGACAATATCCCGGTTATGTTTGCTGTGCTGACTATGCAGCCTGATATGGTGTTAGGCCAGTGGTTGTTGGTGACGTTAACAGCGGGTGTTGGTGGTAGTATGTTATCTATTGGTTCCGCCGCAGGTGTGGCGTTAATGGGGCAGGCAAATGGTCAATATACTTTCTTTAGTCATTTAAAATGGACGCCGGTTATTGCGCTTGGTTATATTGCCAGTATCTTTTGTCACTTGTGGATTAATGCACATCTATTTTAAATAAATTAATAAGTAATAGATGTTACAAAAATAGATGCAAAAAAAGGCGAGTACTGATTTTTCAGGCTCGCCTTTTTTATTAATACGGTATTTAATTGAATAAAAATTAGTGGTCGTGACCATCAGGGCCGTGAACATGGCCGTGTTCTAACTCTTCTTTACTGGCTTCACGTATAGCCGTGACTTCAATGTCAAAGTGTAAGTTTTGTCCCGCTAGTGGATGATTGCCATCAACAGTGACAGTGTCGTCTTCTACTTTGGTCACAGCAACTACTTGTTGACCATGTTCTGTTTGTGCATGAAACTCCATGCCTGCTTCGATTTTATCGACACCAGAAAACATGGATTTGGGTAGCTCTTGTTGTAGTGACTCATCAAGTTCGCCGTAGCCTTCTTCTGGGGATACAGTAACAGAGAACTTGTCGCCAATAACTTTTCCTTCCATCTCTTTTTCTAAGCCCGGCACAATATTTTGTGCGCCGTGCAAATAGGCTAATGGTTCTTGTCCTTCTGAAGAGTCTAATGTTTCTCCAGCATCATTTTTTAGTGTGTAATGAAAGCTGGCGACAGAGTTCGCAGTGATATTCATAAAAATCCTCAGAAGGTTGGAAGGTTGTGTGGGTTTGTTTATGTTGCAATAATTTTTTTAAAAGACAGAAACTTAATTTTTACTGTCCAGCGACTTTTCTACCGTCAACAGTGGCACTGGTGAGCTGAATTTCAAATTCTTTTTTCTCATTTTTGTGTTGTTCTAGGCGAACCAGTAAGTGATGCCACTCTTTAGCGAGCCATAGATAGGTTGCTCGGTTTTTATTTTCTCTAATTACTTTGACTTTAATCGTGTTGAGATTACCGAGTTCTGTTTCAACAAGTTCATCTCCCATTATTTCAAAACGGTATTCTTTGATGCGGTCTTTGTCGGCAATACGATAAACATTACTTTTCTTTTCTTTCAGTTGGTCATATTTCAGTAGATCATATTGTAACTGTAGCTGAAAGCTTAGGTAATCCAGAGCCTCATCCTTATTGGGAAGTGTGTAGGTCTTATCTTTGTATGTGCTGATAATTTTTTTATTTTGAGGGTCGAAGGTCAGTACTTTTTCACTTTCCTTACCCATTATTTTACGTGAGTAGTTAAATCGTATAGGTTGAATCAGTTGATCTTCCCATAGGAACTGAGCGCTTTCATTCAATGTTGCCAACCATGAAGTTGCCTTGAAGTTTAATTCTGATAAGGTCGCATTAACTGGCTTAAACTCACGAGTTGCTTGCGCTGAAAGCCCTTTGATATTTGCATCATAGGTCGCTGTAAAGTAAGGGAATTCCTCTGGTTTGGCAGATGCATTTACGCCATAGAGGCAAAACCATAGCGTAACGATTGTAGCAAGTGTTTGTACAATAACTGGAGTGTTGTTATCTATTTTGCTCATTGTACTGTTTTTTTTACCGTCCATTGTCTTGTCCCTCTTGATTACCCGTATCAGTCTTATAATAGATTTACACTAGCGTGCAGTATCTATTTGATAGCCATTTGGGGCTAATGGTTCCCCATCTAATAATACCGATTGTTCCTTTATGCTAAGTCGCTTATTGGAAAACCACTCGACAGCCATAGGATAAATAATATGTTCTTGCATCTGTACTCGCTTTGCTAGTGTATCTGCTGTGTCTTCGGCAGATACAGGCACGATCGCCTGTATTACAGGAGGGCCTCCATCCAATTCCTCTGTCACAAAATGAACAGTCACGCCATGGATTTTATCCCCTGCGTCCAGCGCACGCTGATGTGTATGTAGCCCCTGATACTTGGGAAGCAAGGAGGGGTGGATATTTAGCATTCTATTTTGATAATGGCGGACGAATTCAGGGGTCAGGATACGCATAAAGCCGGCTAATACGACTAGTTCTGGCTGATATTGATCGATTTCCTTAATCAGTGCTTGGTCAAAGCTTTCTCTATCAGTGAATTGTTTATGGTCCAAAGTGACAGTTGCTATCTTCGCTGTTGCCGCACGCTTAAGGCCAAAAACATCAGCTTTGTTACTAATGACGGCTTCTATGCTAATAGGTAATGAACCCTTTTTTTGGCCGTCGATTAATGCCTGTAAGTTAGAGCCACTTCCAGAAATAAGCACAACAACGCGACAGGGTGTTGTTGTCATTTAGCAAGGCCCTGAAGGACGACTTCTCCTTGGTTTGCCGTATCTTCTTCGATACGTCCAATGACCCATGCTTTTTCACCGCTGGCTTCCAGTGTGGCTAAGGCCTTTTCTTCATCAGCCTCAGCGACACAGATAATTAAACCTACGCCACAGTTAAAAGTGCGGTACATTTCTGTGGTTTCAACATTTCCTTGTTCTTGTAACCACTGAAATACAGCGGGCATCTCCCAGCTATTTGTATCAATAATGGCTGCGGTATTTTCGGGTAGAACGCGAGGGATATTTTCGAGTAAGCCACCACCGGTAATATGTGAAATGGCATGAACCGGTAGCGTATTAATTAAATCTAAAACAGATTTAACATAGATGCGAGTGGGCGCTATTAAAGCTTCTGCCAGTGTTTGGCCATCAATTGGTTGAGTGAGGTCAGCCTTGCTAACTTCAATAATTTTACGAATAAGGGAATAGCCATTCGAATGCGCGCCACTGGATGCCAAGCCAATTAAAATATTCCCGGCACGGACTTTACTGCCATCAATTAACGCTTCTTTTTCAGCAACCCCGACACAAAATCCAGCAAGGTCGTAGTCTTCACCTTCGTACATACCTGGCATTTCGGCCGTTTCGCCGCCGACTAATGCGCAGCCAGATAGCTCGCAGCCATCACCGATGCCGCTAACAACATCTGCGGCAACATCGATATTGAGTTTACCGGTCGCATAATAATCGAGAAAAAATAGGGGTTCTGCGCCACAGACGATAAGATCATTGACGCACATGGCAACCAAATCAATGCCGATGGTGTCATGTTTATTAAGATCCATTGCAAGGCGGAGCTTTGTACCTACGCCATCAGTCCCCGAGACTAAGACAGGTTGTTTATAGCCCTGAGGTAATTCACAGAGCGCCCCAAAACCACCCAAGCCAGCCATTACTTCTGGTCGACGTGTTCTTTTGGCTACGCCTTTAATACGGTCAATCAACGCGTTGCCTGCGTCGATATCAACACCAGCATCTTTATAGCTAAGAGAGGTTTTTGAGGGGGTAGAGGAGTCAGTCATAATCAGGGTGTTTCTGCCGAAGTAAAAAAGGCGTCATTCTATCAGTTTGACTGTTTGATCAGTAGGTTTTTATCGCAGATAGCTCTGTAGATTTATGGTCTAGAGTTATGTCACACTTCAACCTTTGGAAAACAAGCTTTTAAGAGAGAAAAATAGCGTGCAGTTACGAGAGTTTTTTGGGTTTATCGTCAGTTTACCGCTTATCTTGCTGGTAATGACGATATCGTCGCTTACTTATGCGGAGCGATCGGTCGATTTATATACAGCTAATGCTTTAGTTGTTAACCAGACAGAGCAGGTACGGCGACAAGCTGCAATAAGGGGCTTAGAGACGGTTATCGTACGTTTGTCTGGTAGCCGAGATACGCTACAGCACCCTCGTGTCAGCGAAGCAGTTAGTAATGCATCTGCTTATTTATATCAGTTTAGTTACCAGTCCACCGATCAGACGATTAAAATAGCAGGGGCTTCTCAGCCCGCTACGCGTTTAGTGATGCGCTTCAGTCAGGCACCGCTTGAAACATTATTGCAAGATGCGCAGCTACCGATTTGGTCATCCAGCCGGCCAGATGTATTAGTCTGGACTGCCAGCAATGCTAAAGGCCAAAATTATGTAACGCCTCGTTCCAATATAGGGAGTGCTTTAAAAATAGCGGCCGCGAACCGAGGTTTACCAGTGGTGAGCCCTGTTTTAGATCTTGAAGATCGCTCTGCATTATCTGTTTCTCGCCTTTGGGCTTTAGATGAAGGTAGTGTTCGTGTCGCCGCTCGCCGTTATGATGCCGATGCTGTACTTGCCGGGCGCTTCAGTAAAGCGCGTAGTAACTGGAACGGTAACTTTATTTTATTACACCAAGGGAAGACACAATACTTTTCCGCAACCGGCGATCGTCAATCAAAGGTTGCGAACGATATTATCGATCGGGTGACCGAGTATTTCGCTAATATTTATGCGGCTGTACCGGGGTCAGTAAATGGTTCCAACTCTATGCTATTACAAGTTAATAATATCAATGAATTCTCGCGTTATACTGAGGTGCTAAATTATCTCGAAAAAATCAATTTGGTAGAATCGCTAATGCTAGAAAATGTACAGCCAGATCAGTTACAAGTGAGAGTTAATTTAAATACAGATCGCCAGCGATTTTTAACAACCTTGGAATTGGATAAAAAATTACGTCGAGTGAATCAAGAAGAAGCGTTTCCATCTTCAGGGCTATCAGTTTCATTGAGTCAAAATGAAAACAATGGCATTGTTGAACCTGTGTTGACTACGGCGACCCAAGAGCGACCCGTTCAATTTACGTGGCAATAGTCTTGGTTGTAGGTATTCCATAGTGTATAAACAGTTACCGCTGGCCATTTCTTCTGATAGTAGTGCAACCTTTGAAAGTTTTTATACTTCTCTTACTAATCGAATCTCTGTATTGGCATTAAAACAATATATTGAACAAGTTGATGAGCCTTTGTTTTATCTTTCAGGCCGATCAGGTTGTGGTATTACTCATTTAATGAATGCAGTTCAAAATGCTAATAAAACATTTACTATTCAATACTTGCCACTGAAAGAGCTTATTCAATATCCTCCTGAAGATATTATGGACGGTATTGAACGATTGGATTTGGTGTGTGTCGATGATATTGAAATTGCTACAGGTAACGCAGCGTGGGAAGAAAATTTATTCCACTTGTTTAATCGTTTGCGAGATCAAGGTAAACGATTATTAGTGGGTAGTCACACTTCTCCAAGGAATCTATCCTTCGATTTAGCCGATTTAACATCTCGTTTACAATGGGGCTTATCATTTAAAATTGAGTTGTTAAACGATGATGAAAAGCAGTTGGCTATGCAATTTTGTGCTGATAATTTAGGTATTCAACTACCTGATGAGGTTGCTCGTTATTTGTTGCAGAGGGCGGGTCGAGAAACAGAGCAATTATTCACAATGGTTCGACAATTAGATCAGGCTTCATTAGCTGAGCAAAGGCGACTGACAATTCCCTTTGTCAAAAAAATATTAGGCTTATAATACGATTAGCAGAAGATTCGATTAAGAATTAATTGAATTCTTTTATTGTCAATCGCTGCAGCCAGCGGCTGGCAAACATTGCGCTGATAAAAAGTGTAATCGTTAACATCAAACCAATCCAGTCATAGATCCCGCGAGTGGGCGAATAGACTTGAACGACATAGCCAGTGAAATAAGCCAATATTAAAAAGCAAAGCCAGCTATGGCTCCGGTAATGTTTTTGTATTAACCCGGGCATTAAAAGCAGAAGTGGGACAGCTTGTAACAACCAGACTTTCCAGAAGTGTTGTTGAGCCGACCAGGCGTCTAATGTGATTACTGCTAATAGGGCTATATAACAGCTATAGGTAAGCCAGAGTGTTAAATCAATTTTTTTATCGTTGGTAAAAATATTCATATTATTTTTGTAAATTAATTGTTGTAGAGGCAAGCCGTTTTCCTAGGGCTTTGCACAAACTTATTTCATCAGCAGTTAATGCCTGCTTTGAATCAGCACCGGCAAGATGCGAGGGACCATAGGGTGTGCCGCCAGAGTGAGTTTGCATCAGCTCTTCATGACTATAAGGTAGCCCCATGAGTAACATACCATGATGCAGTAAGGGCAGCATCATGGTTAGTAGGGTACTTTCCTGGCCACCATGCATACTGCCGGTGGAAGTAAAAACACCAGCCGGTTTATCAATTAAATCGCCGTTGATCCAGTGACTGCTGGTGCGATCCCAAAAGTATTTCATATCAGCTGCCATATTGCCAAAGTGGGTTGGACTGCCTAAAGCAAGGCCTGCACAATGTTTGAGGTCTTCGGCTGTACAATAGATAGCCCCTTCCTTTGGAATAGTTTCTGAGACAGCTTCACATTCCGTTGAAACCTTGGGGACTGTGCGCAGTTTTGCTTCTAGCCCGGTCTGTTCAACCCCTTGAGCAATGATCTTGGCCATGGCTTCAGTGGCCCCATGGGTACTGTAATAAAGAACCAAAATATACGGTTTATTCATTGATTATCAACATCTTAGATCAGGTTAAGTACGTTCTCAGGTGGTCTTCCAACCACGGCCTTGTCTCCTTTAACAACAATAGGTCGCTGTAATAACTTAGGGTGAGCCACAATAGCATCGATTAATTCTTTATCGCTTAGTGCTATGTTCGATAGCCCCAAGGCCTTATAGGACTCTTCACCATTGCGGATAATATCTCTCACGCTTAGTCCTAACTTAGAGAGTAGAGACTCTATGGTTTCTGCATTGGGTGGTGTATCCAGATAGTCGATAATGGTCGGTTTGATGTCGTTTTCTTCAAGTAAGGCCAAAGTCTGCCGAGATTTTGAGCAGCGGCTATTATGATAAATAGTAAACATAACGAAAAGTCTGATAATGAGTAGAGAGTGGGTATTGTAAACAGATTTGTCTATGGACCCAATCATTCATGTATCAAAAGATCTTTTCTGTATATTTTTGTAAAAAACCTGACGATTCCCAAATTCTGTCTATACTTAGACATATATCGTTATCATTGGGTAACGAAAAAGGTAAATATTTCCATTAAATCAATGATGTAACACAATTTTTATGGCAACACCTCTACTTATTTGTGATGACTCTAATATGGCCCGTAAACAGGTCACGCGTTCGTTACCTGACAGTTGGGATGTAGATATTACTTATGCTACTAATGGGCTTGAAGGACTATCTGCTATCCGCGAAGGCAAGGGTGAGATGACATTTCTAGACCTTACCATGCCTGAAATGGATGGATATGGTGTATTGGAGGAGGTATTCAACGAAGGCCTCAATGCAATGATTATTGTTATTTCCGGTGATATACAGCCAGAAGCCCGTGAGCGTGTTAAAAAACTGGGCGCTATTGATTTTATTAAAAAGCCCGTAAACAAAGAAAAGTTGGCCGAAGTTCTTAACGCTTATGGCTTAATGTAGTTACCTTATTCTGGGTAATTATTCTTATTATTTTACTAGTGAATTGGTGATTAGCTCATGAGCCTTGCTTTACCGCTCAATGAAGAACAACGGGATTGTTTGCAAGAGTTGACTAATGTCGCCATGGGCGCTGCGGCCGAATCACTGGCTAGTCTAACCAATCATTTTGTGTGTTTACCCATTCCTGTTATTCGCTGTGTTGACCCATCAACATTAATCTCCTCATTTGATGAAATTGAAATAAGGTCTCCGACTTCTGTTATGACTCAGGACTGTAGTGTTGGTGATTTGGCTTGTCGTGCACTGGTTATTGTCAGTGACGAAAGTATGAATAGTTTAGCCGACTGTTCAAACCGAACACTTCACACGGATACTGATAACATTCAATTAATGAAGGATTTATTCGATACCATTAGTGATACTTGTTTTGATCGTTTGGGTGAGATATTTGAAACCAATGTGATTAGAAAAGATATGACTATAGAGGGCATGCATATTGCCCCCGATGCTTTTGATTTGAAAACAATCATTGATGCTCAGCAAATGGTAGCAGTGGAGATTCATTATCATATTGAATCACACCCTTTTAGTTGCCACCTTCTTTTAATCTTTCCCGAAGATGCTATTGAAACATTAGCGGGTAATCTTGATCGTTTGCTTGATTAATGTAATCGATCATACCATTTGTTTTTCTAATACCTAACCATCCCAACTGTATGTGATTTTCTATGATTGCTTGAAAAATGCTATGTTTGTTTGCTTTTTTCAGTTAAATGGATTGTGTTGGTTTATTGATGGTGTCAAAATGAAATGGATTTTTGTAGTAATCCTATAAAAATAAATATGACTCTCTAATTAAGATTTTAATAGGTATTCCTTATATTATAAAAGTTGAGGGTACCAAAATAAAATAGTAAAAAATTACTGACTACAATCAGTCATATTAAATCTGATTTGACTTAGGCTTGGTTTGTTAGGCCTAGCTTATATTAGATATAGTTTGTATTAGACATAGTTTATATTAGAGAGTATCAAAGCTAACTAACATGTGATTTACCCACTCACCTCTGTTGTATTAAAGCAGGATAATATATGAGCCACTTCGCTAAACGATTTACGGGCCTTTCAGGAATAGTTTCATTGATGGAGGATTTAGGTGATGCGCTCAACCAAAATCCAGAAATGATTTTTATGGGAGGTGGAAACCCTGCACAGATAGACAAGGTTGAAGCATGCATTGCCCAACATCTACAAGCCATTGCTCAAAACCCAAATCGACTGCACAAGTTAGTTGGAGAATACCAACCTCCGCAAGGCGACCCCTCTTTCTTATCGATGATGGCAGATTTTTTATCTGAGCAATATGGTTGGTCGGTGAGTGCAAATAATATTGCTATTAGTAATGGTGGTCAGTCGGCGTTCTTTACATTATTTAATATGTTAGCCGGGGAAGACAAAGAAAAAGAAAATAAGCATATTGTCTTACCCATGGTTCCAGATTATCTTGGATACGCTGATGCCGGTCTCGATGCAGGTATGTTTAAGGGCTATCGCCCAAATATTATCGATATAGATGATACCTTTTTTAAATATGCTGTTAACTTTTCTGATATCGAGTTAAACGATAATGCCGCGGCAGTTTGCTTTTCAAGGCCAACTAACCCTTCTGGAAATTTAATTACCGATGATGAGGTAAATCAATTAAAAAAACTGTGTCGTCAACGAAAGATTCCCATGATGATTGATGCGGCTTATGGCAAGCCTTTTCCTGGTGTAACATTTGTTGATCACTCAATGGATTGGGATGATGATACGATTTTGATACTGAGTTTGTCTAAGTTAGGTTTGCCGGGAGTGCGTACCGGCATTGTTATTGCTCATGAAGATATTATTACACGATTTTCTCGTGCTACAGCTAGCTTATCATTAGCGCCAAGCAACCTTGGTCCTACACTGTGTAAGTCATTGATACAGACAAACGATTTAATGACCTTGTCACTAGAAACAATCAAGCCATATTATTTGCAAAAAATGCAGCAAACAGTGAATTATCTTGCTGACGCAGTGAGAGGTTTACCCGTTAAAATTCACAAGCCTGAAGGGGCCTTTTTTCTGTGGCTTTGGTTTCAGGATTTGCCTATTAGTAGCCAACAGCTTTACGAACGCTTAAAAGAAAAGGGCGTATTGGTATTATCTGGGCATCATTTTTTTCAGCCCTTGGGTAATGACTTGTGGCCTCATCAACATCAGTGTATTCGTTTGAGTTATTGCCAGCCTTGGGAAAGGGTTAAACAGGGTATTGATATTTTAATGGATGAAATAGAAGTGTTATATGATGTAAAGACGCATTCTTTCTCTTGAGTTTTGCTCAAGTAAGATGGATGGGGTGGGTGGATAGGTTAATGGGTTGGCACTATTTATGTCCAGTTATTTCCAGCGATCAATCCAGGCACCCATTACTTTTCTTGAATATTTATAGCTGCCGTAACTGCCATTATATCGTGCAAGTGCGGGAGCAAGCTTTCCTTTTTCTCGGTCCAGATAATGCTTTAGTATGGTACAACCATAGCGTAGATTAGTTTCCATATTAATTAAATTATCGTCTGGGCGACCAATTTCTTTTTTCCAAAAGGGCATTACCTGCATCATTCCTTGCGCACCAACGACTGAAACCGCATATGGGTCAAATGCACTTTCAATTTGAATAACGGCTAATACTAATTCTGGGTCTAGGCCTGCCCGTTTGGCTTCACGGTGAACATTCCGCAATATATACAGCCGTTCTTCAGGATCTTTTATATAGCGCTTGAGTTTATGGGACATGGCAGTTAGCCATACTTCAGCATCAAAGCGATCTTCAAAGCTATCAGAAGCGGCAATAGCGGTTTTTAATTGTTGTCTGAGTTCATCATCAACAGCTTGTCGACTTTGTTGAGATGCTAATACCGCTATTGGCATTAGCATCAACAGGAGCAAGTTAGAGAGCTGCTTTTTAATGAATAATTTTTTAAACATAATCTTAAATATTAATTAATGGTCGAGTTTAAAAAATTTAATATATCATCTACGGCGATATCTTGATTGCCTTCGTCTTTACGGCCTTTATACTCGAGAGTTCCTTTGTCTAAGCCGCGATCACCAACAACAATACGGTGAGGTATTCCCATTAGTTCAGTATCCGCTAACATAACGCCCAAGCGGGCTTTGGCTTCATCCATATAAATAACATCATAGCCTGCTTGTTTGAGTTCACTGTAAAGTGCTTCGCACTTTTCTGATACCGCTGTTGATTTATGCGGGTTAATAGGGATCAAGGCAATGTGGAAGGGTGCAATTGATTCTGGCCAAACAATGCCACTTTGATCATGGTTTTGTTCAATAGCCGCTGCAACAATACGTGTGACACCAATGCCATAGCAGCCCATAATCATTGTTTTTGCTTTACCGTTTTCATCAAGCACATTGGCATTCATTGCTTCACTGTATTTAGTGCCTAGTTGGAATATATGGCCAACTTCAATACCTCGTTTAATCTCCAGTGAGCCTTTTCCGCAAGGGCTAGGGTCTCCAATAACCACATTACGAATATCAACAATATCGCCTGCTGTGATATCTCTTTCCCAGTTAGCACCCGTTAGGTGAACGCCTTCTTTATTTGCACCGCAGACAAAATCACTAAGTACCGCTGCACCACGATCGACATAGGTTTTTATATTTAAACCTTTTGGCCCTAAGGAACCCACCTTGCATCCCAGTTCTTTTTCGATTCTATCTTCTGGTGCAAAGGTGAGTGGTTCTGCAATGCCTGATATTTTCTCAGTTTTAATACTGTTAAGTGTATGATCTCCTCTTAATACGAGCGCAATCAATGCTTGTTCCCCTTGCTCGTCTTCTTCCCCGAGTACAATCAGTGTTTTAACCGTTTTTTCTTCAGGTAAATTTAAAAAGTTGGCGACTTCTTCAATAGTATGTTGATTTGGGGTGGCGACCTCTGCCAATGCTTGGGAAGGGGCTTGACGTTTATTGGTTTCGATAGCTTCTGCCAGTTCAATATTGGCTGCATAGTCGCTTTCTGTGCTGAAGGCAATATCATCCTCACCGCTGTCAGCAAGCACATGAAATTCATGAGAGCCAGAACCGCCAATAGAACCGGTATCAGCCAATACTGGGCGATAGTCAAGGTCGATACGATTAAAAATATTACAGTAAGTTTGGTGCATTACATCATAAGTTTCTTGGAGAGATTCCTGGCTGATATGAAAAGAATAAGCATCTTTCATGATAAATTCGCGAGAGCGCATAATGCCAAAACGAGGACGAATTTCATCTCGAAATTTTGTTTGAATTTGATAAAAGTTAGCCGGCAGTTGTTTATAACTGCTAATTTCATTACGAATAAGGTCGGTAATGACTTCTTCATGAGTTGGGCCAAGGCAAAAAGGGCGTTGATGCCGATCCTCGATACGCAGTAACTCTGGCCCGTATTGTTGCCAGCGTCCTGATTCCTCCCATAATTCTGACGGTTGTACAACTGGCATAAGCACTTCTTGCCCGCCGGCATTGTCCATTTCTTCACGAATAATGCGTTCAACTTTACGTAATACACGCAGCCCCAGTGGTAGCCATGTATAAAGCCCCGAGGCTAACTTACGGATTAATCCCGCGCGTAGCATTAACTGATGGCTAATAACTTCTGCATCAGCAGGGGTTTCTTTTAATGTGGCGATTAGAAAACGGCTAGCGCGCATTTGAGTATATTTCCTAGTGGGTAAAGAGTATAAAAAGGCCTATTTTCAACAAATTACAAGGAAATTTCCACTACAGAATGATCTGAGCGCCTAATAGTCCATGCTTTCCCTGTCGAAGTATCTATTTGGGTGCCACCTACCCAACGTTTTATGGTATTTATTTTTAACCAATGGATATCATCCATCAGCAATTTTTCTCCTATGGGGCTTAGTGATATATGCCAGTGTTTACGGTGGTTGTACTCTTTTAGTGTGACCTTATCATCAATATTGCTATCGAGAACTTCAACTGTGATAGCTGGATTTTCGCTATTTCTTAATGTGTCTAATACCCGCCAGTATTGTAAATCACCCATATAAGCCAGAGGTTCGTAGTGGTGGTTATTCCAGGCGAATAGCTTGTCAGCATCTATTGAGCCTTTATCTAATAAAATTTGTAATGTTTGTTGTTCAGTCAAGCTCAGTCCATTTTCAGTAGAGGGTAATTCTCTTAGGTGCCGGTGAAATGCATTCGCCAATGTTGGCACTTGTGGTGTTTTTGATAAAATCAGTTGGTGCATCTTTATCGGGTCAGGTGATGTCAGTGCTTCCCATGCGTGCTTCCCTGTCAGCAGTTGTGCTTCAGTGACATCTGTAAATTCTCGCCAAAGAGTGCGCATGGCTTCGGGGGGAAGGCTACCAATACTAATAAATTTTTTAACACCCGGAAAATGAGTGATATTAATCATCTGAAGTTGTTTTGGTCTATTATGTTTATCACTAAAAAAATGAAGCAGCTTTGCAAGGATCAATTGATCGTAAGAGTCATGTTCTAGCCAGATACAAACACGGTCATAGCTTTTGGCTTTTTCTAAATCAAGGTAATCTTGTGTGATAAGCTGCTTAAAGTTAATTTTTTCCTTATAAGAATCTTCCATCAAAAAATCAATGCGTTTATCAAGAAAGTCTGAGAGAGAATTTGTATTGATAACCGGCCCTTGAACATAAGGATCGGCAAAAGCCAGAAAGTCGCCATTAAAGCCCGCCAATGCTAGTGCATGCATCAAGTCGTTACCACAGCGAATGTGGAGGGTAGGGTATTCGTGATCCAGAGCTGTTGGTTCGCCACTGGCAATTGCTTTGCGTGAAATCTCGGAATGTTCAGCAAAGGCTTTGAGGTCAGTCCATTTTTTAAACCCGTTTTCCTGTGCGATAACATGTTGAGCTCGTGCCAGAGTAGCCCCGTTAATACTGCCTGTAAATATTTGTCTAAAACGTTCTATGGCTTCAGAGTTATCCTGTTTGAATTGTTTAAGTAATTCTTTCGCCAGCTTTTTTTGCTGCTCAATAGAAATAGGGTTTGCCCGGCGGGGATCGCCATCTTTAAATTCGAAGAGTTTAAGGGAGGTTTTTTGGGCGCGCAGCGCTTTAAGATTTTCGATCATAACGAGTTCCTCGTATTTACCCCGGTCTGCATTCAGGATGTAGGAATTCGCTAAAAATAAGATGTATTGTTGGGCGCAGCCCTTTCCGCAGACAGGACGCTGACAAACCAGCGTTCTGTAACAGTAGCGAAAAACAATACTGACTTCAATAAAAACCTGCTTTAATAGCATTTTTGATAATTACTTAGCTTTGCTATTTAGGATTTTTTTATGTTTGAGCTTGATTCCCGTTTGGCTGAGGATACTTATAAGGTGGGGGAGCTGCCTCTATCCTTGGTGTTACTTTTCAAAGATGCTAACTACCCTTGGACTATTTTGGTGCCGAAGCGGGCAAAACTCAGAGAAATCTATGAGTTAGATCATGAGGATAGGCAGCAACTGCTACTTGAGTCATGCTCGCTTTCTCGGGTAATGACGACACTGTATAGGCCTGAAAAAATGAATGTTGCAGCACTAGGCAACATGGTGCCGCAATTGCACTTACACCATATTGCACGTTTTACCGATGATTCAGCATGGCCGGGGCCTGTTTGGGGGCAAGTGCCAGCATTGGAATATGATTCCGTTTCAATAAAAAGGCGAGTCAACGAGCTACGAGAAGGGCTTTTGGGTTTAAATATTGGCTTTAAGGCTTAATTTTAAGGGAAGAAAACCCAACAACTGACTAGATAATCAATTGTAATAGAAGAAGATAACAGGAAGTCATTCACTTCCTGTTATTCGACAAGGTAAGCCTGAGCTTATTCAGCCATTTCTTTTAATTTTTTCAATGGGCGAATTTTAACTGCAATACTGGCAGGCTTTGCTTTGAACGTCGTTTCTTCGCCAGTGAAGGGGTTGATACCCTTGCGTGCTTTTTTCGCAGGCTTTTTCACAGTAACGATTTTCATTAGACCTGGCATGACAAATTCACCACAAGCGCGCTTTTTAACATGACCTTCAATGATGTCAGTTAATTCGTCTAGTACAGATTGAACCTGTTTTTTAGACAATTCGGTGTTTTCAGCGATTTGAGTCAAAATTTGAGTTTTTGAATAACGCTCGCTAACAGCTTTGATTTTCTTAGCAGGAGCAGCGGCTTTCTTGGCTGGAGCTTTCTTCTTGGCGGGTGCTTTTTTCTTAGCAGCGGCTTTACGTGCGGCCATAATATTACCTTTTTAGTTATGATGTTAATAAAATCACTCCGGCTCGGCTAGATCCAGAAGCAACAGGTGCTATATATATAGCATATAAATGCAAGCATCAAGAAAAAACCCTATAAATTAAGTGCTAAATGCAAAATTCTTATGCTGTGTCGCAAAAATATACAGCTTTCCTTGAATCGATGGTTAAATTCTGTCTGCAAAACGATCAATTTCAGGTTTAAGGCCGCACTCGCCTAAGGTATAATCTGCGCCCTTTCGATTTCCACTATCGATTCCCATTATCCATTTATGTAGATGTAGGTATGTGACTCTATGCCAATATATGAATATAGCTGTACTGAATGCGAGCATGAACTCGAGGCATTGCAAAAAATGAGTGATGATCCGTTAACCGATTGTCCTCAGTGCGGTAAGCCGGCTTTGGTGAAAAAAATCTCTGCGGCAGCGTTTCGGCTATCAGGCAGTGGTTGGTATGAAACTGACTTTAAGTCAGGCAAAAAGAAAAATTTAGCGGGTGACGCAGGAAAATCTGACTCATCAACAAGCTCTTCTGGCGCAAAGAAAACTGATAGCCAGCCGAGTACTAAGACATCTTCAAGCTCTGCGAAAGCAGGTTGATTTTATAGACACTTTTTAAGGAATTCATTATGCGCAGTCATTACTGTGGAGCGCTCAACACCACTTTTATTGATCAAACTGTCACTTTATGTGGTTGGGTTGATCGTCGCCGTGATCATGGCGGTGTTATTTTTATCGATCTTCGTGATAGAGATGGCATTGTTCAGGTTGTTTTTGATCCAGATGGCAAGGAAAACTTCGCTCTGGCCGATAAGGTCCGTAGTGAATATGTATTGCAAGTCACCGGTAAGGTGCGCGCTCGTGATGCAGCCACCATTAACCCGAATATGTCTACTGGCGAAATAGAGGTTTATGGTACTGAGCTTGAAATTCTTAGTGTGGCAGAAACGCCACCATTCCCACTGAATGAGCACGGTAGTGTCGGTGAAGATGTTCGTCTGAAGTACCGTTATATGGATTTACGCCGTGAAGAGATGCAAAACAATTTGCGCTTCCGCTCTAAAGTGACATCTGCTATTCGTAACTATCTGGATGACAATGAGTTTTTGGATATAGAAACACCTATCCTCACTCGTGCAACGCCAGAAGGTGCGCGTGATTATTTGGTGCCTTCTCGTACTCATGAAGGCAAGTTTTTCGCGCTACCGCAATCGCCACAGTTATTTAAACAGTTGTTAATGGTCTCTGGTTTTGATCGTTATTATCAAATTGCCAAATGTTTTCGTGATGAAGACTTACGTGCGGATCGTCAGCCTGAATTTACACAGATCGATATTGAAACCTCATTTATGAGCGATGAGCAAATTATGTCGATGACTGAAGCCATGATTGTGAAGGTATTTAAGGACCTTAAAGGGATTGAGTTAGGAGGGTTTCCTCGAATGCCTTATGCCGAAGCTATGGCCAAGTATGGTTCAGATAAGCCAGATTTACGTATTCCTCTGGAATTGGTCGATATCAAAGACCTGATGACCGAGGTTGAGTTTAAGGTGTTTTCTGGGCCTGCCAATGACCCTAAAGGTCGTATAGCTGCATTAAAAATAGAAGGCGGTAACGACAAGTTAACGCGTAAGCAAATTGATGATTACACGAAGTATGTGAGTATCTATGGCGCTAAAGGCTTAGCCTATATAAAGGTTAACGATAAATCTGACTTAGAGAATGGTTTACAGTCACCCATTGTTAAATTTTTACCGAATGATGTTCGTGGGGCCATCCTTGAACGCGTCGGTGCAAATAATGGCGATTTGATTTTCTTTGGCGCAGATAAAGAAAACATCGTATCTGAATCATTGGGCGCTTTACGTTGTAAGTTGGGTGAAGATCTTGATCTTTATACTTGCGAGTGGGCACCGTTATGGGTGGTTGATTTTCCGATGTTTGAAGAAATTGAGGGTGGCTGGACTTCACTACATCACCCATTTACTGCCCCTGCCTGCACACCGGAAGCACTTGAAGCTAACCCGGGTGATGCATTATCGGTAGCGTACGATATGGTCTTGAATGGAACAGAACTGGGTGGTGGTTCTGTCCGTATTCACAATCAAACCATGCAGCAAACAGTATTTAAGATATTAGGTATTGGCGAGGAAGAGCAGCGCGAGAAATTTGGTTTCTTACTCGATGCACTTCAATACGGTGCGCCACCACACGGTGGTTTAGCCTTTGGTCTTGATCGTCTGATTATGTTGATGACCGGCAGCGAATCGATTCGTGATGTGATTGCCTTCCCTAAAACTCAGTCTGCTGCTTGTGTATTGACCGATGCGCCAGGAATTGTTGACCGCAAACAATTACGCGAATTGAATATAAAATTAAACGAGAAGAAAGCAGAAAAGTAAGGCTGGTGTTGTTGCTTAAAGAAGCAACAGCCAAGAGGAAAGAGATTCCATAGTTTATGGCTGGACACAGTAAATGGGCCAATATTAAACACCGCAAAGCCGCTTAAGACGCAAAGAGAGGCAAGGTGTTTTATCCGCTAGCTAGTTGTTGCGGCTAAGACGGGCCCTAACCCTGAAGATAATCCGACACTTAGAGGAACTATCGATAAAGTCTTGGGCGTTAATATAAGGTGCGACACCATCGATAAAGCGATTGCCCGTGTCGGAGACAGGTGACGAAGATAAGCTAATGGAGGCTGCTTTGGATGCAGGGGCAGATGATATTCTCACACAAGAGGATGGCTCCATTTTCCCTAGTTTCTCTGTTATGATCAGCACTGTAATTTTTGTAACTGCTGTAAGCAGATAAGTCACTCTTTATCTGTTTATTTGTAGTGTTATTTTCGATTGTTTTGAGGTCTTCATGAAGAAACTGAAAAATGAGAAAGAGCTGGTCAAAAAAGCTATTGAAGAAGGGATTAAATACGGCGAATCTCGTGGCGTTGTCGAGTTTGAAGCCACCGATTCTGCCAGTGAAAAAATAGAATATATCTACCGATTGCTTGTACACGATAAAGTGATACAACCCCTCCCGGAAGACCAAGTATCCCAACAGACGATGAAGCATAAGTTAGCGATTTGGGCATCCAAGAAAAAATAGTTGTTGTTTATTTAGCCTAGTATTCACATAAGTCGGTGTTTAATGGGGAGTACTATTTTTTATTGGCCTTATGCCAGAGTATTTTTATGAAGTCTTTATACCGCGATTATTTTCGCGATGGCTGGAAAACGCCTTTTGTTTTGCTCTTACTTATGGCATTTGTAATGCCATTAATTTTCTCTACATGGATGGCATTAATTAATAATTTTAGTAAGGAAGCCGCCGGCTTTACGGGAAAAGAAATTGGGATTTTACAAAGCTTGCGTGAAATTCCCGGTTTTTTAGCCTTTACCGCTGTTTGGGTTTTACTGATTATCCGCGAACAACGCTTTGCCTTACTGTCGCTATTATTGCTTTCTATTGGTGTTTTATTAACGGGGTATTTTCCGTCAGTTTTAGGTCTTTATATTACCACGGTGATTATGTCTATTGGTTTTCATTATTTTGAAACCATACACCAATCGCTTATCCTTCAATGGATTCCTAAAAAAGAAACGCCGCATTTTATGGGCAGGTCATTGGCGGTTCGAGCAGCAGCCTCGATATTAGTTTTTGGGTCTATGTGGGTAATGTTGGAGTATCTTCAGGTCCCTTATGTTGTAATATATACTTTATTTGGTGGCCTCGGTCTTGCCATTATTTTATTCTTATGGGCCAGCTTTCCTCAGTTTAAGAGTCATACAGAGCAACATAAACATATTGTTCTACGAAAAAGTTATTGGTTATTCTATCTGCTTACTTTTTTAAGTGGTGCTCGTAGACAGATTTTTGTTGTATTCGCTGGTTTTTTGTTGGTTGAGAAATTTAATTATTCTGCCGCATCTATTGCTTTGCTATTTCTTGCAAATTACGTATTTAATTTATTTTTTGCAGCTAAAATCGGTCAATGGATTGGCATTATTGGGGAGCGTCGAGCACTGACCATTGAATATGTCGGCTTGATTATTGTTTTTGCCTCTTATGCCGTTGTTGATAATGCGAATATTGCTGGTGCGCTTTATATTATTGATCACTTCTTTTTTGCTTTTGCTATTGCCATTAAAACTTATTTTCAGAAAATTGCTCGTGATGCAGATATTGCATCAACCGCAGG